>JAURMQ010000082.1 GCA_030830625.1 Flavobacteriaceae bacterium
CAACCCAATTTCCTGTACAATTTTACTAACTTGGGTTATCAGAGTTATTGTGTAGCGCAAGAGGAGTTGGACCTGATGGAAAAACTCCACTTCGATTCAGTCCGGCTGGGAGCTTTGTTAGACGATGTAAGACTGTCCGAACCCTTTTTTAGAGATGCGAATATGGCTGGATTTGATATGAAATCCCTCAGTTGGCAAGCTACCAATCATCCTTCGGGCAACCCCAATGGAATTGATGCAAGAACCATGTGTGCGCTTGCTCGTTATGTTGGGATTAGCGATAAAATTCATATTTTCGGGGTCTTTGAACTCCTAAATTCAAATATTTCTCATCAATTATTGGCACAAATCGTATGGTATTTTATAGAAGGTTATACCCGTAGATTTGATGAATATCCAGTACTCACAAGTACTGGCTTCATCAGATATACAGTCGCTTTGTCAGATATTGAGTTGGTTTTTTACCAAAGCGAAAAGAGTGGTCGATGGTGGATGGAAATAATAAACCAAAACCATTTGAATAATAAAAATAAAACAACAGCGTTATTACCATGCACGCACCAAGATTATCTGGATGCTTGCGAGGATAAAATACCCGATAGATGGTGGAAGGCAACAAAAAGAATTTAGTAAAGTAAATGAAATATAAATTCCTATTTTTGTCAATTGAACCTGCTAAGGGTTTTAATTTTGATATAGAATCATTAATATAGTGAAAAAATATTTAGTTTTACACTTATATAACCAACACCTTCTTTCGCGAATTGTGAAGAAAAGACTCCTTTTATTGTTTATAATAGTATTAACCGTTCTCGGTTGTGGTAAGAAAAACAGAGGTGAGTTAATAGGGGTGAATCAAAAGAAATGGTTTCCCGAAAAACCCTATGGAATGACCCTCATTGAAGGCGGTGCTTTCATTATGGGTAAATCTGACGAAGACGTAGCCCGCTTGAATAACGCAGCTGCCAGAACCGTTACGGTTCCATCCTTCTACATGGACGAGACCGAAATTACTAATGGCGAATACCGTCAGTTTGTGAATTGGGTAAAAGATTCGGTTACTATGGCGCTTTTGGCCAGAAAGGCCGATGAATTGGAATTGGGGGAGGACAATACCGATGGTATTGGAGAATTTTCCTTTAAAGACGCCGATACTGCAGATTTGAATGAGTTTCAAAAGTACATGCGTGCCAATTACTATGATCTTAGCGAAGACATCTACGCAGGAAGACCTCTGAACTGGGATAACGATATCTATTGGGAAACGGGGGATTATCCCGATCAAGCCTATGCCGAAGTATTAGATTCTATGTATCTCCCTCCCGAGTTATGGTACAACGGAGAAATGAAAATTGATGTGTCCAAACTGATTTACAAATATACTTGGTTTGATGCAGAAGGTGCGGCAGCAGAGTCCAAAAGAACACGTCAAAAATTTATTGATCGAAAACCCTATATCAAGCAAGAAGAAATTCAGATTTACCCTGATACTACTGTATGGATCAAGGACTTTATTTATTCCTATAACGAACCCATGCACAACGATTATTTCTCTCATCCTGCTTTTCAAGACTATCCGGTTGTTGGAATTTCATGGGTGCAGGCTTCAGCATTTTGCAATTGGAGAACACATTATAAAAATAGTTATCAAAAATCTAAAGGGAAGCCGTTGGTGAATAATTTCAGACTTCCGAGTGAAGCCGAGTGGGAATATGCTGCTCGTGGAGGAATACCCTCTGGAACCTACCCATGGGGTGGGCCGTATTTGCTGAATGACAGAGCGTGTTTTTTGGCCAACTTTAAACCGCTCAGGGGAGATTATGCAGCCGACCAAGCGGTGTATACTGTCGAAGCTAAATCCTATTTGCCCAACGATTTTAACCTCTACAATATGGCCGGTAATGTTTCGGAGTGGACCAGTTCCTCCTACGACTCAGGGGCCTATGAGTACGTATCTTCTCTCAATCCTAATATGTCCCTAAAAACCGAATCCCGAAAAGTAGTTAGAGGGGGGTCATGGAAAGATGTAGCCTATTATCTAAGAGTCAGTTCAAGAGATTATGAGTATTCTGATACGGCGAGAAGCTACATTGGTTTTAGAACTGTTCAGGATTATCTAGGTACCTCTAAAGTTAAAATTAAATAAACAAAGACCATAAATTTAGTACAACTATAAAACAATACAAATGGAAGATCAATTATTGAAAAAAAGATTAAGAGGAAAAGTAGCGATGCATATGCTATTTGGTTTGGGAGGAGCAGTTGTAATTATCGGTGCACTTTTCAAAATTCTTCACTTAGAAATAGGCCCCATTACTGGAGGTTTGGTTCTGGGATTAGGTTTGGGAACCGAAGCACTTATTTTTACAGTATCTGCTTTGAATACAGGTGAGATCAAAGAAGAACACGATGACTTTGTAAAAAAGCTAAAAGGGGGAGCTCAAAAAGCCACTGGAGGTGGAGAATCTGGACTGTCTTCTAAAATCGATGAAATACTTAAAGAAGCCAAAATAGATGTCGCTTTGATGAATAATCTCACTAAGAGTATTAAAAATCTTGAAGCTTCAGCACAGGCTTTGACTCCTGCGGCAGATGCGGTTTCATCATCATCAAGTTACAGCCAGCAACTGGTTGTTGCCACTCAAAAATTGGAGCAACTCAACAAAGTCTATGCTGAGCAAGTCAATTCTTCTGGGAACCATGCGGCTTTCAACGATAAAATTGCTGAAAATGCAGACAAACTCAAACAACAAATGGAAGCATTATCTTCCAATTTAGCGTCATTGAATCAAGTGTACAATGGTATGCTCAATGCAATGAATAAAAAATAAGATAGAAAAATGGCTGGAGCTAAAGAAACACCCAGACAGAAACTCATCAGTTTGATGTATTTGGTATTCATTACCATGCTTGCTTTGAATGTAAGTAAGGAGGTCTTAGATGGTTTTGGCCAAATGTATGTCAAAATTACAGATGCCAATTCTAGGGTAGCAGATAGTAATAATAATCTTTACGAAAATATTGCTGTAAATGCTGTTGAAAAAGGAGGTAAGTGGATAGGTCACGACCGCACGGGAAAAGAAATAAAAAGGGTTTCTGATGAATTTTACACCAGAATCTCTGAGATCATTGAAACAATAACTGAAAAACAACGAGAAAAAGATCCTGATTTGAAAGAATATGCTCAGATGGACAAAGGAGAAAGCCTCGATGTAATCTTTTTTAAAGAAGGATCGGATGAGGCGGCTACTGAGTTTCTGGACATGATCAAAAATTATAAAATGAGGGTCATTCAAGTTTTTGGAAGTCAATATCCGGAGTACATCGAAATGGTTGAAGCTCGTTTTTTTACAGGCGACGAAAATGATAATATTATCAATAGAGACGGACAAGAAGAACCTTGGTTCAATTCCAATTATCAAGGCTTTCCCTTGGTCTCCTCTTTGGCAAAGTTTTCGATGATGCAAAATGATATCCGACAGACAGAACATGACGTATTGATTACCCTTATGGGGAAAGAACTCAAAATGTCTTCTACGGTAAATGAATCCAACTACATCAGTTTGTTGAAAACGGAAAAGGGCGCATACTATCAAGGAGAAACTTTTGATGGGAGTATTGTTTTAGGTAGAAAAGGGGGGGCTCAAAATCCCAATCGAGTGGATCTGACCATTGACGGAAGACCCCTCACAGAGAATGATTACGAGCTTATTGCTGGAGGAATACAATTAAAGGTAGGTGCTGGAAATCCTGGAGACCATGAGATTAAAGGAAGTTTGGTTTTCCTCAATGAAGGGGTTGAATCTAAGATTCCTGTGAATCAATCTTTTGCGGTCATTGCTAAACCCAATTCAGCGGTAATTTCTGCCGATAAGATGAATGTGGTGTATCGCGGTGTCGAAAATCCCATGACCATCTCTATCCCGGGTATTCCTGACAATAAAGTAAGTGCCTCTGCACCTGGACTCGTTAAGGTAAGAGGGAGTAAGTACAACATGATCCCTGGGCAAGGAAGAGAAATTAATATCTCTGCGAGCGGAAGTTTACCCGACGGTCAAAGAGTTTCTACGACTACCACCTTTAGAATCAAAGATATTCCCGCTCCACAAGGAACAGTGAGAAAACAATCAGGTTCTATCTCTATTCCTAAAGCCAGTTTGGAAATTTCTTCTATCGGTGCAATTTTGGAAGATTTTGATTTTGACATTACCCTTCAAACGGTAAGTTTTAAATTCAAAGTTCCAGGCCAACCGACCATCAGTATTAACGGAGACAAACTGGATGCTCGAGCCAAAAGTGCCTTGAGAAGAGCTAAGAGTGGACAGTCGGTTCAGATTTTCGACATCAAGGTGGTTAACCCAAAAAACCCATCTTATAAATTCAAGAAAATATCACCTGTGATTTGTGAGTTGGTCAACTAATTATTATAAAGTCATGAGCCGAGCTTTTTCTCTTTTATCATTAATCACCTTTATCGTCGGAGGAATTCTTTCCGTGAATGGTCAAGCCAATCTTTTGAATGCAAGAGTGCCGCAAGACATAGGAAGTCTTAATGATCAACAGAGAGAAACAAATGATGAAACCCCATTGGCTTATGGATATGTTGACGATAGAGACGTAATGTGGTCCAAGACGGTTTGGGAAATCATTGATTTGGATGAAAGGGTTAATTTTCCTTATTACTATCCAACAGATACGCTCAACTTAGGACCGGAGAGAAGATCCCTTTTTGACGTGCTCAAAAAAAATCTCAGCAATAACAATATCAAGGAAGTTTACAAATCTGCTTATTTCCATGAAAAACTGACCTATGAAGAAATTCAGGAAAGATTGGTGGCGGTAGATACCACCGATGCAGGATATGAACAATTCAACGCAGATGGTTTTGTAGATCCTCAATTCATTGAGCGCAGACGAATTACTGCAGCCGAGATCCGACAATATAAGATCAAAGGAACATGGTACGTTGACAAGCGATTGGGTGAACTCAAATATCGATTGTTAGCCCTTTGCCCTGTTGCACCCGATGTTGCCGTCAAAACTGCCAATGGGGAACAGGAAGATTTGGTCGAACTATTCTGGGTTTGGTTCCCAGATGCTAGGTTGTCTTTGAACAAAAATAAAGTGTTTAACAGTAGAAATTCCTCACAGCCTATTACCTACGACCATCTATTGAATTCAAGAAGATTCAGTTCTACCATTTACAAAGAAGAAAATGTGTATGAGGATCGAGAGGTGAAGGATTACATTTATGAGGACGCTTTGAGAATGTTGTTAGAATCTGAAAAAATTAAATCTGAAATTCGTGATTTCGAACAAGACTTGTGGAACAATTAAACACAAAACCCTATAATTTTAAAGCGTTATCTTTTGGTAACGCTTTTTTTGTTTTATGAAAATTGATACGCTTATTGTCGGTTTTGGGATTGCCGGAATGAATTACTCTGAGCAATTGCGAAGACGTAAAAAAAGCTTTGTGGTAATGGCTCCCAGCGAGAAAAGTGCCTCTCACATGGCTGCGGGTATTATTAATCCAACTGTTTTAAAACGATTCAAACCCGTTTGGAAAGCCGAAGAATTTTTAAACTATGCTCTCCCTTTTTATGATGAGTTAGAAGCATTGGTTCAAACCAATGTAATTCATCTTCTACCTATACACAGAATACTGAACAGCATACAAGAGCAAAATGAATGGGGCATTGCTGCTTCAGTTCCTCCTCTTGACAACTACTTAAATAAAGAATTGGTTACGGCTAAAAAACATCTTGGTATCGTCGCTCCTTTTGCTTATGGTGAGCTCATTCAGACTGCCAGGGTTGACAATGAAGTGCTTTTGACCCTCTACCAAAAAAAAATGATTCCCGATCAGTTTGTAGAACACAAATTAAACCATCAGGCACTAGAAATTCATAAGGAGTATATTAAATATCAGGATATTCAAGCAGATAAGATTGTTTTTTGTGAGGGGTATCAGGGGATAAAAAATCCTTATTTTAATTATTTGCCCTTGATGGGCTCTAAAGGGGAAATTCTCGTGATTGAGTGCGACACGCTCAATGAGGAGGTTATTTTTAAAGGGCCTATTTTTTTATCCCCTATGGGAGAGCATAAGTTTTGGGTAGGAGCTACTTTTGACAGAGTAGATAAAACCACTCAAGTAACTGAAATAGGGAAGCATTGGTTGCTTTCAAAGCTCAATCAATTTTTGAAATCTCCTTTCCAAATCCTTCAACATAAAGCTCAGATTCGAGCAACAGTAAGCGACAGGAGACCTTTATTGGGAAGGCATCCTCGATATGACAATGTATATGTTTTGAATGGATTAGGTACGCGAGGCGTATTGATGTCTCCCTTGTTGTCCCACTGGCTTTTCGAGTTTATAGAAATTAACCAAAAACTACCCCCAGAAGCCGATATAAAACGTTTTGAAAATAAGTATTTTCGCAACTGAAAAATGAACCATGCTTGATGTTCAAAATTTAGGGGTTTCTTTTGGTGGAGAAGTGCTTTTTGAAAGCCTATCTTTCAGAATCGGCCGTGGAGATCGGATTGGTCTCATCGGAAAAAATGGAGCCGGTAAGAGTACCTTACTCAAACTGTTGGCCGGAGAGAACAGTCCATCCGAAGGGGTGATGACGCTTGAAAAAAAGGCGACAATGGGGTATTTGCCTCAAGAACTGGAAGTGGAAAACCACCGAACGGTATTGGAGGAAACCTTTCAAGCCTTTCCTGAAATTTTAAAAAATCAGTCCCGTCAAGAAGAAGTGGGCAAACTACTCAACACTCGAACCGATTACGAAAGCGAAGCCTATCAAGAACTCATTCAAGAGTTAAGTGATTTGGGAACCGAGTTTGATGTTTTGGGAGGGTATCAATACCAAGCACAGACGGAAAAAATATTGGTTGGTCTGGGTTTTACTACCCAAGATTTTGATCAGTTGACCGCCACCTTTTCTGGAGGCTGGCGAATGCGAATTGAATTGGCAAAGATCCTTCTCAAATCTCATGATCTTTTATTGCTTGACGAACCCACCAACCATTTGGATATTGACTCTATTGAGTGGTTGGAACAATTTTTAATGAAATACAAGGGATCTGTCATTTTGGTGTCTCATGATATTATGTTTTTGGATCAGGTTACCAATCGTACGATAGAAATCGTCAATAAAAGACATTTTGATTTAAAAAAGTCTTACACCCAATTCATGACTTTCCGAGAGGAAATGCGTATTCAACAACAAGCGGCTCAAAAAAATCAAGAAAAGCAAATTGTTCAGACCGAAAAACTCATTGAACGTTTTAGAGCCAAAGCTTCTAAAGCCAGTATGGCTCAATCGTTGATGAAAAAATTAGATAAAGTGGAACGCATCGAAATTGATGCTGAGGAAACGGATGTTATGAAGCTTAAATTTCCCGTTGCCTTGCAGCCTGGAAAAATGATTTTTGAAACCAAAAATCTGGCAAAAAGCTATGGGGATAAAAAAGTATTAAACGACGTAGATCTATTTATAGAAAGAGGAACCAAAATGGCTTTTGTAGGTCAAAACGGGCAAGGGAAATCTACCTTGGCCAAGTTGTTGGTTTCTGTGATTCAAGGAACGGGCGATCTTAGATTGGGTCATAATGTTAAAATAGGCTATTTTGCTCAAAACCAGTCGGAAACCTTAGAAGCTTCAAAGACGGTCTTAGAGGTGGCTCAGGAGGCTGCTACAGCAGAAAACAGGACCAGAGTAAGAGACCTCTTGGGAGCATTTTTGTTCAAAGGAGACGCCGTTGACAAAAGAGTGAGTGTACTTTCTGGAGGAGAACGGAATCGATTGGCATTGTGCAAATTACTACTCCAACCCTTTAATGTATTGGTTATGGATGAGCCAACCAATCATTTGGACATTCAGACTAAAAAAATATTAAAAGAAGCACTTATCCATTTTGAGGGAACTCTTTTATTGGTTTCTCACGATCGCGATTTTCTGTCGGGTTTGTGTAATCAGGTACTAGAGTTTAAGGACGGGAAAACCAAACTTTATTTGGACGACGTCAACACCTATTTGGAAAACAAAAAACTCGATTCCTTAAAAGCTTTAGAAAAAACGGAGCGCAAAAGTAAATCTACCGATCTAAAAGAAAACGATTATGTACTTCAGAAAAAGGAAAAATCACTCAAAAATCAACTCAGTAAAGTCGAAGATCAGATTGCAACATTAGAGCGAGAAATTAAAGCCATTGATATGGAATTGGAAATTAATTATAATCAAACCATCAGTACGCCCGATTTTTTTGATCGCTATCAAGAGAAGAAAAAACGATTGACACAACATATGGAAAAGTGGGAGGGAATTGTGGCCTCACTTGAAAATCTAAACCAAAGCTAATGTTTGAGCATTTCTTTCAATGTCCTTATTGTTGGGAGGAAATCTCCATGTTATTGGATTCCTCATTGGTCCAAACAGAATATGTTGAAGACTGTGAAATATGTTGTAACCCAATCAATTTGGTATATGGTTTTGAGGATCAAAATCTGACCCACTTCGAGGCCCAAAACTTAGATGAAAATTAATCTATAAACTTTGGAGATAACGCTCTGCGTCTAAAGCGGCCATACAACCTGTTCCCGCAGCCGTTACCGCTTGTCTATATTCTTTATCTTGAACATCACCAGAGGCGAATACTCCGGGTAGGTTGGTTTTGGTCGATTTACCCTTCGTAATCAGGTAGCCTTCGGTGTCCATGTCCAGTTGATCCTGAAAAATTTCTGTGTTGGGCTTGTGACCAATGGCGATAAAAAGTCCAGTAATTTTAATTTCTTCCTTTTTACCAGTCTTGTTGTTTAAAATCCGGAGTCCTTCAACTACTTGATCTCCTATCACTTCGTCAATTTCGTGGTTGTATCGCAAGTCGATATTGGGAGTATTGGTTACACGATGCTGCATGGCTTTTGAGGCTTTCATTTGATCCTTTCTGACCAGCATGGTTACCTTAGAACAGATGTTGGCAAGATAGGTTGCTTCTTCTGCTGCAGTATCCCCCCCGCCTACAATGGCTACATCTTGTCCCTTGTAGAAGAAGCCATCGCAAACTGCACAGGCAGATACGCCTCCTCCACGAAGTTTTTGTTCGCTGGGTAGGCCCAAGTATTTGGCCGTCGCACCGGTACTGATGATCACAGTGTCTGCATGAATTTCAGTGCCGTCTTCAACAAAAGCCTTGTGGATCCCTCCCACTTCTTTGGAAAACTCAACCTTATTGATGTGTCCTATGCGAACTTCAGTACCAAAACGTTCGGCTTGTTTTTGAAGATCAACCATCATGCTTGGGCCTTCTACACCATCGGGATAGCCCGGGAAATTGTCCACCTCAGTTGTCGTGGTCAACTGACCTCCCGGTTCCATTCCCGTGTACAATAGGGGTTTAAGGTCTGCTCTTGCAGCATAAATGGCTGCGGTATAGCCAGCAGGTCCACTTCCAATAATTAATGTTTTAACTTTCTCCATAGACGACAAAAATAATTCCAAAATCGGGGAAATAAAACATTAGTTAATATCTAATGATAAGTCAAACCATTTTTTATTGAAATATTTTTTGTTCATTTGAAAAAAACAAGGGTTTGATTTTTACGCATTTTTTTCGAAATCTCAGAGCGTATGTCTTCTAAAACAATTGGACTTTTTTTGGGTCCTACAATGTTTTTTTTGACCCTTTTGTTTTTTAATCCAGCAGATTTAAATGATGCTTCCAGAGCGGTTTTGGCTTCTTCACTTTGGATAGCCATTTGGTGGATTACCGAAGCACTTCCTATATCTGTAACGGCATTACTTCCCATGATACTTTTTCCACTTTCTAATGGAATGGAACTGGCCGATTCCACCGCATCCTATGGTCATAAGCTTGTTTTTCTTACCATGGGTGGATTTATTATTGCGATTGCCATTGAAAAATGGAATTTACACAAACGGATTGCTCTCCATATTATTTATTTTATTGGAACAGATATGAAGAAGATCATTTTAGGATTTATGGTGGCTACCGCTTTTCTTTCTATGTGGATTTCTAATACAGCTACTTCGGTCATGATGCTCCCCATTGGCATTGTCATTATTAAGCAATTACAAGACAATCCGAATATCAATGGATCTGATACCCATAAATTTGCAAAGGCCTTAATGCTCTCAATTGCATACAGTGCTTCTATTGGAGGGGTCTCTACTTTGATTGGAACTCCAACCAATATGGTTATGGCTGGAGCCATTTCTCAAATTTACAATATCGAGATATCTTTTTTAGAGTGGTTTATTTTTGGATTTCCACTTGCACTAATCATACTCTTTTTTTCATGGTATTATCTAACCAGAGTTGCCTTTACGTTTAAAGACATTAGTATTCCAGGAGGAAGAGAAGAGATTTCAAAATTGAGAAAGGCATTAGGAAAAATATCTTACGAGCAAAAGGTAGTCAGCTTTGTTTTTGTGGCTGCAGCCTTTTGTTGGATTACAAAGAATTTTTTGTTGAAAGATGTTTTTCCGAGAATCGATGATACGATTATATCGATTTTTTTTGCTACCCTTTTGTTCTTGATCAATTCAAAAGACAAAAAGGAAAAAATTCTAACATGGGAGGACACCCACAATTTGCCTTGGGGAGTATTACTTTTATTAGGTTCTGGAATGTCTTTTGCCAAAGCAGTTGACAGCAGCGGATTGTCTATATGGGTGGGCACTCAAATTTCTGCTTTTGGCACTATAAATTTCTTTCTCCTCCTCATTTTATTAATTACGGTGGTGAACTTTTTAACTGAGATTGCCTCCAATATGGCGACAATTGCCATGATGTTGCCCATTTTAGCTCCTGTGGCTTTGGAGTTCAATGTACATCCCTATATGTTGATGGTGGCCGCTTCTGTATCGGCTTCATGTGCCTTTATGCTTCCTGTAGCTACCCCTCCCAATGCGGTTGTATTTGGCTCCGGCTATTTGAAAATGCCTGACATGGTGAAAAAGGGTTTTATATTGAACCTGACTTCAATCATGATCATTGCCTTAATGGTTTATTTTTTGTTGCCTATTCTTTGGGAATTCGTTCCCGATAAGTTTCCTCATGAGTTTATATCGTTTAAATAAAATCAGTGGAATAAATGGAAATTAGGATTACAGACATTATCAGTGAGTCATTTGAATGGGAAAGACCCGGGATTTGGAATGGGATGCATTTTTATGGACCCGGTCGAATGCATAAAGTTACTCTATTCACCAATCAGGGAATTCAAGGTATAGGATGGAATGGAGGGACTGCTGCGGTCCGTCCCCATAATTTTTATGCTCCTTTTGTAGAGTATTACAAGTCTTTTTTAATCGGAAAAAATCCACTTGAAACCGAAAAATTGACTTTAGAGCTGGGGGAGAAACAAAATAAAATTCTCGGCTCTGCGGGATTGCACACTCAAGTATTGGGCGCCATAATCATCGCCTGTTGGGACATAAAGGGAAAAGTAGAAGACCAATCCATCCATACTCTTTTGGGGGGGGAGCAAAAAAGGGTAAGGGCTTACATAGCCGGAGGATATTACGCAAAAAATAAAGGAATAGAGGAGTTGCAGCAGGAGTTACTTTACAATGTAAACGAGTTAAATGCCACTGCCGTTAAAATTAAAATTGGTGATCCCACCGCAGGGATTTCATTAGACATGAAGCGTGTGGAAGCAGCAAGAGAGGCCTTAGGGCCTCATATAGACTTACTTGTTGATGCCAATTGTGCTTTTGATTTGCCCACCGCCTTGGAATACGCCAAAGAAATGGAAAACTACAAGGTGTACTGGTTTGAAGAACCTTTGGCAATTCATGATTTCAAGGCACACAAAATCCTTAACGAATCCACAAGTCTCACCATTGCTGCAGGAGAAAATTATTATACACTGGCCGATTTTGAAACGCTTATTGAAAACAAAGGAGCAAGCATGTTGAATGTTGATGCTACTATTTGCCCGGGTTATGATGTGGCTTTGTCGGTGGCAAAATTGGCTCAAGAAAAAGGGATAAAAATTGCGCCTCACGGATGTCAAGAAATTCATCTACCTCTGGTTGCTGCGGTCTCCAACGGAGAATTGTTGGAATATTATCCGCCAGAGGTTGACGAACTCCGCAAAGAGCTATTTTATCCAAATTTAAAATTAGACTCCGATGGATACGTAACCGTTCCAGATGCTCCTGGAATTGGGTTTGACCTCAATATGGACTTATTGAATCGCTATAGGGTAGGATAACGATTTACAAAAGGGGGTTCTCAGTAATTTAATCCCTCTTTTATGAGTCTGTTGGGAAGGTCTTCGATTTTTTCGCAACACATTTGCTCCATTACTTGAGTCAATTGAGTTTTCAGTATTGAGATGGTATGATCTCCTCCTTTTTTGCCCAAAGCCGATACTCCATACATAAAACTCCTTCCCAGAAAAGTAAAATCTGCTCCCGAGGAAAGCGCTCTGCCAATGTCTGCTCCACCACGAATTCCGCTGTCCATCATAATTTTGATTTGGCCTTTGTATTTGGGAGCGATGGTTTGTAATGAAGTAATGGTGGCCTGTCCCATATCAACCTGTCTCCCTCCGTGATTAGAAATGATGATTCCATCTAATCCCAATCTTATAGCAGTCTGAACATCTGCCTCAGACTCTACGCCTTTGATTACCAGTTTACCCTTCCACATGTCTCTCAATTTTTTTACTTTTTCTTCATTGAGACGGCCTTCAAAAGTGGTGTTCATGAATTTACCCAATTGACTCAGATTAAGATTTTTGGGCATGTAAGGTTTAAGGACTTCAAAACTGGGTTGACCATTGATCAATGTTTTCAAGGCCCATTCTGGTCTTTTCATGACCCTCAATATATTTTGCAGGGTCATCCTCGGGGGCATGGACAATCCGTTTCGGATGTCTCTTGGGCGATACCCAAAGGAAGGAACATCTGAAAGAATCACCAATACGGGACACGCTACAGCATCAATTCTTTTGATGAGATCTTGGGTTACTCTATCCTCGGCGGGGTGATAGAGTTGGAACCATGCCCTACCTTCTGTAATTTCGGCAATGGTTTCTATACTGGCAGTGGTAACCGTACTCAAAACAAAAGGAATGTTGTGTTCAAAAGCCGCTTTAGCCAAAATTTCAGGAGATTTGGGCCACATCAATCCTTGTAAGCCTACGGGAGAAACACCAAAAGGAGCATCGTATTCATGACCAAATAGCTCTGTTTTCAAATTGGCTCCTTTGAAGGGCACCAAATAGCGGGGTTTCATTTCCACCTTACGGAGCTCATTCGTATTTTTGTAGAGGCTGACGTCTTCATTACAGCCTCCATCCAAATATTCAAATGCGAACTTAGGGATCTTTTTTTGGGCTTTGGCTCTTAGGTCCTCTATTGAGGGGTATCGAGGATTGTATTGTATGGGTTTAGACAATGGCAATAGATTGAATTATTTTTTTTGAAAAACTTTACTAAAGATAATAAAAAGCCCTCCACAAGTTAACCAAGCAGGAAGCGTTAAAAAAGAGAGAAATACATCTTGGGTTTGGGACCAACCAAAAAAGAGGATAAAACTAATGAGCCAAGCAAAAAAAACAGATTTGTTGAAAGCCACATTCTTCTTTTCAGCATAGTTTTTAATTACCCCATATCGTTCAGCAAAAAAATATTCAAATACAATAACAGCACCCACCGGGGCAAGAATAAATCCATATACTGCAACAAAATCAAGAAGTTTCATGGCAAAGGCTGGAAAAATTCCAGCAAGGGTTGCTACAGATCCAGCCAATACAGTTGCCTGTGTGATGGACCATTTGGGGAGTATGGCTTGAAACGCCAAACCCGATCTATAGATTGTAGGATTGGCAGTGGTCCAACCAGCCAATATTACCGCGATAATTCCAAACCAGCCGATGGCATTATAGGCCAAGGGTCCAGGAGCGACAGGTGGGGCAGTTCCTTCTGCTAAAAAAGCAGCTGCCTCAGGTGATTTAAGATAAACAGCATACAACAAACAGGCAGCAATCCAAGCCATATAGTGACCTACATACATCCCTGCAGCAGTAGTCCATCCCGATTCAGGGGATTTGGCATATCTGAATACCGAAAGGTCAGACATCCCGATGTGCATGGCAGCATTACAAAACCACGACCACATAAAAACATGCCAAAAAGTATATTTAATTTGTCCAGGAAAGGGGTCCGACCCTTCTCCCCATACAGCAATAAAATCAGAAAAACTTTTGACTCCCAATTGGTTGGCAGCAAATATTCCGCAGGCTAAAAAAGCCAAAACAATGAAAGGAGACATCCAGTTGGCCGCTTTTGAAACCATTCCATAGCCTTTCGCAGCAATCCAGGTAGTCAACCCCCCTATCACGATCACTACAATGACCCATGTGATACTGTTGGGCATTACGTCTGTCAATTTGGGCATTTCCAAACCAGTAGGGACACCCACAGCAGTAGCCGAAACCGTTATCATCGATCCTGCTAAAAAACAAAACAGTATGCCATTGGCCACATTGTAAAAACTCACTAATTTTTTTCCTGATATTTTTTCCAATTTGAAATAAAGCGTAAAGCGTTCTTTGACTGCAATATTGGCAGTGATAAAACGCCAACACAAAACGGCCATCAAATTTCCCAATAATAGACCCGCGAGTAAATCGAAGGCACTAACTCCCACGGTGAGGAAGAGTGGACCGATCATAAATTCAGTTCCGGCTGCATGCTCTCCTGCATACATCCCCAAAAAACTTTTCCAGTTTTTTAATTCGGTTTTTGGGACGGCCTCTCTTTCAAATTCCGAGGACTGTTTGCTGTCTTTAGCCATAATTAGTAGTTTTTTTTAAATGTAAAAAATTCTTTGGGACCCAATGACCTGTAATGTCCTGTTCAAAGAGAATTACGTTCAATAAATCTAAATTCATTTTTCTGTAATACATTTTTCTTTTCAAGTATGGTTTCGGCAGCCGTATTTCCCATCGATTTGAAATTTGTTGAAATTACCGAAATTCCATTGGAAAGGATTTCTTTGAGCGGAGTATCATTATAGGAAAGAACCCCAACATCCTTTGAAAGTTGAAGCTTTGAAAGACGAATGTTTTTAATTAAATTGACTAAATCAGATTCTTTGATCACGATGTAAGCCGTGTTTTTTTTCACCGGGTGGTCACTTGGGATTTCGTGAATTAATTCGCTTTTAAAATCATTAATGCTACAAAAAAACATAAAGCCCTGTACAATTGATATGGGATATGGGTAATTAAATCCTTTTGGAAAAACCAGACAAATCGACCCATATTTCTTCAGGTTTTCCTTTGCTGTATTCAGAGAGCTGATAAGATCCTCTTTAAAATCCTGATAAATACACGAGTTGTAATGGGTAAAATTAGGAATGAAATCATCCAGCAAAATGATCTTTTCTTTTTTGATTTTGCGCATCAAAGTGTCAAACTTTTTGAAGTCAAAATCGTTAAAGTGAGGCATTACAACATAATAATTATAACCATTTAAATTTTCCTCAATGATTTTTTTAAAATTATCGAATTCACAGTGGTGAACGTGAAAATAAACACTGGCCGTATCCCCTAATGTGTCACAAAAAGCATTAAAAATCTCTTTTTTATAGGAACTCAATTTATTGAAAACCACCAATATTCTATTTTGAGTTTTGGGTTTTGAGTTGACCACAAAGTGTCCCCGTCCTTTTACAGATTCAATAACGCCAGTATCCTTGAGTATACTGTAGGCTTTCTCTACAGTATCTCTTGAGATGTAATAATCAAAACTCACTTGATTGATAGAGGGTAGTTTTTGACCGTACTTTATGCTACCGGATTGTATGAGTTCGGAAATGCTGTCTACAATTTGCTTGTATTTCGGTTTATTATTTATGTCGTTTAACTCGAGTTTAAAAAAATCGATCATAATTTTTTATTTTTACCCACACCTACAGGATACTTTATCGCACCAACAACAATAAATTTGATGTTATTAATAACTATTTATGGAAAATAAAAGTAAGTATAAGTTTGTAAACTATCTCTGGAATGAGAAAAAAGCACAAGAATTGGGCGATGACCAAGTGGCTCTTTTTTTATACCGCTCGAATCTTTTAGGGGCAGACTTAAGGATCACCAATTTTGGAGGAGGAAACACCAGCTGCAAAACCATTGAAAAGGATCCGCTCACCCATGAAGAGGTTGAGGTAATGTGGATTAAAGGATCCGGTGGAGACATTGGAACCCTCAAACGAGATGGTATTGCAGGTTTGTACAACCAAAGACTCCATGATTTAAAAAAAGTTTACCGTGGTTTAGAACATGAGGATGAAATGGTTGCGCTTTTCAATCATTGTATCTATGATTTGGACAGCAGGGCTCCTTCCATCGATACTCCCCTCCACGGCTTACTTCCTTTCAAACATATAGACCATTTACACCCCGATGCCTTGATCGCTATTGCTGCAGCCGAGGACAGCCAAAAAATTACCAAAGAAATCTGGGGAGACACTATGGGATGGGTGCCTTGGCAACGTCCTGGGTTTGATCTTGGCTTGCAACTGGAAGCCTGTTTAAACGAAAACCATGGAATTAGAGGTATCGTTTTGGGCAGTCACGGTGTCTTTACTTGGGGAGATACCTCATACGAATCCTATATAAACAGTCTCGAAGTCATTGAAGCCGCTTCTCAATATATAGAGGACAAAATTGCCAAAAATGGAAGTGTTTTTGGTGGGCAAAAAATCAAAAGCTTGACCACAGAACAAAGAAAAGATCAAGCGGTAAAGCTTGCTCCTACCTTAAGAGGTTTGTGTTCTTCTGAAAATGCGATGATCGGTCATTTTACGGATGATGAAAAAGTGTTGGAATACATCAATTCAAATGATTTGGAGCGTTTGGCACCTATGGGTACTTCCTGCCCAGATCATTTTTTGAGAACAAAAATTAAGCCTCTCATACTGAATTTAGCCCCTAATGAGGATCTGGATGAGGAGCAAAAGGTTTTAGACAAAATATCCCATTCATTTGAACAGTACCGTGAGGACTATATAGCCTATTATGAATCGTGTAAGCATCACAATAGCCCTGCCATAAGGGATGCCAATCCTGTGGTAATTTTGTATCCAGGAGTGGGGATGTTTACTTTTGCCAAAAACAAACAAACAGCAAGGGTCGCTAGTGAATTCTACATCAATGCCATAAACGTAATGCGAGGAGCAGAAGCCATTTCAAAATACACTTCTCTCCCTCGTCAAGAAGCTTTTGATATAGAGTATTGGTTGTTGGAAGAGGCCAAACTTCAACGTCAACCCAAAGAAAAACCTTTGTCCAGAAAAGTAGCTTTGGTGACGGGTTCTGGCGGAGGAATTGGAAGAGCCATTGCCGACAAACTCATCGCCGAGGGAGCCAACGTTGTGTTCACAGATATTTCTGAGGAATTTCTTCAGGAGGCTACCCAACAATACAGCTCAGATCAAGCCATAGGCTGTCATTGCGATGTGACTCAAATAGAGAGTTTGGAAGCCGCAGTTCATAAAGCTTGTTTGCAATTTGGAGGATTGGATATTGTAGTCCACAGCGCCGGATTGGCCATTTCTAAGTCGATAATCGATACCACTGAATCAGATTGGGATTTACTTCAAAACGTTTTAGTAAAAGGTCAGTTTTTGTTGTCAAAAACAGCCGCGATAATCATGAAAAAACAGAATTTAGGAGGAAGCATAGTCAACATCGCCAGTAAAAATGGATTGGTTTCTGGGCCTAACAACGCAGGATATGGTACAGCAAAAGCGGCTCAAATGCATCTTTCAAGGCTATTGGCGGCAGAATTGGCAGCCGACCAGATACGGGTCAATACGGTGAATCCTGATGGAGTCATTATCGGGAGTAAAATTTGGGAAGGAGATTGGGCAGAAGGCAGAGCAAAGGCCTATGGAATTACTGTTGAGGAACTGCCCGCTTTTTATGCCAAAAGAAATATTCTAAACAAAATCATTAGACCAGAAGATATTGCCAACGGAGTTTTTGCTTTTTTGGCGATTTTAGACAAAAGTACAGGAAACACCATCAATGTTGACGGTGGGGTAGCCAATGCTTTTGTAAGATAAATACATCAAAATCATATGTTTGATCCAAAAAAACTAAAAGCATTCAACGAAGAACGGATATCGGAACACCAAAGGAAATATAATTTTTTGGCCGAAGGACTCACCCGAAAAGGATTTGATTTGGATCGGATGATCGATCAAATGCGTGCTTTTCAGATAGCCATACCCAGTTGGGCTCTCGGTACAGGAGGAACACGTTTTGGTCGATTTCCGCAAGGGGGAGAACCTTCGAGTTTGCAAGATAAAATCAAAGACGTAGGGATACTGCATGCACTCAATCAATCAAGTGGGGCAATTAGCCTCCATATACCTTGGGATATTCCTAAAGATTACAATGCCATAAAGCAATTGGCAAATGGATTGAACATTAAGTTTGATGCAGTCAATTCCAACACTTTTCAGGATCAACCGGAGTTTCACCATTCTTATAAATTTGGATCTCTTTGCCATATAGACAAAGGGGTAAGAAAAGAAGCCATTCGTCACAATAAAGAGGTCATCGATCATGGAATTCAACTGGGTTCTAAGGCTTTGACGGTATGGTTGGCCGATGGTTCATCTTTTGCAGGACAGCACAATTTTCGAGGAGCATTTCAGCGAACCTTGGAGTCATTAGAGGAAATTTATGATCACTTACCTTCCGACTGGAAACTCCTGATCGAGTACAAACCTTATGAACCCAATTTTTACTCTATGGTCATTCCAGATTGGGGAACTTCCCATCTTATGGCTTCTCAATTGGGAGAACAGGCCACCACCTTGGTCGATTTGGGACATCATTTACCCAACACCAATATCGAGCAAATAGTAGCTGTACTCATGCATTTGAATAAATTGGGAGGATTTCATTTTAACGACAGCAAATACGGGGACGATGATCTTACAGTAGGAGCCGTCAAACCCTATCAGTTGTTTTTGATTTTTTGTGAATTGGTGCAGGGTATGCAGGAGACCTCAAATCCAGAATTGTCCTGGATGATCGATGCGAGTCACAATCTCAAAGATCCCATGGAAGATTTATTACAATCTGTAGAAAGTATTAAAATTGCCTATGCTCGGGCTTTGTTGGTGGACTACAACGGGTTGAAAGTTGCTCAAGAACAAAATGATGTGGCAGCCGCTCAATCGATATTACAAGAGGCTTTTAGAACCGATGTCAGACCTTTAGTCAATGAATGCATTTACTCCGCGGGTGGGGCATTGGATCCTCTTGGAGCCTATCGCCATTTGGATATTCGCAATCAATTGATCGCCAACCGAGGCCAAGATTCTAAATCTACGGGATTGTAATGAAAAAAAACTGCTGTTTGGTTTTTGATATAGGCAAGACCAATCAAAAATATTTTGTATTCGATTCGGATCACAACATCCTGAGGAGAGAAAAAGTATCCTTTGCCAAAATAGAGGATGAGGACGGTCATAAAGCCGAAAATATCCCATCCATTGTATCTTGGATGAAAGAAAGCTTCAACAATCTTTTAAAGTCCGACGACTTTGATATTGAAAAAGTAAGTTTTTCTGGTTTCGGGGCTACTTTGGTCCATTTGGATGATAAGGGAGAAGTTGTGACTCCGGTTTACGATTATCACAAAACAGTAGATACCGATACTTTCACTCAATTTTACAAAGATTATGGACCAGAGTCTGTTTTTGCCAGTCAAACGGGTTCCAAAAATTTGAATCTGCTCAATTCTGGTAAACAGCTTTACTGGTTAAAATACAAACGCCCTTCACTATTCAAAAAAATTCGTTTCAGTTTGCATTTACCCCAGTACCTAAGTTATGTTTTTACCGGCGAAATGTTTACAGAATACACCAGTATAGGTTGTCATACCGATTTGTGGGATTACGAAAAAAAAGAGTATCATCACTGGGTAAAAGTAGAGGGGATTGACCGCCTTTTTCCGCCCATTGTTCAGACTCAAAAAACAATAATTAAAAATGTTGAAGGTCGAAAAATCACCTTTGGTGTTGGAATTCACGATAGCTCATCGGCTTTGCTGACCTACCTACTGGAGGGAAAGGAGTCGTTTGTGCTCTTGTCAACAGGAACCTGGTGTATCAATTTCAATCCTTTTTCCGACGACTCTCTTTTTGACGAAAAACAGATCGATGAGGGAGCCACTGCCTATATGAAAATTGATGGCAGTCCTGTAAAAACCTCTCGTTTGTTTTTGGGTGAAGAGCACCGTTTGAAAGTACAAAAATTGGTAGCGCATTTTGGAGCTCCTGAATTTTATCATCGACAATTAAAATTTGATAAAACCACTTACGAGGAACAGGTGCAAAAATCAGTCTGCCATTTCCATTGGCAGTTCATTGATAATGATGACTCCCCTGACAATGATATTTTAGACTTCCCAAATTTTGAAGTAGGGTATCATCAATTAATGCACGAATTGATTGGGGTACTGAAAAATAAAATTCAAGTGATATGTGAAAAGATGCCCGAAAAAATATTTGTTGACGGGGGTTTTTCAGACAATAATATTTTCGTAGAGCTCTTAAAACTCCAATTCCCCAATCAGAAAATCAAAGCCAAGCCGGCCTCTTATGCTTGTGCTTTAGGAGCTGCATTATTAATTGAAAACTCAGTCTGTCCTTAACCGATCGGAGTACTCCTAAAAAAAGTTAAATTGGAAATTAAATATTATCACTACATTATAAAAAATTATCAAATAACATTAGAATTAACCAAAAACTGAACCCTCATGAAACGCTTTATTCATTTTGCTTTAACCCTATTGATTACTTCTCTTCAGGCACAGAAAACCTTTATTTCTAATTTAGAGGTAGATAAACTGATAAATCCAATAGGGTTGGATACTCAAAATCCCGACTTTTCGTGGGTCATCCATTCGGAAAATTATAATCTAAATCAAACCCATTATCAGGTTTTTGTTGCTACCGATAAAATCTTTTCCAAAAAAAGTTTGGTGTGGGATTCGGGAAAAGTAAGCTCTTCGGAATCCGTTTATGTAAAATATGAAGGAAAACCCCTTGACTATGCCACTAAGTATTATTGGACAGTAAAAGTTTGGACCAATCAATCTTCAAGACCCAGACAGAGTGGAATTGGTTTTTGGACTACTGGAATGATGAATGAAAAGCAATGGAAGTCAGATTGGATAGGAGTGAACAGTGGAGATGAAAATTCAGCAGAAAGCCCCTATTTTACTAATGATTTTGTGGTGGATAACCAAATTGAATCTGCTCATTTATTCATAACTTCAAGAGGGGTTTATGAGGCGCATATCAACGGGAAAAGAGTGGGAGAATCTTATTTGACACCTGGATGGACTTCTTACAATAACCGAATCCAATATCAAGCCTATGATGTACAAGATCTTCTTTCGGATGGAGATAATAGATTGGGAGTGATTATTGCTGACGGTTGGTTCCGAAACTTCAGACCCAATAGCGGAACGAGATCAACAAATTATGGCAACGAGACATCCTTCATCGCTGAGCTGGTGGTCACTCTTGAAGACGGTACGAAGAAAACAATCATCAATGATGATAATTGGAATTATCATTTTGGTTCGATTCTGAGCTCATCAATATACAATGGCGAAACTGTTGATTATAATCTGTCCAATCCCCATTGGTCTAAACCCAATAATAACTCTTTCCCCTCCAAAAAAGCGAAATCTGTTGATCGGTACCTTGGAAAATTAGATCATACAAGAAATGAAATGATCAAAAAAAGAGAAGTGTTGAAGGCCAAAGAATTGATTATAACCCCATCAGGGGACAAGGTTATTGATTTTGGTCAAAATCTTGTGGGGTGGGCACAGTTCAAGTCCAACCTTCCCAAGGGATCCAAGGTCACCCTATATCATGCCGAAGTTCTTGATCAAGCAGGAGAGTTTTACACCACCAATTTGAGAAAAGCCAAGCAGACCAATAGCTTTGTTTTGAATGGTGTAAAAGATCAAATTTATCATCCTACCTTCACATTTCAAGGGTTTAGATACCTAAAAGTGGAAGGGATTGATCAAATCAATCTCGAAGATTTCCAGGCGGTAGCACTGTATTCGGATATGGAATTTACGGGTACTCTCACCACTTCAAATGATCTGATCAATCAGCTTCAAGAAAACATACAATGGGGGCAAAGAGGAAATTTCTTAGATGTTCCTACCGATTGTCCTCAAAGAGACGAAAGATTGGGATGGACTGGAGATGCGCAAGCATTTTTCAATACTGCTGGATTTAATATGGATGTCAAAAACTTTTTTGACAAGTGGTTGATGGATTTGACGTATGACCAAAGATCCGATGGAGCAGTTCCAGGAGTTGTGCCTCATAACAATTATTTAGATTCGAATGAATTACTTCAACTCAGTGGCAGTTTTGGAAGAACCGGTTGGGCCGATGCAGCGACCATTATACCTTGGAATTCCTATCTGATTTATGGAGACCCGAAAACGCTGGATCGACAATACAATAGCATGAAAAAATGGATTGACTTCATGACTCAAAATTCAAAGAATAATATTTACATTAAAAAAGACCATTGGGGCGATTGGCTCTTCTTTTCTCGAGATGATGATAATGCAGGCAGATCGGCAGTGACCAGTCAAAAAATTATCGCTCAAGCTTTTTATTGTTACTCTACACAGTTATTGATTAAGTCTGCAAAAGTATTGGGCCACGACCAAGATGTCAAAAAATATTCAGAGCTTTATGAGAAACTGCTCAAAGCCTTTAACAATGAATTTGTAACCAAAAACGGAATGTTGGTTTCCGATTCTCAAACCGCTTATGTTTTGGCATTACAATTCAATTTACTTTCGGAAGAACATACAAAAATTGCCGTCAACCGATTGGTTGAGAATATTGATAAATACGGCCATCTGACCACAGGTTTTCTGGGAACACCATTCCTGTGCCACGTGCTGTCCCAAAATGGAAAATATGACGAGGCTATTAAATTATTACTCAGAACAAAATACCCTTCATGGCTGTATCCCGTTACCAAGGGAGCCACTACCATCTGGGAACGTTGGAACGGGATCAAACCTGATGGAAGTTTTCAGTATCCCAGTATGAATTCATTCAACCACTATGCCTATGGTGCTATTGGAGAGTGGATGTACAACAACCTTATGGGATTGAAACTCAATGAAGATTTTCCAGGATATAAGCGCTTTACTATTGAACCTATTTTTGATGAAAATTTTGAAAATATTCTCGGCAGTTTTGATTCCAATTATGGAAAAATTAAAGTCGAGTGGAAGCGAAATAATGGAGTGCTAAACGTGGTGGTTGATATTCCCTCCAATACGTCTTCGGATGTAATTCTCAATAAACCCATGGAGGGGAGCTGGAAATTACTCAATGCCAAATTGGATTCGAAAATCCAGCAACGTCAGGAACAAAACAAAAAAACAATTCTGCTGCTCGGATCCGGAAAATATGAGTTTTATTTTGCAGCAAATTGATCTGCAGATCTCTCAGCTGGTGAAAAAATAAGTACGAACGAAAAAGGGGATAAACCACTCTTCAGTACGTTAAAGGGAGAATACTTTTTGTAAATCCATTTGTAAGGGAGCGTAATCGGGTTGGGTTTCCATCAAATCACTCATATACTTCCACCATTTTTGGACCACGGGATTTTTACCCAAGGACTGGGAGTCGGTTCCATGGTTTTCCTGATAGGCGAAGAGACAATTGGTTTCTGAATCGTAGAAAATGCAGTACGTACCGATTCCTGTATTTTTAAGTAAGGCCTGAAGTTCAGGCCAAATTTCATCATGTCGTTTTTTATATTCTTCTAACGCATTGGGTTTTAAATACATTTTAAAGGCCAGCTGATTCAATAGAATTCGATTTAAATTAGTGTTTGTATGTTACATCAATATACCAAAATATTTTCAGGGAGAAATTTCAAGAGGAGTTAAAATGGGATCTTCCAAAATCCCAGCGTCTAAAACATCTAAGGTTGAAGCATCAAAAGGCTGGTAATCTAAACCTACCATATTGATTTCGTGAAATATTTTCCATTCCTCGCCTCGAGCCTCCTTGGCTTTGATTCGGTTGGATCCCAAATTGGTGACCTGAATGCGGAGGGTATTCCCCTCTTTTTTCAACTGTTCAAGTGTAATCCGATAGGGGTTGGACCAAAGAGTTCCGATGTATTGATTGTTCAGCCATATCTTACCACTTTCTCTAAGGTCTCCCAAATCCAAAAGCCAAGGACCATCATGGTCTGCAGGTCTTTCAAATTTAATTTCATATTCGGCAGTTCCCGAAAATGCTTTCATGCTCTCTCCCCATTCGGTCCAGGATGTCAACGTATTGATTTTTTTTGTAAAAGTTGTATCTGGCCCTCCTTTGATTAATTTAAAATTCCAGTGGCCTTTTATCTTATACGCTGTATCTGATGGCTTGTAATATTCCCAATTGGGAACATTGATTTTATCAAAAGTTTTGAGAAAAAGACTTCCCCCCGAGGGCAGAGCTATTTTTATTTGAGTTTGGTTTCCGATTGTCTGGGTTTGGCCCTTTCCCGTTTTTCCATTCAATGGATCCATGATCAATACCTCATTGGCCTCTACTCCAAGGGGAATAAAACCTTCAATTTTTTCGGGAGTGTGGTTGACGATAAAGTAGGTTTTTTTACCTTGATGATCCCTCCTGATGAATTTAAGGCCTTTCTCCACCATTTTTTCTTGAATCACTCCAGCTTTTTTCAGTGGGATTTCCATTTCTTCAAACGAATAGATTTTGTTGACCTTGTCTTTGGCCAATGCTTTCAATTCATTTTCTCTTTTTTGATGGTCAAAAAAACCAGGGGCACTTTCGGGGATTCCTAAAAAAACCACCGACGCTCCCCTAGATCTCAGCTCGATGAGTTTTTCCAAAGTTTTTAGGGGCATATACTTTGTAGCTGGCACTACTATAGCACGGTAGTTTCCTCCTGGTAACTGAAGGATACCATTTTCAACATTCATTTTTTCCAAGAATCGATCTGAAATGTAGTCAAATCCATACCCTTCTTCGATCAGGTGATGGGCCGTTTCGTAAAAAGAGGTTCCAGATAACCAAGTATCGAGGCGATGAATGGCAAATTGCACCAAGAGGTTCCCGTCATTAAATTTTGTCCAACTGTCATGAACAGGCCAATAAACCAGTACATCATTGTCTGGCAAACCCTCTTGCAAGAGGGATTGTGATCGACCGATGTATTCAAATAGGGCGGGAGCGTCCTCCCAAACGGGATTGGTGTCGTTAAAATTTACGGGGGCATAAAACTTCCAGCCCGGCCAAGGAGCCGATGCAGGCGAATAGGTCGAACCGTGTAAAAAAACATGGTTAACCCCATTGAGAAATAAATCCTCTACCTCGGGTTTGCATTGAGATAGGGCAGCCCCAAAATGCTCTCTCAACCAAGTGAAAGTTTCGGAGGAAACCAATTTTTGGCCAGACAAATGAGCAGCAGAGGAGGAAAATTTGATCATAGCGGCATCCGCATCCCCTGCTCTAAAATTCCTATGAGGGAAATCCGCAGAGCTACCCTTTCCCTCTACCCGCCTAAAACCCTTAATATTGTATGGCATGGATCCAAACGTTTCACACTCTGGAATATCGGCCGATGCATATAAATCTATTAAATTTCCAGGTGCGCCATGGGCTTGATATTTGGTCTCTACATTCATGCTTTCTGCCCACAGTTTCAACTCAGGATTGAAGCCTTCTATCAGTAAATCGGACAATGTTTCTCGGTAATCTCCTCTGATTCTATTGCTGATTTCATTGTCATTTTTATCCAAGAGTCTATTCATGTAGGGTTTGAGATCATAGCCGCGATAATATTTAAAAAGCTTAAAAAAATCGGAGGTGTAATCCGCTTTATACACTTCATAACTATCATTGAAAACAGATCGGATTCTACCCTTCATTTTTTCAAAACGTTGACTAAAAAGCTGTAAGTAATTTTCAAGTGCTTCAGGAGAAAAATGGTCTAATACCCACCCCTCTCCCCCAGGAGCCGCTCTTTTGACCTTTTGCCTTGTGCGGTCTTCAAACACGAAAAATAGCGCGTAATCATCTTCTACGGCTTTCCATTTCAAGCGATCTTCAAAAGTTTGATGCGTAAGATCTATAAATTTATTGTGTGAATCAAAGGCAAAAACCCCTTGAAGTTTTGGACCCAAATTTTCAGTATCCCCCCCTTTAACATCTCGGAGCGTGGGGGTAACCAATTCTCCCGTTTTGTAGGGAGAAATCGTTTCCGAAAACAGCTCACCTTTAGTGAGATTTACTTTTCTTACCAAGAGCCGTTTGGCAGCATCTGTGTGAGTCACATGAGAGCCTCCCCAAGGCCACCCCGTTCCCAAGGTCAGGTCAACTCCCATATTGAGGCTGTCTGCCACCCTGACCGTATGGTCCAGCAAATCGATCCATTTGGGGCTCAAAAAATCAATAAAGGATCCTTCATATCCTTTTACTCCATAGATGGGTTCTATTTCTACTCCTCCTATTCCTGCTTTTTCAAATGTGATTAAGGATTGGGTAATGTTTTTTTTATCGACTGCACTGCCCATCCACCACCACCGGGTCCAGGTTTTGGATTCTTTTTTTAACACAGGCCAGAGAGACAAATCGTTTTGAGCGTTTACAAATCGTCCACTCAGCAATATACTCCCTACAAACAGTACAGTGTATAATTTCCTTAACATTACATCCGAAAATGGAGTAGAGTTCATGAGCATATTATTATGGGCTAATTTAAAATTTCAGACATTAAATTTTACCAAAAAAAAATAAAATCTATTTTTAGGGGATCATTTAATAAATTATGAAGCCAAACCGATTCCTTTTCAATTTTTGCATTTTATTTTTTTTGTGCTGCTCTCCTGCCTCTGAATCCTCCCAAGCCTATCGAGCAGACGTAATCGTTTATGGTGGAACTTCTGCCGCAATAATTGCTGCTGTAGAGGTAGCCCAATCGGGTAAATCAGTAATGGTAGTTTCTCCCGACAAACATTTGGGTGGGCTGACTGCCGGGGGTTTGGGCTGGACCGATACAGGAAAAAAAGAGGCCATTGGAGGGCTTTCAAGAGATTTCTACCATCGTGTGTGGCGGCATTACGATCAAGAAGATGCGTGGGATTGGCAGCAAAAGAAAGATTTCGGAAAACGTGGATTGGGAACAAGAGGCGCTGATGGGAATAACACCATGTGGGTTTTTGAGCCGCATGTAGCAGAGAAAATTTTTGAAGACTATATTGTCGAAAACAACATTAAAGTGTATAGAGAGGAATGGCTTGAGCGTAAATCTGGAGTTAAAAAAATTGACGGTAAAATCATTTCTTTTACTACGCTTTCGGGAAAAACCTTTGAAGGGAAGATGTTTATCGACGCCACCTATGAAGGGGATTTAATGGCCAGTGCAGAGGTGAGTTATCATGTGGGGCGGGAAAGTTCTAAGACGTATGATGAAAAATGGAATGGAGTTCAAACCGGGGTTTTGCATCATCAGCATTGGTTTTGGGAGAATATTTCTCCTTACCATATTCCTGGAGACCCAAGCAGTGGGCTTTTACCCAGAATTTCTCCAGAACCTCCTGGAGAATACGGTGCGGCCGACAATAAGATTCAAGCTTATTGTTTTAGAGTATGCATGACCGATAACGACAAAAACAGGATTCCATTTCCTAAGCCGAAAAATTATGACCCCTCTCAATACGAATTACTTCTCCGATCTTTGCAGACGGGTAGGAAAGACTTTTTTGAAAAATTTGACCCCCTCCCCAATTTTAAAACCGATACCAACAATCACGGACCCTTCAGTTCTGACAATATCGGGATGAATTACAATTATCCCGAGGCGAGTTATGAAAGAAGAAAAGCCATTATTGAGGAGCATAAAGACTATCAAATGGGTTTATTGTGGTTTGTAGCCAACGATCCTAGGGTTCCCGCCGAAATAAGGGAGAAACTGTCTCAGTGGGGTTTAGCTCAAGATGAATTTTTGGATAACGGGAATTGGCCCCATCAGATTTATGTTCGTGAAGCCCGAAGAATGATTGGAAAATATGTTACAACCGAACACGATGTACTCTTAAAAAGAGAAGTGCCAGAACCCATTGGAATGGGCTCTTATGCAATGGACTCTCACAATGTTCAGCGCTACATCACTCCAGAAGGATTCGTTCAAAATGAGGGAGATATTGGGGTAAAACCACCTGAGCCTTACGCCATATCCTATGGATCAATTGTCCCTAAAAAAAAGGAATGCACCAATTTAATGGTTCCTGTATGTGTATCCAGTAGCCACATAGCTTTTGGCTCCATCAGAATGGAACCTGTTTTCATGATATTGGGACAATCGGCAGCTGTTGCCGCCTGTCTGGCCATAGATAAAAACAAAGCGGTTCAGGATTTGAATTATACAGATATCGAAACTATACTGGTCAAAAAAGGTCAAGTTTTATCCCTTGATCAATTGATTAAATAGCTTCTTTTGGAAAAAGGATTCCCATGTATTACCCCATTTAACTGACTTCTTTGAGGGTAAACCCATAAAATTATTTCAGCAGATTCAGTTGACCGAATTACAGCTTCTGAAATTCAATCATGAGCCATTCCCCAAAACCATGATTCGATCAGTCACTGAAATTTACGATTGCTTTCATCACTCCGGTTTCGGGCTTAAGCCATTGCTCAAAATGGGGAATCATTTCGGTAAAATGCACATTATGTGTAATAAATGAGTGGGTAGGAAATTGATCTAAAATATTTATTACGTGATCAAAATCCTCTAAAGTAGCGTTTCTGCTACACATCAATGTGGTTTCTTTGGCGTGTATTTTTGGATGAGCATAGGTGAGTGCCCCGTTGGACAATCCCACCATAACAAACCGTCCACCGTGCGACATATAATCGGGTCCTGTTTCCAGAGCGATTTTATTTCCAGAGGCATCAAAAACAGCCGTGCATAAATTCCCATGACTTAATTGTGCGACCTCTTTGACGGCATCAGGACCGGCCTTCACACAATGATCTATACCCATATTTTCTTTGGCGTATTGCAGCCTTTGCTCGTTTACATCAACAGCAATGACTTTGGCCCCTTGTATTTGAGCCAGCTTCATAATTCCAATACCAATGGGACCACATCCCATCACAGCGATCATTTCTCCAGATTTTAGCCCCGCCCTTCGAATGGCATGAGCGCCAATGGCTAAGGGTTCTACGATGGCCATTTCGTCATAGGAAAGCGCATGGGTTTTGAGTAAAATACGAGTGGGTACAGAAATATATTCTTGCATTCCACCATCGGTATGTACCCCCATTACTTGAATATGAGTACAACAATTGGATTTTCCGCAAGTACAAGCTATACAGTGACCGCAGCTCAAGTAAGGCATGAGGACTACAGGATCACCCACAACAATGTCATTTTCATTAGGATCAATCTCAACCACCTCCGCAGCAAGCTCATGGCCTAAAATACGCGGATAACTAAAAAAGGCTTGATTTCCTGCATAAGCATGTAAATCAGTTCCACAAATACCTACTTTTTTTATTTTCAAAAGCGCCTCATGAGGCGCTCTTATCGGGAAAGGCTTTTCTTTCTGAGCAAATTTACCGGGCTGTTCACAAACGATATATTTCATGTAAAAATTTACGACTAAATAGAGAATAAATTAAATATTTTTTTTGTATATTTAAATTGATGAGAGGTATGCTAAATAAAATATGCGCTGCTGTAATGGCCATTGTGATCGTATTGTCTACAATGTCTTATACCTTCAATTTACATTTTTGTGGAGATACCATAGTAGAAACAACCTTATTTCTCAAAGCAAAAGGTTGTGGTATGGAAATGAAAAACATATCCACCCAAAGCTGTTCTCTTGAAAAGAAGAATTGTTGTGGTGACAAGCAATTGTTGATTGAAGGACAAGATGAATTACACCTTATCATCAACAAAATTTCTTCTGAACGGCTTACATTCCTTAGCCCTTTTGCTTTTTCGTACTTCAATGTTTTTGAAATTTCCAAAAGAAACGTTTCTCATTACGAAAAATATAAGCCACCTCTGGTCGTCAGGCCCATCTATAAGATTGACGAAACCTACCTAATTTGATTTTTAAGTAATAGACTGTGTTATCCTTTCAATTAATGCGATAAGGATAACGTGCTGTATTTGTTGTTTTCCATACGTCCATGTCTCATTATTTAATTGTCAAATCTTATGCTAAATAAAAGCATCAAATTTTTAATAGAAAATAAACTTATCGCTGTTTTACTCCTTATTCTTTTTATAGGATGGGGAACGGTTCATGCCCCTTTTAATTGGGATACCGGTTTTTTACCGAGCAACCCTGTTGCAGTAGATGCCATTCCTGATATTGGAGAAAATCAGCAAATAGTATTTACCAAATGGGAAGGGCGCTCACCACAAGATATTGAAGATCAAATTACTTATCCCCTAACGACTTCTTTATTAGGGATCTCAGGGGTAAAAACCATTCGTAGTTCTTCTATGTTTGGGTTTTCAAGTATCTATATCATTTTTGAAGAGGATATTGAGTTTTATTGGAGTAGGAGTCGCATCATCGAAAAACTAAACTCATTACCGAGCGGATTATTACCCGATGGTGTTAATCCTGCTTTGGGTCCAGATGCTACAGGTTTAGGTCAAATTTTTTGGTACACCTTAGAAGGTCGTGATGAAAACGGAAACGTGACCGGTGGTTGGGATTTACATGAGTTGCGAAGCATACAAGATTACTATGTGAAATATGCTTTATCGTCAGCAAGCGGTGTTTCTGAAGTTGCTTCTATTGGTGGACATGTTCAGGAATATCAAGTCGATGTTAATCCAGAATTGATGCGTCAATATAATATGGGATTGCATCATGTTGTGAAAGCAGTTAAAGAAAGTAACAAAGACATAGGAGCACAAACCTTAGAAATTAACCAAGTAGAATATTTAGTGCGTGGTTTGGGCTATGTAAAATCTATTGAAGATATAGAAAATGCAGTCATTTCTTCTGAAGATTACACATCCATTCGAATTAAAGACATCGGTAAAGTTTCGTTAGGTCCTGCAACACGTAGAGGATTGTTAGATAAAGAAGGGGCCGAAGTTGTTGGAGCTGTTGTAGTGGCAAGATATGGAGCGAATCCAATGGAGGTCATAAACCGTGTAAAAGAAAAAATAAACGAGTTAAGTGCAGGATTACCTTCTAAAGTTTTAGCAGATGGCAGAACTTCACAAGTTACTATTATTCCCTTTTATGACCGAACCGAACTGATCCAAGAAACATTAGGAACACTCAATGAAGCCTTAACATTAGAGATTCTTATAACCATTTTGGTTATCATCATAATGGTATTTAATCTTCGAGCTTCTATTTTAATATCAGGCTTGTTACCTGTTGCGGTATTAATGGTTTTTATAGCCATGAAACTTTTTGGTGTAGATGCCAATATTGTTGCACTTTCAGGTATTGCAATTGCTATTGGTACTATGGTCGATGTAGGGGTCATACTTTCCGAAAATATTATCAGGCATTTGGACGAAGATGATGGTAAACTACCAATAAACACTGTAGTTTACAATGCTACCGCAGAAGTTTCTGGTGCTATTGTTACAGCCGTTATGACAACGATTATTAGTTTCATTCCTGTATTTACAATGATAGGTGCAGAAGGGAAATTATTCAGACCATTAGCCTTTACCAAAACTTTTGCCTTAACAGCATCCATTATTGTCGCGTTATTTTTAATACCACCGTTTGCAGCATTTTTGTTTAGAAGAAAAAGAATCAAAAAGAATTTCAGTTATTTCATAAATGCAGCTTTAATTTTAGCAGTATTAATAGGGGTTATCGATGGCCATGGGTTAGGAATCATAGTAATAGGTTTTGGAATTACAGGCGTTTTAAAACTTCAAGAAAAATTAAATGAAAAGCAAGCAAACCTTGTCAATAGTATCATTACTGTAGCTGCAATTGTATTTCTTTTAGCAGAATATTGGAGACCTTTAGGTATGGATAAAAGTATCTTTTGGAATCTAATTTTTGTAAGTATTATTTGTTTTGGATTATTAGGCCTTTTTTCATTATTCATAAAGTATTACACCCGTATTTTAGAATGGTGTTTAAGCCACAAGCTCTTTTTTCTTTCCCTACCCACAGCAATAGTTATTGCAGGGTTTTTCATTATGAGGAATACAGGAAAAGAGTTTATGCCATCCCTAAATGAAGGTTCTTTTCTTTTAATGCCAACCTCAATGCCACATTCCGGTATTGAAGAAAACAAAAGAGTCTTACAACAATTGGATAAGGCTGTTGCCAGTATTCCAGAAATTGAAACTGTAGTTGGAAAAGCGGGACGTACAGAATCGGCCTTAGATCCTGCCCCCTTGTCTATGTACGAAAATGTGATTCAGTACAAATCGGAATATATGTTAAATGAAAATGGAGAACGGCAACGTTACAAAGTGAACCAAGAGGACTTGTTTGAATTGAAAGATGGCCATTGGATTGCAAACCCTAACAATACTGATAATTTACCCATGAGGGTCGTTAAAAGGTCTCAATTAATAGAAGATAAAAAGGGGGAATTCTATAGAAATTGGAGGCCAGAAATAAAATCACCTGATGACATTTGGAATGAAATCGTGAGAGTAACAAAGTTACCAGGCGTTACATCAGCCCCAAAATTACAGCCCATTGAAACACGATTGGTAATGCTTCAAACGGGAATGCGTGCACCGATGGGAATCAAAGTAAAAGGGCAAAATTTGAGGCAAATAGAAGCATTTGGAGTTCAATTAGAAAACATTTTAAAGCAAGCGGAAGGGGTAAAACAAGAAGCTGTTTTTGCAGACCGTATTGTTGGAAAACCATATCTACTGATTGATATAGATAGAGATAAAATTTCACGCTATGGCATTTCCATACAAAAGGTACAAGATGTTTTAAAAGTTGCTGTGGGAGGAATGGTATTAACACAAACCATTGAAGGAAGAGAGCGTTATGGTGTTCGTGTTCGTTATCCAAGAGAATTACGATCGAATCCAACCGATCTAAAGCAAATCTATGTACCTGTTGAGAAAGGGAGTCCTATTCCCTTAAGTGAATTAGCAACCATTCGTTATGAGCAAGGTCCACAGGTCATTAAAAGTGAAGATACCTTTTTGGTGGGCTATGTCTTATTTGATAAATTAGAAGGATATGCGGAAGTGAATGTCGTCGAAAATGCA
>JAURMQ010000083.1 GCA_030830625.1 Flavobacteriaceae bacterium
AACCCGATGAAAGAATTTCAATGGATCGATTTTCCAATTCTTTTTGAATGGCACCAAAATATTCAAAAGGAGCATAAAGTAATATACCATCTTCATCTTCAAAAACTTCCTCCACACCATAATCGATGAACTCCAGCTCCATTTCCTCCACATCGACCCCATCTGAAGAAATTCTGAAATTACAAGTGTGGTCAAACATAAACTCAACGGAACCAGACGTTCCTAAGTTACCATTGCTTTTATTGAAATAGCTCCTGACGTTGGCTACTGTCCTGTTGTTATTGTCTGTTGCAGTTTCAACCAATATAGCAATCCCGTGAGGTGCATAGCCTTCAAATAATACCTCTTTATAGTTTTCGGTGTTTTTGTCCGTTGCTTTTTTAATGGCTCGTTCAATATTTTCTTTGGGCATGTTGGCCGCTTTGGCATTTTGCATTACTGCACGAAGACGGGAGTTGTTTTCTGGATCCGAACCTCCCTCCTTTACGGCCATAACAATATCCTTACCAATCCGAGTAAACGTTTTGGCCATAACCGACCACCTTTTCATTTTTCTGGCTTTCCTGAATTCAAAGGCTCTTCCCATACTATTTATTGGTTGTTTTTTGCAAATATATAAACAATTAAAAATCCTTTTTTACGACTGTCAAATCGTCTAAAATTTCTGTGTAAGAAAACAAAAGGTTGCTTGGAAGCTTATTTTCTTTGGCCAACACTGCCAAGTAACGCATTTGATTGGTGGTGTATACTTGTTTGTAAATGGCGCCTGTCTGGTGTCGTTTTTGGACCAATAACTTGATAAAATCAAAATGATGAATCAAATCGGTGCTTCCCAAATGAAAAACGCCAGTAAGTTGTTGATTGATGATATAATGAATTTGCTGACTTAGCTTGATGTCGTTATTGACATTGATGATGGTATTGGGGAATACCTCTATGGTTTTGTTTTCTAAAACAGCTTGATCCAATTCTTTTATTCTGGGCGATTGATTACCAAAGATCATGGGCAAGCGAGCCAATACAAACTTGGAAGGAGCAAGACGTAACAAATCGTTTTCAATTTTGATTTTGAATCGTCCGTAAATACTTTCAGACAAAGTTTTATCGTATTCGTAGGAGGGATAGTGTTCAAATGTGTCAAATACATTTGCAGAAGACAGAAAAATGAGTCTGCAATTCGAGCGATGAATCAGATCAATCAAAAACTGATGGGTTTCGATCAAAGCATCGAAAGGACCTCTGAGAGCCGAAATGATAAGCTTTGGTTTTACCTCCTTGATGATAGTTTCCAGTCCTCCTTCCTCAAGGTTAAAATGAAAAAAATGATGATTCTGGCCAAATCCTCTTTTGGTAAAATAAGTTCCAAAAGTGTCGTAGTAGGAATTTAACTCTTTGTAGAGTGTATTCCCTATAAAACCACTTGCACCAAGTATCAGTATCCGTTTCAAAGGTTCATGATTTGATAAAGGGCAGTGTTGTAACTGTGGCGGGTACAAATTTATCCCGAATTTGGATCTTCAGCCTAAGTCCTGGTGTTGAAAAGTCTGAATTTACATACCCCAAACCAATACCCAAATTAAGAGAAGGGGATTGAGTGCCAGAGGTAACCCTTCCAATAAGATTTTCCTCAGCATCGAAAATGAGGTAACCAGAACGTGGAATTCCTCTATCATTGATTTTAAAGCCAATGAGTTTCTCGTTGCTCCCTTTTTCCATTATTTTTTGATGAAAGGGAGCATTTAAAAAACGAGTATTTGGCTTGGTCACCCAGGCTAGACCTGCACTAATGGGAGAGGTTTTTTCATCGATTTCATTACCGTAAAGGCAATATCCCATTTCCAATCGTAAAGTGTCTCGGGCAGCCAAACCCACGGGCAGTATTCCATAGCCCATTCCAGCCTTCATTACAGCTTTCCAAATGTGTTGCGCATGTTGAGGCTCAAAATATATTTCAATTCCTCCGGCTCCTGTATATCCTGTGGTGGCGACCAATACATTGTTTATTCCACCAAAAGTAGTTGTGACATGACTGTAGTAGGATAAAGTTTTTAGATCTAAAGGGCAAAGGGATTGCATGGCTTCTATAGCTTTAGGTCCTTGAATGGCCAGTAAAGCTGTTTTTTCAGAAACATCAGTTACGATAGCTCCAAAATTTTCATTTTGTTGTTGAATATGGTTCCAGTCTTTTTCAATATTCGATGCATTCACTACCAACAAGTATTTGTCAGCCTTGATTTGGTAAACAATCAGATCGTCAACTATACCTCCATTTTCATTAGGAAGACAGTTGTATTGTGCTTTTCCTGGTTTAAGCTTTGAGATGTCGTTACTGCAAATGAACTGTAATAAATCGAATGCCCGTGGGCCTTCAACCTCAAACTCACCCATATGAGAAACGTCAAAAACGCCAATATTCTCCCTAACAGCTAAGTGCTCTTGTTTGACACCGCTGTATTGGATGGGCATCTGGTATCCTCCAAAAAGAGCCATTTTTGCGCCTAAATCTTCATGAATATCAAAAAATGGGGTTACTTTCATTTGAATGTTTTTAACAAAAATATTACTTTTAGATCACAAGAACGTTTAATCTTTAGCCTAATAATTCTTTGAAATAGTGCCCTATGAAAAATCAGTTTCTTTTAATCCTTTCACTCTTTTTCAGTTTTGGCTTTGGTCAAAACTCAAAACTCTCTACCGAGCACTATCAAAATAAAAGAGATGCTTTTCGTGATTATTTACCACAAAATAGTGTGGCAGTATTATTCAGTGCTCCAATCAGGAACCGGGCCAATGATGTGGACTATGTTTATCATCAGGATCCGAATTTTTTCTATTTGACGGGTTGGCATCAGCCTCATTCGGTTTTGATGATTTATAAAAATCCACAAAGAGATAGCGAAGGGTTGTATCACGAAAAGATTTATATTCCAGAGCGTGATGATTATATGGAAATGTGGAATGGAAAACGATACAGTAAAGATCAAGTTAAAAAAATGGGGTTTGATCGGGTAGCTGAGAGAACGGATTTCAAGAAAGAGGTTCAAAATTTACCTCATTTTGATCGGGTATTGTTTTTTGAATTTAAGAACGACATCAGAAATCAAACCATGTATGTTTTGAAGAACGGGGCGCGTTATAAAGTTGACGACCCACATGATCTATTCGACTTAAAAGCGGCTTTCAGAGAGGCCCTTAATTTTCCAATTGATTTTAATCGCCTACGTCACTCGGCCTATCAAAATATTATGGAGGCGGATGGAGATAACCTTGACGAGATTAAAAATGAATTAAGAAGTTTGGTAGTCAGAGACAGTACCCTGATGGAAGACGATATTATTAAAGATTTTCTCGAAACACCCGTGCAAAACTTTTATTTAGAGGCCCAAAAAAAGACGGCATTTATTTTGAGGAATTACAACTTTGATTTGGAGACCCTACCCGCAATAATGGCTGATATGCGTGAGATAAAAAGTAAGAGCGAGATCAATCTCCTCAAAAAGGCAGTTGCCATATCTGTGGTAGGACAAATTGAGGTAATGAAGGCCATGTATCCTGGCATGAGTGAGAGAGAAATACAAGGAATTCACGAGTTTGTATATCGAAAATATGGTGCTCCACACCAGGGTTATCCCTCAATTGTAGGAGCCGGTGAAAATGGTTGTGTTTTACATTATATCGAAAATGAGAAAGAAGATATTCAAAATCAGCTGGTATTGATGGATTTGGGAGCCGAGTTTTACGGTTATACTGCCGATGTTACACGAACCATTCCAGCCAATGGGGAGTTTAGTGCCGAACAAAAAGCCCTTTATCAAATTGTTTACGATTCACAAGAAGCTGCCATTCAAGCGGCAAGGGTGGGTATCAGTTTTAGAGAACTGTATCAATTGTCCTATAATGTAGTGGCTAAGGGATTGATTGAGTTAGGAATCATCAGTGAGCCAGGCGAGGCCAGAAGATATTACCCTCACGGTCTTTCTCATCACATTGGATTAGATGTTCACGATTCTGGAAATTATGGAAATTTAGAGGCTGATATGGTCATCACTATTGAGCCTGGTATTTATATCCCCGAAAACAGTCCCTGCGATCCCAAATGGTGGAATATAGGGATTCGTATCGAAGACGATATTTTAGTTCAAGCTGATGGTTCTTTAAACCTGTCAGCAGCCGCGCCAAGAGATTGGCAAGGAATAGAAGCATTAATGCGAGAGGAAAGTGCTCTTCAAGACTTTATTTTACCCAAAATAGAAACCTTAGTTGAGTAAAAACCCTTTCAGTTCAGAGTAATCCCTTATAGGAATGCTTATTTTTTCTTTAGAAAGTGTTTCCTTGAGTCGCTCAGGGATTGGTACCTCTAATTTGAGAGTTTTTTTTACCGTATCTAAAAACTTAACAGGATGTGCCGTCTCCAAAAAGACACCGTATTGTTCCTCCTTTTCTTTTGCTAAGTATTCCTTTAATCCTAAATAACCTAGGGCTCCATGAGGGTCTGCAATATAGCCTTTGAGGTCGTAAATTTCTTTTAAGGCTTTTTTGGTTTCTTGATCAGTGTATCGAAAACCAGAGAGGTTTTTCTTCATCTTCACCACGTCGTTGTTGAAGATTTTTTGAATTCTAATAAAATTGCTTGGATTTCCTACATCCATGGCATTAGATAAGGTTTGAATGGTGGGTTGGGGATCATAATTCCCTGTTTCCAAATATCGAGGAACAGAGTCGTTTGCATTGGTACTGGCGATAAAATGATCGATGGGTAAACCCATTTGTTGTGCCATAATTCCAGCGCAAATGTTCCCGAAATTTCCACTAGGGACTGAGAACACCAGTTTTCTGTTTTTGTGTTTTAAGCTTCTGTAAGCGATAAAATAATAAAACATCTGTGGCAACCAGCGGGCCACATTAATGGAGTTGGCGGAAGTTAAATTGATGCTGGAGAGTCCAGAATCCAAAAAAGCGGTTTTAACCATTTCCTGACAATCGTCGAATACTCCGTCCACTTCTAAAGCGGTAATATTCTTCCCCAAGGTAGTCAGTTGTTTTTCCTGAATTTCACTTACTTTTCCTTTGGGGTATAAAATAACGACATTCACCCCATCGACCTCAAAAAATCCATTGGCTACCGCACCACCTGTATCTCCAGAGGTAGCCACCAGGACGGTTATTTTTTGCTCACCATCACGGTTAAGACTTTTAAGAGAACGTGCCATAAATCGGGCTCCAACATCTTTGAAAGCAAGCGTGGGGCCCTGAAAAAGCTCCAATGCAGCGATATCATCAGTAATCTCTACTATAGGAAAATCAAAATCGAGCGTTTCTGATACGATTTCCATCAATTCATTTTTCAATAATTGATTTCCTACAAAGGGTTTTATCACCTTATAAGCCATTTCGGTTATGCTCATTTTTTCAATCTCTTTAAAAAAACTTTGAGGAAGCTGTGGAATCGACTCAGGATAATAGAGTCCTCGATCTGGAGCTAATCCACGCTTAACAGCATCATGAAAAAGGCAACTTTTTGAATTATGGTTTAGACTGTAGTATTTCATTGACTAGAAATGATTTTTAAACCTTGATTGTTGATATTAGATAGGTGAATCTCAAAATCTATACCAATGGGTGAGATAATTTTTTTAATTCCTTCAGAAACCTTCTTAGCTTTGTCCATTCCCTTAGTCAATGCATAGACCGAGGGTCCAGATCCAGAGATTCCAAAACCCAATGCTCCTGCATTAAGGGAAGCATTTTTTAAGGATTCAAACTCGGGAATCAATAAGGATCGCATTGGCTCCACTATTTCGTCTTTTAAACTTCTCGACAGTAACTCATAATCTTCTTTGTACAGCGCAGATACGAAAGCTCCGAGATTTCCCCATTGTTGAATGGCCTTTTCCATGGGTACATTTTTTTTAAGAATCTCACGGGCGTGCATGGTTTTTAATTCTATTTTGGGATGAAGTATTACGGCTGTCAACTCTTTTGGAGTGGGCAGCGAGATAACGTCTAAAGGATTTATACTTCTAACCAATGTAATCCCCCCCAAAAGAACGGGTGATACATTATCGGCATGTGCAGCTCCACTGGCAACACTTTCGCCTTCCATAGCAAAAGCGATTAACTGATGGGGAGAAAAAGGTTTTCCCAAAAGCTCATTGATGCCAAAAACTGCACCAGCAGCACTGGCAGCACTACTACCAATTCCACTTCCAGCCTTAATCTTTTTATAGATTTCAATTTCAAACCCATAATCAATAGGGTAGGATGTAAGCAGGGTCTCAGCAGCAACACCTGCTACGTTTTTTTTCACGTCATAAGGAAGATCTTGGCCTTCAATTTTGCTGATTGTCACTCCTTGGGTAGAGGATTTACGTATCACCATTTCATCCCCTACAGGGCCAAGGCAAAATCCCAAAACATCAAATCCACAGGATACGTTGGCCACACTGGCAGGAGCGAAAATTTTAATTTCCTCCATCTTATTGTTTTCCAATTCTTATGATGTCTGCAAATATTCCAGAGGCGGTTACATCGGCCCCAGCTCCAGCTCCTTTTACAATCAAAGGTTGCTCTTTGTATCGGTTGGTGTAAAAAAGGATGATGTTGTCACTCCCTTCCAAATTATAGAAATCATGTCCCTTTTTGACCAATTGTATCCCAACTTTAGCCTTTCCATTTTCCAATTGAGCAACATATTTCATTTTTGCACCCTCTTTTTCTGCATTTTCGAGCATTTTCTCAAAGTGATCACTGTATTTTTTTAGCGATTCAAAGAATGAATTATTGTCTTTTGTTTCGAGAGATTCTTGAGGCAAAAAAGATTCATTTTCAATTTCACTCAATTCAATTTTCAGGCCACTTTCACGTGCTAAAATCAAAATTTTACGGGCCACGTCGATTCCGCTTAGGTCAATTTTGGGATCCGGCTCTGTGTACCCTTGTTTTTGTGCTTCAAGAACTACATCGTGAAAGGAGGACCCTTTACTGAAGTGATTGAACACAAAATTTAAACTACCGGAAAGAACCGCTTGTATTTTAATGATTTGATCACCGGAGGCGATTAGATTGTTAAGGGTATCGATGATCGGTAAACCAGCTCCTACATTGGTCTCAAAAAGGAAAGGACTACCGAATTTTCTCGATATTTTTTTCAGATTTAGATAATTGACTAATTCATCGGCCGCAGCGATTTTATTGCAAGTTACCACACCGATACTGTTATTCAAATATCTTGCGTACTCTTTGGCAATCAGCTCACTGGCCGTATTGTCAACAAAAATACTGTTTCGGAGGTTCAGCTTTTTGGCATGTTCAAAAAACAAATCCGTATTGGCTTTGGTGTCACTTTTATCCAATTCAGATTTCCACCGAGACAGATCCATCGCTTCATTTCCTAAAATCATTTTTTTGGAATTTGAAATTGCAATGACACGGATTTTCAATCTCAAATTTTCAATTAAATATTCCGTTTGTTTTTCAATTTGTTCTAAAAGCTTGCTCCCTACATTGCCAACACCAGTAACAAAAAGATTCAATTCCTTTATTTGGGCTTCAAAGAAACTTTCGTGAAGGGTATTGATGGCTTTAGAAACATTTTTTTTATCAATGATAATCGAAATGTTTCTCTCGGAGGCCCCTTGAGCAATGGCTCTAATGTTGATGTTGTTTGCCCCTAAGCTGCTGAATAATTTTCCACTGATTCCTTGATGATCTTTCATTTTTTCACCTACCACGGCAATATTGACCATGTTTTTTTCAATTTGTGCAGGAGATACTTTTTTAATGGATATCTCAAAGGCAAATTTTTCGTCAATTACTTTTTTGGCAGCAATGGCTTCATCTTCTCTTACCCCAATGCAAATGGAATGTTCGGAAGAGGCTTGAGTAATCATGATCACATTGATGTTCTCGTCTGATAAAGCCTCAAAAAATCTTTTTGAAAATCCAGTAATTCCTATCATACCGCTCCCTTCCAAATTGATAAGGGCTACATTATCGATATGACTAATCCCCTTAACAATCTCACCATTTTCGACTACAGGAGAGTCGTCGATTAGTGTACCGAGGTCTTCTGGAGCAAAGGTGTTCTTGATGACGATCGGAATATTTTTTTCAATGATGGGCTGTAATGTAGGTGGAAAAATGACTTTTGCCCCAAAATGTGACAGTTCCATGGCTTCATAGTAGGTCAATTTCTTGATGGGTTTTGCTTGGGCTACAATCTTCGGATGAGCCGTAAACATACCGCTTACATCAGTCCAAATTTCTAACACCTCTGAGGATATTGCACTCGCAATGATGGCAGCAGAATAATCCGACCCTCCTCTTCCTAAGGTGGTAGTCTCTGAATCAGCATTACTGGCAATAAAACCAGGAAGCAAGACGACATGGGAAGAATTATCTTTAAAATAATTTCTGATATTTTCTTGGCTAAGGGTCTGGTTTACAACTTCTTTTCCATTGTGTATTTCGGTTTTGATCAGTGCCCTACTGTCTTTCAAAACAGAATCAATGTTATGGTAACTAAAAACTTCTTGAATGATATTGCTGGAAAGGATTTCTCCATAAGAAGAAATAGAGGCATTGTTTTTTGGAGTGGCCTCCTCCAGTAGGTGGATGGCATCCAGTCGAGACTCTAATTCATTGAGATTCTTTTTTAGAAAACTTATGATAGCACTTTGATGCTGAATGGGAACAAACTTTTTGATGATTTCTAAGTGGCGTTTTTCAATCTCTGCAATCCCCTCTTTGTAATGATCCTCACCAGATTGAGCCAATGAAAGCATTTCCATCAGCAGATCCGTAATTCCTGCAAGAGCCGAAACTACTACCGCAACCGGTTTTTTTTGTTTTTGTATAATTTTGAGAACACTGGATAGGCTCTCGGAGTTTGCTACCGATGTTCCACCAAATTTTAAAACTTTCATTTTATATATTTCTTTTGAACCGTCCACAGTGAGGTGTGTTGGGTAATTGATACGAACTGATTGGAATTGTTTGATTTTAAGTCAATGACTTGAGGACATTTGGCCATAGCGTTATATGTGATGATCAACCCCCATAGGGGTGGTCATGGTCGTAAAGCTAAAAGCTACTATAATAACATTTGACCTGTTATCGTATGAACGAGTTCTGACATATGAATTAGCATACAACATAGGAGCAAAAATATTACAAAACCATCAGCTTTAAAATTTTTTAGAGATAATTTTAAATTCAGAGGCTATGAATAAAAAAAACCATCCCAATGGGATGGTTTTCAGTAAAGGTTAACGGGCCTAACTTTCTTTGATCGATGAGGTAGTTTTTAGATGGAGTTTATCCTCCCCGTTTTTATGATCGATCGAAACATTCGATCCCTCTTCGATTCTATTGTTGACAATGTTTTCAGCCATCAAGTCTTCTATGTATTTTTGAATGGCTCTATTGAGCGGTCTGGCTCCATATTTCTTGTCAAAACCTTTATCAGATAAAAATATTTTTGCTGCTTTAGTTAACGATATATGGTATCCTAATTTTTCAACCCTTTGTGTGAGTTTGAGTAATTCTATATCTACAATTTTCTCAATATCCTGTTTCTCAAGGGCATTAAAAATGACAATATCGTCGATACGATTTAAAAATTCGGGCGCAAAAGTTTTCTTCAGTGCATTTTGTATCACTCCTTTTTCGATATCGGTAGCTTGCGACTTCATGCTGGAGGTTTCAAATCCTACACCCGTTCCAAAGTCTTTCACTTGACGTGCTCCAATATTGGAAGTCATTATGATGATGGTGTTTTGGAAGTTTATTTTTCGTCCCAAGCTGTCGGTTAGAAATCCGTCATCCAATACTTGAAGTAACATATTAAAGACATCGGGATGTGCTTTTTCAACTTCGTCTAACAAAATTACAGAGTAGGGACGCCGTCTTACCTTTTCACTGAGTTGCCCCCCTTCTTCATAACCCACATATCCTGGGGGTGCTCCGATCAGCCTAGAAATCGCAAATTTTTCCATATATTCACTCATATCAATACGAATGAGGTTTTCTTCGGAGTCGAATATTTCTTTGGCCAATATTTTTGCTAATTGTGTTTTTCCTACTCCAGTTTGTCCAAGAAAAATAAATGAACCAATAGGGCGATCAGGGTCTTTGAGTCCTGCTCTGTTTCGCTGAATGGCTTTTACGACTTTTTCAACAGCTTCCTTTTGTCCAATAATCTTTTCGCCTATCAGATCTGTGAGGTGTGCCAATTTGTACTTCTCACTCTTCACGATTTTATTGACGGGAATATTGGTCATCATCGACACTACATCAGCAATGTGAGTCTCATTAACCGTTACCTTGTTAAGTTTTGATTCTTCTTGCCATCTTTCCTGAGCTTCAAGCAATGTTCTTTCGACTCGTTTTTCATCATCTCTAAGTTTCGCAGCCTCCTCATACTTCTGTTTTTTTACAACAGAGTTTTTGAGTTCCTTTACCTTTTCGAGTTCTTCTTCCAATTTTATGATTTCGTCAGGGACATTCATGTTGTTGATATGAACTCTGGATCCAGCTTCATCAAGTGCATCAATAGCCTTGTCTGGAAGATAGCGATCGGTCATGTATCGAGAAGTCAATTCTGCACATGCCTTTAATGCTTCTTCAGTATAAATCACATTGTGATGGTTTTCGTATTTTTCTTTGATATTGGTCAATATCTCTAATGTTTCCGCTTCGGTTGCTTCTTCAACCAAAATCTTTTGGAAACGCCTTTCTAAGGCACCATCTTTTTCAATATTTTGACGGTATTCGTCTAATGTGGTGGCACCTATACATTGTATTTCACCTCTTGCAAGAGCGGGCTTGAACATATTTGAAGCATCCAAACTTCCCGTTGCTCCTCCAGCACCTACAATGGTATGAATTTCGTCAATAAACAGAATGATATTATCGTTTTTTTCCAACTCATTCATAACGGCTTTCATTCGCTCTTCGAATTGGCCTCTGTATTTGGTTCCTGCCACTAAACTCGCCAAGTCTAATGAAACTACTCGTTTGCCGTAAAGGACCCGTGACACCTTTTTTTGAATGATACGCAATGCAAGACCTTCAGCAATCGCAGATTTACCCACTCCAGGCTCTCCTATCAAAAGAGGATTGTTTTTCTTTCTTCTGCTCAGGATTTGAGAAACTCTTTCAATTTCTTTTTCTCTACCCACAACAGGATCTAATTTATTTTTTTCAGCCAGTGAGGTTACATCCCGACCAAAATTATCCAAAACAGGGGTTTTGGATTTAACGTTAACTCGAGATTCAGTAGTGGGTACAAATGGATTTTCTTTGCCCGATTCGTTTTCATCATCTTTTTCATCTGGAAAAGACGAAGAGGTGGGGATATCCATAAAGTCTTGATCGTCACTGGCAATCATCAATTTAAATTGTTCTTTAACAATATCGTAATCGATGTTTAATTTGAGAAGTAGTTTTGTAGTAGGGTCGTTTTCATTTCTTAAAATACAGAGCAATAAATGAGCTGTATTAATGATGTCACTTTGAAAAAGCTTTGCTTCGAGAAAAGTCGTTTTCAGTGCCCTTTCCGCTTGACGTGTTAAATGTAGATTTTTTTTATTGTTGATGGTCCCAGAATTCTCAATGACT
>JAURMQ010000084.1 GCA_030830625.1 Flavobacteriaceae bacterium
GTCCGATCGAGTGCGAAGCGTATCAAGATGGTCCGATCGAGTGCGAAGCGTATCAAGATTGTCCGATCGAGTGCGAAGCGTATCGAGATCGGGCAATAATAATTCAAACAAAACATCCATGAAAACCTATTATGTTTACATCCTTGAATGCAGTGATAAAACCCTTTATGTAGGGGTTACTAACAATTTAAAACGCCGTCTTTCAGAACATAAGAATAGTCGAAACCCAAAATCGTACACTGCCCAACGGTTACCCGTAGAACTTAAATTCTATGCCGAGTTTACCAATATTCTAGTAGCGATTGCTAAAGAAAAACAAATTAAACGATGGTCACGGGCCAAAAAACAAGCCCTGATCGATGGGCGTTATGATCTGTTAAAGAATTTAGCGCGGAAGAAGTTTAGATAGTACCGTCAGGTCTCGTTACGATTCACAAGTGAATCACTCGACCTGACTTGGGGGCTTTGTCCGATCGAGTGATTCGTGTTTTTTAAAACAACGGCAAGAGAGGTAGAAACAAATTTGGCGGCATATTGTCCCAATATCAGAATAAGAATTGAAACGATTATATTGGGGATATACAAGATGATTTGGTTAAACAATTCTCGGGCACTGGTCAGCTGCAAGGTGTTTAATGTTGCCATAATTACGACGAGCATGATAATCCAATACACCAAACGTCCTAAAATATCGACTACGGTAATTTTTATTCCACCGTCTTTTAAAAACTTGTCCATTCCAGATTTTTCTGACAACCAATTGAGTTTTCCCAATTTCAAGATTTTAACAAAAACTCTTTTGATGAGCTTTGCGATCAACCATCCAATGAATAGGATTAAAAAGGCTCCTAAAATCAGAGGAATGGCCCGAGCGATTTCGTTTAAAAATTGTTGTGAACTTTCTACTAAAATTTGAACGTGTTCTTTCATGATGTTGAAATTTAAATGAATATTCAATTTCACCCTGCTGTTTGCTCCATGGTTCTTGCTTTTTTTTATTTTCTATCCGAAACACAATTTCGAAAATCCGATAGTACACCAAGGTTTATTTTTAAACTTAGAAAGTGGATTGATTGTGGAAGTGTACCAATTTTCGACTTGAGTGGGCAACCAAAGTTTTTCGCACAACACATATAACAATTCTGTGATCAAACAAAGACTTTTCATGGGGCAAGTTCAACTTAGAATGTACTTAAAAGTAGATAAGTTTTTTTGAATTAAAACAAAAAAAATCAAAAAAAATGGATTGGATTACAGGGCAATCCTATGCGCTGTTAAACGTATTGGATTCAATTAAATTTAAAGAGAAATAGCCGGTTTTTTTTCAAGGGTTCAGATGAATTTTTAAACCCTTGAAAAATTCAACATCATGTCTGCATCTTCATGCTCTAAATGATGACAATGGATCGCCTTACTTGAACCTGAGATTGGTTTGAGATCCTATACGGAAGCACCGAAATATCATTTTCGATCTCAAATTTTTATAAAAATCTGTTTTTTATACAGCCAATAGCAAACATACCAAAGACCAAGGAGTACAGTACCCCCCGAAATTAAATCGGCTAACCACGGAGAAAATCCACCGATGAGGCTATTGGAAAAGGGTCGGATAACTTTTAGAAACAAACCGCCCCCTCCCAAGGAGGCAAAAAGATAGATGAAGAGGGGATTGACGCCCACGATTCGGAAAACAAAAGTTTTTTTCACCCATTGCTTTACATCGATTAGCCCATAACAAAGCGCCAGTGCTAAGAAAGCCCAAGCTGCAGAAAGCAATACGAAGGAGGTTGTTGAAATTCTTTTGATGACGGGGGTAAAAAAGGCGGTTAAATAGCCCAATGCCAAAGCCGTGATTCCGAAAATAATCAATCGTTTAAGTTTCTCTGCGGCAGTAGTATTTTCCATCAGCCACTTACCCGCCACCACCCCCCAAAGGGTATGCGCAGTGGTGGCTAGTGCATTGAAGGCGGCCCAGTGGCCGCTGTACTCGTAACCGGAAATAAGAATATTGAACCAAGCCCCAAAGTTTTTCCCTGCCACAAAAGCTTGATCGAAACCGACCAGGGGAAAGTATCGATACAACAAATCGGAAATCAGTAGGCAGACCAAACCGACTGTAATTTGAACCGTTGAAGATGATTTGAGTAAAAGAAATGAAATCAAATAAGTAAAGGACAATTGTGCCAAAACATGATCGAATTGAAAGACAATTTTTTCGGGTCTAATACAATAGAGAGCCCATCCAAAAAGCAGCAACAAAAAAGCTCTTCGAAAGACATGCTTCCGAATCTGCAATTCCGACGCTCCTTTTTTCTTTCTATTGGCATAGGATAGCGGTAGGGAAACCCCTACAATAAACATAAAGAAAGGTTGTATCAAATCCCAAAAATGCAATCCTTCCCATTGCGCGTGATGAAATAAAAAATCCATGGCAGCTGTCAACGCTTCATTTCCAGATTCCATCAAAACATCATACAGATGGGCAAATTCAGCAATCAACAAAAACATCACCGCTCCTCTGAAAAAATCAAGGGAGGCTAATCTATTTTCTAATTTTTTTTCGGAATTCACTTCAATTCGATTTTAATGAGCGTGTCAATGTCATCTTTGGCAATTTTGGAAAGATCGATTGAAAAACCAAAGCCATCGTTACGATAGGGTAATTTTTGTTGGGTCTTCATGTGGTAAACCCCTTTGATTTTTACAGGTACCTGATCGGCATGGAGTAGGGAAAGCTCAGGATTGAGCAAATGGACATACACGGTTTTTCCTTTCTGAGTGGAAACGAAATCGTCGTTGGGCGGAATAGGTCCTCTTCGAGTACCGTAGATGGTTTCACCGTGAGCTTTTAACCAGTCGCCCATCGCTCTTAAAGAGGCTTGATGTTTGGGCTGAATTTTTCCATTAGGCATGGGCCCCACATTCAATAACAAATTACTTCCGTATCCAGCAGCTTTGATCAAATAATGAATCAATTCTTTTTCCGATTTATGTTTTCTGTCTTGCAAATTGAAGCCCCAAGACCCATTGATGGTTTCACACACCTCCAGAGGAACACTTCCGATTTGATCGGCAGGAGTCCCCCAGCCGGTAGAGTTTTTTCCCGGCAAATCTTTTTCAAACATTTGAAAATCTTCCCCGTCCAAGACACCGATATGGTGGTTGTTTCCTATAAGGGCTTGGGGTTGCATTTCATGAATCATACCATAGAATTCATCGTAATGCCAATCTACATTGACCGCGCCAAATTTCTTTCCATCCCAATCTTTTTGATCCCAATGGCCGTCAAACCAGATCCCTCCGATGGGTCCATAGTGGGTGAGCAGTTCTTTGAGTTGAGCTTTCATAAAAGCAATATAATCTTCCCATTTCCCTTCGCCTCTTCCTGCAATTCCGGTTCCTGTCCTTCCTCTGGGGAAATAATCATCCCGTTTCCAATCCAAAAGAGAGTAGTAAAAAAACAACTTGATTCCTTGTTGGCGACACTCTTCCGCCAGCATTTTTAGCACATCTTTCCCATAGGGTGTTCCCTCTACTATATCATAATCCGTTACTTTAGAATCAAACATGGAAAAACCATCGTGGTGCCTGCTGGTTATGGTAATGTATTTCATCCCCGCGTCTTTAACCATAGCGACCCATTCTACCGGATCAAAATCGACGGGATTAAAAAAGGCAGGAAGTTTTTCGTACTCATCTATACTGATGTTTTGATTGTTCATCACCCATTCTCCATCTCCTAAAATACTGTAAACACCCCAATGGACAAAAAGTCCAAAACGCGCATCCTCAAACCAGGCTCTCGCTTCCAGATTCTCAGGGCTGGGCGTGTAATTTTGAGCATAGGTAATGGAAAAAAGAACGAAGGTGAAGCAACTGATAAAAAGTCGTGTTGCGAGGGAATTTTTCATGGTGTTTGTTTTAGCTCCTTAAATGTAATAATTTCTGTATTACCCTCTAGCAGTTCTTCTGTTCCTTTTGTACCCCTTAGTAGGTTCCTTTGAGATTTTTTCTGAGCATAAGATCGGATTCAAAACACTCAATCCTTGCTTTAGTCATTTGTTTAGCCCCTAAGTGGCGATTCAATTGGAATGGGATTTTTAGCTCTTGAAGAACGACTCCCAAGGCGTTTTTAGCGCTCTTTAGGGCTGTACTTAGGGATCATAGAACCAAAATCCCTAATCTTCTATGGCCCGATAAAAGAAAGATTTTATGCGCACAGCTGTTGCCCTACTGTATATTGTTTCGATTCACCCCTCCGTATAGATTGGATTCACGAAAACCAATAGTATTGAAAATCATTTTTTTGCATTAGTTTTGGTTGGCCCTACTCGCTAATATATATTTGTTTAGGGTGTGAAGGTGGGTAGGCATGGCAAAAGAGTATAATTATCGTAGGATTTTTTCCCCGAACTTTGTCTGGATCAAATATTTTTAAACCTATGAAACGCGCAACGACCATCCGAGAGGACTACATTTTCGTCTTGGAAACATTGGAGTAAAAAGGATACACTCAAAAAATCGGGTCTTTTAGGACCAGTCAAGATTCAATGCTATAAAAAAATAAAACTTGAAGATTAAAAAAAGGTACACAACATTACTGGTTTGTTTTTGTTTTATGGGTTGTGCAACAACTTCCCAAGAGATAAAAACAAGCACAGCAGAACATGAAAAGGTAGATTATTTTGCCGATAATGGATTTGGAAATGCGGTAGCTGTAGTCCAGCACCCTGCGGGAATTTATCATAAGGGCGTTACGTATCTGTGCTATCAAGGCCCTTTAGAAGACCCTTATGTTGCCTCTTACCATCATGAAACAAAGGAATGGAAAGGGCCTTTCAAAGCCGGGGTGAGTGAAATGGGAAAAGATTCTACACGCGATAAAATAGACAATCATGGAAAGCCTTCGATGTTGATTGATGATGCCGGAACCATTCATATTGCTTTTGGAGGTCATGGAGGGATGTCGATACAGGGTAATAATCCTTTGGGGAACTATCATTATGGGAAAAATATGCATGTAGTTTCCAAAAAACCTTTGGACATTTCAAGTTGGGAAATCTCAGAAAATATCCCCCCTTTTGGCACCTACAATCAGTGGATCAAAATGGACAATGGCGATATCTATTTGTTTTATCGACATGGGGCGCACCGTAGCAATTGGGTGTATCAAAAATCTACTGATGAGGGGCGTACTTTCGGTCAGCCGGTTTCTTTTTTAAAGCACAAAAGAAGAGACGATCAGCCGGCTGTTGATTCCTGGTATCCATGGATTACCAAAGGGAAGGGAAGCGAACTCATCGTAGTATTCGACTACCATATCTGTACCGATTCTAATGTAATTGCCGGAAAAAATATCCATTTACCCAAAAGATACAATGTGTACTATATGGTTTTTGATACCCAAACAGGGATTTGGAAAAACGCCAAGGGTGAGCTACTCGATATACCCGTTACAAGAGAGCTGGCAGACGAAAAGGTATTGGTAGCTCAAACAGAGGGAAGTTGGACATTTCAAGGAGTAATAGATCTAGACCCTGAAGGAAAACCGCATATAGGGATGACCATCGGGGAAGAAATTGAGGGCTCCAGACGGAGTGCAGCCAAAACAATGTGTCATTTTAAATTCGATGGATCGGAGTGGGTAGCTTCCAAAAATACTGGATTACCCAAAGGCAATGGAGATATAGAAGTTAAATCGGCTGATGAAATTCATTTTTACATAGAAGCCCAAGATAAAAATGACTTGGGGGAAGTTGCAAGATGGACCAGTACCAATGGAGGAGAAACTTTTCAAAAAACCAAAGTGTTGCTCCAAAAATCGAAATCCAACTTTGCCATTTCTGCTCTTATTGAAAACCCACACCCCGATGCTCAAATAATTGTGGCCCAACATAAACCAGGAACAAGGTTTAAAAAGATGTTTCTTTTAGGAGAAAATGGTCCAGTGATGCGAGATAAAAAGGAAGCACAGCGATTAAAAATTGAAGAAAAAGAATAAATGAAATCTCTAATCAAATACTAAACAATGAGAAAAATGAACCTAAAAATTTATCTAATAGTACTTGTAAGCATTTGTTTTTCTTGTGGAAACAAATCGAAAACCACGCCCTCTACAACAGAAGACCTTGGGGCGCTACCCCCACAACCCAATATTGTTTTCATCATATCGGATGATCAGTCTTGGACAGATTACAGTTTTATGGGAGATGAACATATAGAAACACCTCGTTTGGACCAGTTTGCATCCGAAAGTTTAACTTTTACAAAAGGGTATGTTCCCACCCCTTTATGTTCTCCTTCCTTAGCTACAATTATTACAGGTTTATATCCAAAAGATCACGGAATATATGGAAATGATTTTGTGTATGAACGCATACCAGGAGATCGTAAAGCAAGCCAAATAAATAGAGCTCAAGCCTACCAGCCCATTATTTCTGCTTTTGAAAAGCAAACTACACTTCCCGAATTGTTAAAAGAAAAAGGGTATTTGTCTTTTCAAACAGGAAAATGGTGGCTTGGAAACCACAAATTAGGTGGTTTTGACTATGGGATGACCCATGGCGATCCCAATAGAGGGGGGCGCCACGGTGATTTCGGTTTGGAAATAGGAAGAAAAGGTTTAGACACCCTAAACAGTTATGTGGATTTAGCCTTAAAAGAAAAAAAGCCATTCTTTTTATGGTATGCCCCCTTTTTACCCCATCAACCGCATACTCCACCACAACAATTATTGGATAAATATTTACCCAAAGCGCCTACAGAATTCATTGCTAAATATTGGGCAATGTGCGAATGGTTTGATCAAACATGTGGAGCGTTGTTCGATCTCATTGAAGCCAAAGGACAAATGGAAAACACTTTATTTATTTATGTGTGCGATAATGGATGGGTACAAGATCCTAATAAAAGCACTTATGTCAATACGTCAAAAAGAGCCCCATACGATTTAGGAATACGAACTCCGATAATGTATAAATGGGCAGGTAAAATACAACCTAAAAGGGATGATAAAACTTTGGTGAGCAGTATAGATATGGTCCCCACAGTTTTAGACATTTTGGATATAGAAAAACCTAAAAACCTTCCAGGAATTAGCGTTTTGGACTCCAATGCGTTAAAAGAACGGAAAGGTGTTTTTGGAGAAGTGTATGCACATGATTTTGATACAATGGACAACAGTATATTTTACAATATGGCCGTTTTTCCCCCTTTCAAAATTATTGTTCCAGACCCCATTAGAAAACCGAACGAAAAAATTCA
>JAURMQ010000085.1 GCA_030830625.1 Flavobacteriaceae bacterium
CCCCAACCCGTATGATTTCGCGCTTTTATATTAAACATAACGTGTTGTCTGTTTTTCCAAACCCCAAAACTAAAATTTCGTTCTTTGGTCACGTTGATTAAAAACAAATTGATCTCATCAATTTTTACCTTTTTTAAAGTATTAAAGGATGAAGCAGAGAAAAAACTGGGGACAAATAAAAGCGGAAGGACGCCGCCGGATTGTTTGATGAAATTTCTTCTGGAGTTTTTCATGGATAAAATTTAAGTTTCGGTTTGTTTGATCTCAGCATTGGCCTCAAAAAGAAATTGAGTCAGGGCATTGTTTAGTTTTTTAACCAATTCAGGCATTTTTTTGGAAAGATCGTTTTTTTCCTCCACGTCTTTAGACAGGTCAAAAAGCTCTAATTTATTGATTTTCCAATCTTTAACCAATTTATAGTTCCCCCATCGAATGGCGGAAGTGGGTTTTCGGTTTGCCGCTTGATGAAAAATCAAATAGGGGCTATTGCGCGCTACCTTTTCTGTTCCCTTGCTGTGAATGAGTTGCTCCATATTTCCTCCGTCAAGCATTTGAGGAAGTGTCCCTTGAAACCCTGCCAATCTGGCCACAGTGGGCAATATATCCAAACCGGTTACAGGAACATCTGTATGGGAATTTTGGGGCACTCCGGGCCCTGAAACAATGAACGGAACCCTAAGTCCTCCCTCATACATGGACCCCTTACCTCCTCTCAAAGGAAAGTTTCTCGCTACTTGCTGCTCGGGTCCAATAGGAATAGAAGTTCTTCCACCATTATCTGAAAGGAAAAAGATATAAGTATGGTCTGCTATTCCAAGAGAAGCCACTTTGTCGAGTAGCATTCCAATTCCCTCATCCATATCTTCCGTCATGGCTGCAAACTCAGGAACGAAATGTTTTTGCCCCTTAATTTGCTTACTATATTTATTAAAGTTTTTTTGACTGTAAGTGATTGCTAAATGAACTGCATAATGGGAGATTTGAATGAAAAAGGGCTTATTATTTTTGGTTTGTTCCTCTATGAAATCATTTGATCTTTGGGTAAGCGAAAAAATGAGTTTTGGATCGTCGTATGCTTTGGGCCAAGCATCCCCCATTTCGAATGGGATTTGCTGTCCGTTCATACTCCAAGAGCTCTTTCCTCCGCCCGTATTGTTCCCGGTGAGTCCGTCGCTAAAGTCGTATCCCATTTCCTCTGGGGTAAAATCGTCGTATCGGGCATCCCATTTACCAAAGTGAGCGGTAACATATTCGGGATCTGCTTTTTTGAGTATCCTGGGGATGGTCATTTGTTTTCTAAATGTATTTACCCAGTTTTTCCTGTCTTTTTGATATTCGTGCTTGGCAGGGGTCAAGCCTGTTAATATGCTTTTTCTGGTCGGAGAGCAAAAGGGTGCAGGAGCATAACCGTTGGTCATTCGCATTCCGCTTTTTGCCAATCGTTCCATTTGGGGGGTTTTGTAATAATCACTTTTGGAACGCGGATCATCGGGATCCGCCAAAAAGGAGGTTCCTACCCAGCTTTGATCATCGGTGAGAATTACAATGAAATTGGGTTTCTTTTGGTTTTGAGCGTTACCCACAGAAAGGTCCATGAGTGAGATTATTAGACAAACGTAGATAGGAATAGTACCTGAAAAAATGGGTTTCATTTATATCGTTAAGTTATAGTTTTCGTGTGCGAACACATTGGTAAATTTAAATTTATTTTAATGATTTTTAATCAATTTTTTATTTGAATTATCCTCAAATAAACAGCAAAAAAATGAGCGATCCAATAGGGCATCCTCCAAAAAGAGTCGCATTCTTTGCTGAAGTTTATCAAAGTTATACTGTGCAGAAAGTGCAATACTGAAAACGAAAAAAGATAGAAAATCTTCATTGTTTTCAAATTTCCGTATAAAGCGTAAAAGTGATGTTTTAAAAAAAAACCCGTTTTTGATCATTTACAAAAACGGGTTTTGATAAGAAAAAAATCTTACTCAGACTATTGAATTAATAGCCTGGATTTTGAGCGACTTCAGAATTGGCAAGATCAATCTCAGAAAGAGGAATCGGTCTCAAATAATGATGTTCTTTGATGTAGTTAAGACCTCCAATCCAAGGATTGAACGCTTTAGCTCTTTCAATGAGTTTGCTTGTTCTCTTCAGGTCATACCATCTCAAACCTTCTCCCATAAATTCGCGAGCTCTTTCGTCGAGAATCATGTCTATGGTCACGCTTCCAGAAGCTCTATAGCTTTTGGTTGCGACAGAAGTAAGATTGTTAGGCTCCAAGGCCATATTGGCTGAATTAGAAGCGCCAACGGCTCTGTTTACTACTGCGTTGTAATAATCGACAGCAGATCCAATGGATCCATTACTGGCTCCCTTTACAATGGCTTCGGCAGCAATGAGATACGCCTCAGAAGATCTCATGAGGGGATGATCAAATTGACCAAAACCATTTCCGTAAGGAATTCCAGGCTCCCAAAACTTCCACATCATGGGAGTCTTGTTGACTCCGTGAAAATTTGACTCTTCAATTTTACCAATTTCATCAATGTTGATCACGGCATAATCCATGTTTCCACCAACATCTTTACCTCTTTCGGCCAATGAAGTGGCAGGATTATTCCAATCTCTGAACTCAAGGACTAGATCACCAGCCTTGATATCAATAGGAGTAACACCAGGAGCAGGAACAAAACCAGGGTTATTCACAACTGCATAAACTTTCTCAACAAAATTCAAAGCATAGCGAGAATCGGTGTTGGGATCAAATAATCTCCAAACTCCGGGTAGTGTATTATGAACTCCGAGTTGTCTGTTATAATCCGACGTTCTACCTGGGCTTCCAGGAACCTCGTCGGGACCTCCTCCAAAAATACTGTGAGAATTATTACCTACATCTGGGGTAACTTCAGCACCAACTTGATCCGCAACTTCATTACTGTTGGTCAAAGCCTGATCCGAATATTGAACCGCAAAAACAACTTCACTGTTACGTGCATTTTGATCCCCAGGACCAAAAGTTTGTTGGGTTGGATTTTCAGATTTTTTCGGAAATAAATCGGCATAATTACTCACCATGGGGTAGGCAGCGATAACTTTGTCGGCGTATTCTCTAGCTGAGGTAAAATCGGCGGTTGACCCACCCAGTGAATTGTTGAAATTCCAACCTCGGGTTAAATACACTCGCGCTAATAAATGCTGAGCGGCTCCTTTGGTTGCTCTTCCATAATCCGAATTTGAAGCAGGTAATACCGCTTCAGCCTCTGATAAATCTGAAATAATCTGAGTATAAACTTGGGCAGACGGAACTCGAGTTACCTCTTTATTGGCAGAGGTAGTTTCTTCAAGTGGCATTGGAATGTCACCAAAGTGTTGTACAAGAGAAAAATAAGAGAATGCTCTCATAAACTTAGCTTCGGCCACTCTAACTTTAAGCGTAGCTGCATAAGAGGAAAAACTTTCCAAATCGGCAGAACGGGTAATCAATGTATTGGCCCTATTGATATTTTTGTAATTGTAAGTCCAAAGGTCCTGAACTTCAGCTACACCATCGGTAAATTCTGGACCGTAGGTTTCAATTCCAGGATTCTGCTGTGTTCCAACCATATCCCAAGCCGTGGCTCTTGAAAAGAGATCTGTGCCGTTTAATGTAAGTGCTCTGAGTTGAGAGATCGGTCTTAGTAATGGATAGATAGATTTACTCAAATCTTCAAAACCAGACGGAGTGGAAAAGTAAGAACTAGCCGTTTGATTGGATATACTTTCTTCCAACAACAATTCATCAGTATCACAACTGATCATCATTGCCAACGCAAAAGCGATTGTGATTTTATTTAGTGTTTTCATTGTTGATTTAATTTCATTTATGTTTTTCATAATGTCTATGTCTTTGAAATTAAAAATTTAAGTTAACTCCCAAGAGCACTGTCATTGCGGGAAGATCATCGTTATAAGAACCCGAATTATATTCAGGATCGAAAGTAAGAAAATCAGTAAATACAAATGGATTTTGTAATTGACCGTAGATTCTAAATCGAGAAACGCCGAGTTCGTCAAGAACATTTTGTGGTAAACTGTACCCCATTGTTATATCAGAAATTCTCACAAAATCTGCCAACTGGTAGCTGAGTCCAACTCTGGAACTTCCGCCCCTGCTCTCATTGGTGTTTGAATTCAATCCTGGACCCGTTACAGGGCTAAAATAGGTATTACTTGGATTGGTGGGTGTCCAATAATCGAGTTCCGATGTTCTGTTATATCTATCAGAATTAAGCTCCCCCATGGTTGCTAATAAATAGGCGTTGGAGAACATAGCTCCTTGTCTTGTGTAGATAAAAAAGGATAAATCCCAATTCTTATAATTGAATTGATTTCTGAGTCCAGCAGTCCAATCAGGTGTTTCGCTGCCCAAAATCATTCTATCATCAGAATTAATGGTTTTGTTACCGTCTAAATCCATGATTTTGACTTGACCAGGAACCTGACCAAATTCAGCAGCTGCTGCTTCTTCTCCAAGTTGCCAGATGCCTAAAAATTTATACGAATAATTAGCTCTTACCGACTCTCCCACAAATCGCTTGTTTCCTTTGTCTTCTAAAACACCACCGGCAAGTTTTACAACTTTGTCTTGATTGGCTGTAAAGGTAAGGTTGGTCGACCATGAAAAATCAGGTAGAGTTAAATTGATAGAGTTTAATGAAATTTCAATTCCCGAATTTTCTATCTCACCTACATTGTCCACAACATTGTTAAAACCAGTTGAAAGTGGAACCTTATCGTCCAAGATTAGGTCTTCGGTATTTCTTTTGTAGTACTCTACCGTACCATTAAGTTTAATACCGCTTAACGAAAAGTCAAGTCCAAAATTTATCTCTTTACTTCTCTCCCATACCAGTCCTTGATTGGATAAAGCATTGATAGTATAACCCAATGAACCTGAGCCATCAAAGTCGTAATAGGTTTGATAGATATTCGCTTGAGTGGCATAGGGACTGATACTGGAATTGTTTCCCACTTCACCGTAACTGGCTCTTAATTTTAAGTTAGAAAATAATCCTAAATCCTGAATAAAGCTTTCTTCAGACATTCTCCATCCAATAGCAGCAGAGGGGAAAAAAGCCCATTTGTTTTCGTCTGAAAGCTGAGATGCGCCATCACGTCTTCCGGTAATAGTCAACAAGTATTTACTATCGAAGCTGTAGTTGATCCTCGCCATGTAAGAAGCAATAGAATATTCTTGAAGGTTGGTGCTGTAGGATCTGATGGTTGCTCCAGAGCCCAAATTGTGCCACAAAGATCTGAAAGGAAGATCATCAACTTGAATATCCATAAATTCACGATACTCCTCGAATATACTGAATAAGGCTATCGCATTAATCGAATGTTTCCCTAATTCCTTTTGATAACTCAACGTATTGTCAATGGTATAGTTAGCTGTTTTGATATTGTTGGTAGTCGCTTTTGGAAGTAGTGAACCCTTTTGAGATTTCGATAAAGTACCTCTGTATTCCCCTTCTCTTTGAACGTTATTGTAGGCTGAATAGGAAGTCTTAAATTTCAAACCAGAAATGATTTCATACTCAAGATAAGCGTTCGCTATCGTTGAATTCGATTTTCTTTGTCTTTGATAGTTCTCTGGATCTTGTTCTAACAGAGGGTTTATCACCTGAGAGTCGTCAATACCCATAAAAAAGGCATAATCTCCTGCTGGACCAAAGTTAGTGTCCCTCTTGTTTGGGAATTGGATGTCATCAAAATAAGCCGTACCAGTAGGTCGTGCTCTCAAGGCAGATCGAACTGCTTCAGGAGACCCCCAATTTCTAATGTTATCAGTGATATAGGCTGTAAAACCAACTTTGAATTTATCACTTACTTTGCTTTCAATACCGGCATTCAAACTGAGACGTGAATAATCATTATGCATTATAATTCCTTCCTCTTCTTGCTTCCCTGCAGAAAAATTGTAGGTAGTAGATTCAGATCCACCAGAAACAGCAACCGTATGATTTTGCTGAGTAGCTCTTTGAGAGATCATATCAATCCAATCGGCTGAAATACCGTTTTCGATATTATACATTTCCTGTGCGGTAAAACCTCTACCAAATCTATCTTCGTCTTGATATACCTCATAAAATTGTTGAGCAGTCATCATCTTGGGCATTTGGGTGCTATTTTTAACACCGTAATACCCGTTGTAAGACACATTGGGTTTTCCTGAAACCCCTTTTTTGGTAGTCACGATAATAACACCATTGGCTCCTCTGGCTCCATAAACAGCGGTTGATGAAGCATCTTTAAGAACGTCAATGGTTTGAATGTCAACCGGGTTGATGTCGTTCAAATCTGCACCCAAAATCCCATCAACTACAACCAAAGGTCGTGTTTTTTCGTTGTCAAAATTGTTTAACCCCCTAATGTTGATGTCGAATGCATCACCAGGTTTTCCTCCACTTTTGGTAACATTTACACCTGCTACCTGTCCCTGCAAAGCAGCAGCAGCTTGAATGGGGTTGGATCTTTGTATAACTTGAGTTTCTATTTGAGCTATCGCTCCTGTTAAATCTCTTTTCTTGACGGTGCCATATCCTGAACTGACAATAACTTCATCGAGTTCGGCAGATCCCATTTCCAATGAAATGCTAAAAGAATCTGCATTTGCTACTTCAATTTCTTTCTCGAGGAAACCGATAAAAGAAAATGAAATGACATCGTTGTCAGACACATTGATTGAATAATTTCCGTCAAAATCTGTAGAGGTTCCATTGTCAGTCCCTTTAATAATGACGTTTACTCCGGGTAATGGAACGCCAGACTCATCCGTAACCGTCCCTGAAACATTCCTTTGAGCAAAAGTCAAATTGAATGTCAAAAAAAGCAATATTAACAGAGTCGTTAGAAAACTTTTTTGTTTCATAAGTTTAAAATTTTTGTTTTGTTTAATGTAATCTGTGTAAGTATACAGATTTGCTAAAATAATAATTAAATTTAATAAATTTTTAAAATTTTACCTAAAATCACATCCAATATTCACAATCCTCTTAATTGAAAGAAGGTCAAATACTTGTGAGGAAAATAAAGTGCAATAAAACTTTTTTAGGGAGTATCATAAAATTGGGGTGTTTTCTGTTTTAAAACGGGAATCAACGAATCCACAATTTTTTTATGACTTAAAGCTATATTGTTGTTTTCACTGGGGTCGCTGGTATGGTCGTATAACTCTATTTGTGGGGATTCTGCTCTGTAAAATTGGGTCAAGCGATACCGGTCCGTTCTCATGCTTACCCCATTTTTCCAAAAGCTAAAAGCTAAATTTTCGGAATCCGTATCCTTGGATTGTATCAGTTTCAATACACTTTCTCCATCCAGTTCATAGGGAGGCTTTATTCCACAGTAATCCATCAAAGTGGGATAGAGATCAACAGACTCGACAATGGCTTTGATTTTTGGGTTATAATGCTTTTCTCCCGGCAACTTTATGATTAAGGCACTTTTTAAAGCTCTTTCAAAAAGAGAGTGTTTTCCCCATTTTCGATCATTTCCCAAATGCCAACCGTGATCTCCCCAAAGCACTATTACCGTCTTTTTATCCAAGTCGAGTGACTTGAGCTCACCGATCAGTTTTCCGACAAGATGATCTATATAACTGATGGACGCATAGTATCCGTGTATTAGCTTTCTTGCGTACTCGTCTGAAATGGGTTGATCGAGAGACGGTTTTTCGTCAGATAATTTGTAATTGTTAAATTCTCCCATGTTCCCTACACTACTGGGGTGGACATTCTTGGGTATAAAGGGATCGTCTGCTAGGGGTAGTGAGGACCTGTCATACAAATCCCAATATTTTTTAGGGGCATTGAAGGGTAAATGAGGTTTGAAAAAACCTACTCCGAGAAAAAATGGTTTTCGTTGGGCCTTTAATTTTTTTAATTCTTGAACTGCGCTGTTCAGAATGAGCCCATCGGGATAACCCTCGTCGTCCACCTCAGCGTATTCATATGGTTTTACCTGTTTCTTTAAACTTTGTCGACTTTCGCCATTTGCATAAGCAAAAAAGGCATTCCAGCCCGTGCCCCACTTTCCAGGATTAAAAACAAAACGATCCCAACTGTGGGGCATTTCTTTAATATGGGATGGGGATTCTTCATATCCGTAAACCCATCCATCTACCGAATGACTCAATTTGCCAATCCCTACGGTAGTATATCCATTTCTTCTGAGGTGATGGACAAAAGATTCTGGTTGTTCTCTTTCCTCTCGATTGGCCATTTCTTGGTAGAAGGCTGTATTTTCGATGTGGATTCTTTTTTGAGGTCGTAAACCTGTCATCAAACTGAAACGAGAGGCACCACAGGTTGGAACTTGAACATAATGATTAGTAAAATAGCTGCCTTCACTGGCCAATTGATCTATATGGGGACTTTTTACCCTTTGATTTCCATAAATTCCCAATTCGGGTCTGAGGTCATCGACCGCAATGAAGAGAATATTGGGGGCTTGGGTCGGTCGTATTGTTTGATCCGATTGGAAGGACATGCTTAAGGTCAAAACCAGAATTACGATAATGTTTTTTTTTGTTTTCAGTTTAAAAGATCTTTTTTTTAATAATTTAAGAAATATAAAACACTCCTCTTCCTACGTACCATCCAAAGGATTGGTATTGCATTCAAAGTGATTAGTGTTACCAGTATTCTTGAATGACTTTCTTCAACTCAACCCCATCTGTTTGTGCATCTCCATACTGTTCTCTCAACTCCACTAACTCTTTTTTTAATTGTTGAATGATGGTTTTGTAGGCTGGATTTTCATATTGATTTTTGAGTTCAGCAGGGTCAAGCTCCAAATCGTAAAATTCCCAAGCAGGAGGCGTAGCTTGATCCGTATAGGTCCCATTCATCCCCAATGAGAGTCCGTAATAAAAAATCAATTTATGGCGTTCTGTACGGATTCCAAGATGAGCAGGCCTTTTGAGGGCGTGGGCATAGTAGCGGTAATACATCTTATCTCTCCAATCTTCAGGGGTTTCCAGAATCAGGTTCTTACGAAAACTCTTACCCTGAAAAGTTTCGGGTTGAGCTACATTGGCATAGTCTAATAAGAGAGAGGGGAAATCGATATTCAGAACAATATCGTCTGTTCTTTTTCCCGCAGGAATCTCCTTAGGGTAACGGATTACAAAAGGCATACGGGCTGATTCTTCCAAAAACATTCTTTTGTCAAACATCCCGTGCTCTCCCAAAAAATATCCTTGGTCGGCAGTGTATATAATAATGGTATTTTCTGTCAAGTGGTTGGCGTCTAAATAATCTAACATTTTACCGATATTGTCATCAATGGCAGCGGCACACCTCAAAAAATCTTTAACAAATTTTTGATAGGTTTTTTTTCTGATCTGTTCACGATTCAGTCCTTTTGTATCAAACGGGAGTCCCGGATAGCGATCTCTATCTTCTTCAGAAGCTTTTGTCCATCTCTCGGCCAAAATTTCAAGAATTTGACCTTCAAAGCTTCTGCCCGACTGCTTGGGATCAAAATCCATCAGAGAAACAGGTTCGGGGAGTGTATCGTTTTCAAATAAGTCATTGAATCGCTCTGGATAGTCGAAAGGCTCATGGGTTGCTTTGAAATGAGTCATGAGCATGAAGGGCTTTTCTTGATCTCGACCCTCCAACCATTTTAGAGACTCGTCCATTATCACATCGGAAGAAAATCCTCGATAAACTTCCCCCCCACTATTTCCATATTCCCAGTTATCATTATTTTTTAACTTAGGATTATGGTACCTCCCTTGACCTGGAAGTACATTGAAAAAATCAAAACCAGAGGGCTTGTCTTTGAGGTGCCATTTTCCAACCAGGGCAGTTTGATAACCTGATTTCTGAAGCAATTGAGCTACATTTTGCCGATCGGGATCCAGGGCATCGTTAAGGGTATACACTTGATTTTTGTGACTGTATTGACCCGTAAGTATAGCCGCACGACTGGGAACACAAATAGAGTTGGTACAAAAGGCATTGTTCAAAACCATTCCCTCTGCTGCCAAACGTTTGATGTTTTTATTGACTGCATAGTCCGCCAAAACACCTCCATAAATTCCCCAAGCTTGGCTGGTATGATCATCTGACATTACAAAAATAATATTGGGCTTTTGATCAAGCTTTTTTGATGGAGAAGGGGCGCAGCTCCATAAAACGAATAAAAAGACAGTAATTATATATTTCACACCAAGGATATTTTAATGTATTGTAAAAATTAATTTTTGTTTACATTTGCGTGTACGCACACTAAATATAGAAACATAATATAAATATGAAAACCAAATTTAACTTTTTTAGACAACTGGCTGTATTTACAGTGAGTTTATTTTTATGCTCAACGGTAACCGCCCAGTCCGACTGGAAACCTCTTTTTAATGGTAAGGATTTATCGAATTGGGAGATCAAAAATGGCACCGCAAAGTATCATATAGCAGACAATGCCATAGTAGGAACTTCAAGGGTGGGAACGCCCAATACCTTTTTGTGTACCAAAAAAATGTACAGTGATTTTATTTTAGAATTGGAAGTGCTGGTAGCCCCTGGACTCAATTCTGGAATTCAATTCAGGTCAAACTCAATGAAAGAGTATAAAAATGGAAGAGTTCATGGTTATCAATCTGAATTGGACACCAGCAAAAGAGCGTGGACAGGAGGAATATACGACGAGGGTCGAAGGGGGTGGTTGTATCCGCTTACAATAAATCTTGAGGGGGGGGCTGCTTTCAACAATGGCTCTTGGAATAAGGTAAGAATTGAAGCCATCGGAAACACCATAAAAACGTTCATCAATGGCGTTCAATGTGCCAATCTTGTGGACGATATGACCGCTGAAGGATTTATTGCCCTCCAGGTGCATTCCATCAGAGACCCTTCTGAAGAAGGAAAAACCATCCAATGGAAAAACATCAATATTGTAACCGAAAATCTGGATCAATACAAATCCAGTAATCAATCCAATGCAAGACAAGTGAGTTATTTAACCAATTCTCTCACCGAAGATGAAAAACGAAAAGGGTGGAGATTGCTTTGGGACGGAACATCAACCCAAGGTTGGAAAGGTGCCCAATCGGATCAGTTCCCATCCGATGGAATTGAAATCGTTGACGGTACTCTTCATTTCTTAAAACATGAAAGTTCTAACGATTTCAAAAAAGCAGGTGATATTGTCACCTTAGAAAAATTTGACAACTTTGAATTGGAAGTCGATTTCATGTTCAATGAAGGGGGCAATAGTGGTATAAAATACTTTGTCGATGCATTGACTGAGGGAGACGGCAGAACAATTGGTATGGAGTTCCAAATACTCGACAAAAACCATCCCGATCATTCAAAAGGAGTAGAAGGAAACAGAACTATTGGTTCACTCTATGACCTTATCACTGCCGAAAATCTATCTGAAAAGGATCGGGGCAACCTCAGATCAAATGGTCCTGGAAGCTGGAACAAAGCAAGAATTGTTGTAAATGGAGGACATGTTCAACATTGGATTAACAATATAAAAGTGGTAGAGTATGATCGTTTTTCACAGTCCATGAAAAACCTCATCAAGAAGAGTAAGTATGCAAAACATCAAGGGTTTGGTGTAGGAGCAAAAGGAAGAATTTTACTTCAAGATCACAGTCCAGGCGATGTGAAGTTTAAAAACATAAAGATTCGTGAGTTTTAGGGTTCTCCTTTTTTTAATTCTATCATTCAGTTTATCGAATTGTAATAAACCCCTTGGTCCGAAAAACCTTCCCAATGTAATCCTGATTTTGGTGGATGACATGGGTTTTTCGGACTTAGGTGCTTATGGAAGTGAGATTGCAACTCCCAATATTGACCGGTTGGCTCACGACGGCATCCGATTTACCAATGCGTATAATACTTCCAAATGCTTTCCTTCCCGGGCCGCATTGCTCACCGGCTTGTATTCACAACAAACGGGATACCACAAAGATTTTAGACAGCCTATGCGTAATGCCATTACCCTAGGGGAACTGTTCCAATCGGTAGGATATACCACCCTATGGTCTGGCAAACACCACAGTACAGAAAATCCTGTTGATCGGGGCTTTGATCGTTACAGTGGGCTATTGGATGGCGCGGCCAATCATTTTAATCCAGGCCTAAAAAGACAAGGGGAAGAACAACCGGCCCAAAAAGGATTAAAGAAGTCTCCCGTATCCTATAGGAATTGGGTGATAGAGGGAGAAGTTTTTAACCCTTACACGCCAGAATCCAAAACATTCTACAGTACCGATGTGTTTACAGACTATGCCTTGGAATGGATGGAACAAATCGAAGCTGAAAAACCTTTTTTTCTCTACTTATCTTATACTGCACCTCATGATCCTCTAATGGCGTGGCCTGAGGATATTGAAAAATACAAAAACAACTATGATGAAGGGTATGCGGTCATTCGCAAGCGAAGGTTTGAAAAACAAAAAAAAATAGGAGTTCTTCCTGAAAATGCTGTCTTGTCTAAATCAGAACATTCCAACTGGGATTCCCTTTCAACCCAAGAAAAACAAGAAGAAAGCAGAACTATGGCTGTATATGCTGCAATGATTGACCGATTGGACCAAAATATAGGAAGATTATTGAAGACATTGGAAAGTCAAGGTACACTCGACAATACCCTAATTCTTTTTACCTCAGACAATGGAGGATCCAGTGAGGTAGTCACTATTTCTGGGGGTACAGGAGAAATTGGACAAATGACCAATTGGAAATCTTTGGGTAAAAATTGGGCCAATGTGAGCAATACGCCCTACAGGGAATACAAAAACTGGAGTCATGAGGGAGGCATCAAAACTCCCCTGATCGCCTATTGGCCGAAAAAAATAAAAAATAAAGGAGTTGTTTCGCACAAACCCATCCATTTTATTGATTTCCTCCCCACCCTCCAATCGGTAATTGGAGCCAGCTACCCCCAAACATTTAAAGGGGACTTTGTTATACCTACCCCTGGCAAAAGCTTTTTAGCTCAAATTTTGGGAGATCCTTCCTCCGATAGGGAGACTCCAATATTTTGGCAGTGGAATGAGGGTAAAGCCGTTAGGGAGGGGAAGTGGAAATTGGTAGCCCATAAAAATGTTTGGGAGCTTTACAATTTGGAAACCGACCCTGTTGAAGAATTTGACTTAATTGAGACCGAAACAGAAAGAGCGTCACAGCTGAAAACATTATTTGATGACTGGGCCAATCCGTTTGAAATCCGTAAATAATAATTTTAATTGTCGATATGATATTTAGGTTCAAACCCGTTTTTTTGGTTCTAATACCTACACTGTTTTTTTGGAGTTGTAAAAACCCCTCCAAGGAAGACCCAAAACGTCCTAATATTTTGTGGATTACGGTAGAGGATATCAGTCCCAATTTGGGCTGCTATGGGGATAAATTGGCCCATACTCCCGCTTTAGATGCATTGGCATCTAAAGGATTCAAATATAACAATGCCATTGCCAATGCTCCCGTTTGTGCGCCGGCAAGAAATGCCATTATTACAGGTATGTATCCCTCTTCTTTGGGAACCTTACACATGCGATCTTATTCCCAAGAAATGAAAAGTTCGGGAAGAGTTCCAGAAAGCGTAAAGCTGTATCCCGAAATATTGAGAGAGGCCGGATATTATTGTACAAACAACAATAAAGAAGATTATAATTTTGATTTAAAAAGAACCATTTGGGACGAATCCAGTAAAACCGCCCATTGGAAAAACAGACCTGGAAAAAAGACCCCTTTCTTTTCGATTTTTAATTTGACGATGACCCATGAAAGTTGTATCAACAACAAGGAAAAACATGACCGACTGACCGAAGAACTACCGGATGAATTGAGGACGAAACCAGAAGAAATAATAGTCCCTCCCTATTATCCCGATACCCCTGAGGTAAGAATACTATTGGCCAGACATTATGATAATATCGCCACTATGGACCGGGTGGTGGATCAACTCCTTAAAGAATTAGAGGAGGCAGGTGAAAGCGAAAATACCATCGTGTTTTTTTATTCAGATCACGGTACGGGATTGCCTCGTCACAAAAGGTGGTTGTTCGATACAGGAGTAAAAGTACCTTTGATCGTTTACATTCCAGAACCCTTCAAATCCCTCTACCCCGCATTACCAGGAAGCGAAATCGATCAATTGGTGAGTTTTATTGACTTGGCTCCTACAGTGATAGAATTGTCCGGTACTCAAATCCCCAACACTATGCAAGGACAGGCTTTTTTGGGAAATCACTTAAAAGCAGAGCGAGAATATGTGTTCTTGGCCAGAGGAAGAATGGACGAGCGCTATGATATTCAGAGAGGTGTAAGATCCAAAAAGTATAAGTATCTCCGCTATTACGAACCAAATAAATCTTTTATTCAGTACATGAACACCCCTGAGGAAGGTCCCTTGATGACCGAACTTAGAAAGGCTGAAAAAGCAGGACTGTTGAGTATAGAAGGTCTTCAAATGGTAGCCCCAACAAAACCGACTGAATCTTTATTCGATTTGAGTCAAGACCCTAATGAGTTTAACGACCTTGCTTCCGACCCAAGCATGAAAGAGGA
>JAURMQ010000086.1 GCA_030830625.1 Flavobacteriaceae bacterium
CCCCTCCTGTTTCAAATCATTACTACAACTGGCCTGTGCCCCCGACCAAAAAAGAGAACACATTGTTACCTCCTGGATACTAGAAAAATATGCCCTGAACCAACTCGATTGCCTTGACTCATATTTTACGGTTTTTTTGAAAGGTACATTACAACAAACTAATGATCGCAAAAGAAGGCCTATGGCCAAACTGCTGTATCATTATTGTATAAACGAAAAGAGAAGAAAACGTATGACCCCAGAACAAATCGATTCTATCGTTGAAATTGGCTTCAGTTATATGTTAGCCTCTCAAAAAACGGCTCCAATGGCTTTTGCTCTAAAAACTTTAGACATCTTCAGAGACCATAAACCTTGGATTGAAGAAGAATTACATGCATTTATTGAAAAAAATTGCCCAACAGCGGGGCGGGTTTTCAATCTGCAGTAAGACAAATCTCGTAAATTTTGAACCTAATTTTAGGGAAGAAGCCTTATCTTTGAGGCCATTAGCACAAGTATGAAACTCAGTCCATTAAATGCAATTTCCCCGATAGACGGGCGATATCGTGGAAAGACCAAAACCCTATCTCAATATTTTTCTGAAGAAGCTTTAATCCAATACAGAGTAAGGGTTGAAATAGAGTACTTTATTGCACTTTGCGAGATTCCGCTCCCTCAATTGGAAGGTTTAAATCCATCTATCTTTGAGGATTTACGCAGTATCTACAAGCATTTTTCTGAAGAAGATGCAAAAGCAGTAAAGGAAATTGAAAAAACCACCAATCACGACGTTAAAGCAGTTGAATACTTTATCAAAAAGGAATTTGACAATCTTGACTTAGGAAAACACAAAGAGTTCATCCATTTTGGATTGACCTCTCAAGACATCAATAATACGGCCATTCCCTTATCCATTAAAGAAGCTCTAAACAAAGCCTATCTTCCTGATTTAGAGGAAGTATTGGAAGCCTTATCTGAATTGTCTGCAGCATGCGCCAATATCCCCATGTTATCCAGAACGCACGGGCAAGCCGCCTCGCCTACCCTTATGAGTAAAGAAATTGCTGTTTTCACCCATCGTTTGGAAATACAAAAAGCGGGGTTGATGCAAGTGCAAAATACAGCCAAATTTGCCGGAGCTACAGGAAATTTCAACGCCCACCAAGTCGCTTATCCTGAAATGGATTGGAAAAGCTTTGGGAAAAATTTTGTTGAAGACCGTTTGGGACTCCATTATTCTTTCCCTACCACTCAAATAGAGCACTACGACAATATCGCCGCACTTTGTGACGCTTTGAAAAGAATCAATACCATTTTTATTGACTTCAACAGAGACATTTGGACTTATATTTCAATGGATTATTTTAAGCAAATCATCCAAGAAAAAGAAGTGGGTTCATCTGCTATGCCACACAAAGTCAACCCTATAGATTTTGAGAATGCCGAAGGAAATTTGGGAATTGCCAATGCATTGCTGAACTTCTTTTCGTCCAAACTACCCATATCGAGATTACAAAGAGATTTGACTGACAGCACAGTTTTAAGAAACATAGGGGTTCCTTTTGGACATATGCTTATTGCTTTTAAATCTATGGTGAAGGGGATTAAAAAATTAGAGGTCAATCCCGTAAAAATTGAGGCTGACCTGAATGAAAATTGGTCCATAGTAGCCGAAGCGATTCAAACCATTTTGAGAAGGGAAAAATACCCCAACCCCTACGAAGCATTAAAAAATTTGACCCGAACCCATGGTGTTGTAAACAAAACGGTTATTCATGAATTCATTGACGGTTTAGAAATTGATGTAAAAATAAAGGAGGAGTTGAAGAAAATTTCACCCTCCAACTATACTGGGATTGCCCAATAGTGAGTGCTATAAGCCTGCTTTTTTCAATTGATCTCCGCCGGGCAGATTCATTTTGGTAATCAACTTTGAGATTTTATCCACAGCTATGGCTCCTTCGATCAACAAAACTACCCCTTCTATGTTACGACCATTAAGCTGGGCCTCGGAGACCGCATTAGAAATTCCTTTAGAAAACATCAAAAGACTTTTTAATTCGCCTTCCTTTTCCCCTTCTTTCACATAGACCCTCAGGTCGGTATCTGACTCTCGAACGCTGACCATGAGATCCAATTCTTTTACTTCAGCTTCCGTCATCACCCATTTTTCCACCTCATCGTTGATGGCTGAACTACCCGTAATCAAAGCTTTAAAAAGACGAATGCCTTGAATGACCTCCAGTAAATCGTCTGCCTCAGAATCGCCTGTAGACAAAGACATACTCCCCAACAGCTGAAACATTTTGGGACTGATATTGATGGCGGTAACTTCTTTGTGGTTTTGGTACTTTTCAAATATAGACTGACCCAAAATCATGGAGGGTAAAAGCAACATCAACAATAAAACAAAATAATTTTTCATGAATAGGATATTTTGATGATTAAAAGTAATCATTAAGAAAGTCTTTTTGTCTCCTCTCAAGAAGAGTTTTTTTGGAACCTATAAATTACTAAAATTTTTCTAAATGTGATAAAGGAAAGTAGGTTTGGCATGAAATATGTAATTTAGACAAATGATCAAAATTTCAAGATGAGAACCTACTACCCTACTTTATTATGTCTGTCCCTGATGTTTTGGACATCCTGTTCCAAAAACAAAGATTTGACCGATGATAACGAACCAACAACAGCCGGTTTACTTTCCAATATCAGTGAATCTCCGAGTTTACTAATGGGATCTTGGAATCTCACAAAGAACACTTCTTCCCAAAGCACAGAAAAAACAACCCCAGATTGCGAAGCCATCAACATCCATTTTTTGGAAAATAATGTCTTTTACCTAAAATATCTGGACAAACGTATAAAAGGAAGTTATGAAATCATTGACGCTACCACCCTTCACTTATTGAATGGAGATGAGGTAATAGGTTCGGGTAGCCTCATAGAAATTGTTGAAGATGAAATCAGTCTAACCCTAGACATACTTGACGAATGTTCCGACCATTACACAGGCGAAAGATATTTTAGAATACATCAGTTCATATGGGAAGCCATGAATGATTATTATTTGTGGCAAGAAGAGGTGCCTGCCCTCAATGATTCTATAAAACCCGTAGGCTCTCTCAAGTATAAAGAGCTCATCAATCCTTACCCTGAACCAGAAACCTTCTTTAAATCATTGAAATTTAAAGACGACAAATTCAGCTTGATAAGATCCAACTATGTGGACATTGAAAACTCTATCAAAGGGATTGATGCCAATAATGGCGTTGAGTTTATTCTATCTCGCTATGGCAGTGGGGAAAATATTTTTGGGGTAGTAACCTATATATTAGAGGGTTCCGATGCTTCCTCCAAAAACATTAAAAGAGGGGATATCTTTACAGGAGTGAATGGTCAAAACCTCAATCTGGACAACTATCAAGAACTGTTGTTCAGTGAAAACCTGGATTATACCCTCAATATGGCCGATCTCAACAACAACTTACTCAGCCCAAATGGTATAAACATTCCCTTGAGTAAAACCGAAAACTTCCAAAGCAATCCCATACAAGTCAACAAAATCATTGAAATAGGAGGAACCAAAATTGGCTATCTGATGTACAATCAGTTTGCTCAAGGTTTTGACGATGAACTCAACGATGTTTTTGCTAATTTTAAATCACAAGGGGTCAATGAATTGATTGTTGACTTGCGCTATAATCCAGGAGGATTGGTTCAATCGGCCATTAATTTGGCTGGAATGATCACGGGTCAGTTCAGTGGACAAATATTTGTCAAATACTTGTGGAACAACAAACTCATGAACTTTTTAAATGAGAACAAAACCCGATACGCCTCTTGGCTTCAAGAAAATTTCACGAATCAACTGGCGGAGGGATCCTCCATCAATTCATTGAATCTGAACAAAGTATATGTCATTACCTCCAGCCGAAGTGCTTCATCCAGCGAATTGTTGATCAATGGTCTTTCTCCCTACATCAATGTATTTCAGGTGGGAGAAAATACCTATGGGAAAAATGTTGGAGGCCCCGCAGCCCTATATGATTATATCGATGATAATGGAACAAAAAATCCCGATCATACCTATGCGATTTACTGTATGTCGTTTTTCAGTGCCAACAGCGAAGATTTTTACGACTATGCCAATGGATTATCTCCTAAAGAGGAGTTGAAGCTCCAAGAAGACATCACCAATTTGGGTGCTTTGGGGGATAAGTCCGATCCACTATTGGCTCTTACTTTGAATCATATCACTTCGGGTTCCGCTAAGTATCGCGTAAATCCACCAGCATTTCCATTGGAAAATATGGTGGATGATCCTAAGTTTCTATTGAAACAACAGCTAATTTCTGACAAAGGATTACCCTCATTCCAATTCGATTGAAATTCCTGCCAGAATATTTCTACCCCTGGTGGCATACTGAGGAATAATTACGTATTCGGTATCAAAAATATTGAACACACTTAAAAACAAATTGGCCTTTGGTTTTTGGAGTCTGTGATTCAATTGTAAAGTAATAAGTGAATAGGCCTCAAATTGCGTAACCGCATCATTGGCCAAACGCTCTCCAAAATATTGCCCCATCAAATTCAAATGGGTTCGGAGGGATAAAGGCAAATCTGCAACCCCTGAAACAGCATGCTTAGGAATGCTTCTCAGATCTCCATCTGTGGTTTCGGTGAAAATATAATTCAATCGTGTTTTGACCCATTCCAAAAGCTGAAAGTCATAGGACAATTCAACTCCCCTGTAAAAAATTTCCTTATCAGAATTGCCGTACTTACCATAAACACCCAAACCGGTATCAAAGATCAAGGTGGGATCTTCTTTACGGTTAAAATAAACCGCAGAAAAAGTATTTTGCTCCGAACTCATCTCAGTTCCTATTTCAAAACTCAAATTGTTCTCTGGCTTGAGATCAATATTTCCGTAACTGGTATCATACAGTTGATATAAACTGGGGGCAATGAAAGCTTTGCTGTAACTGCCTAAAATTTTCATCTGATACGCCTCACTCAGATCGAAAGAGTAGGAAGGATTGAGACTGTAAATCCACTGGCCCTTATAGGTGCTGTGATCGTTATAACGTAATCCTAAATTAAGATTTAATCCAGAAGGATCCAGATATACCGAATTGACATACACATCGGATTGGGAAACTTCGGGCTTGTAGGCTGCTTTCATCTTTGAATTTTGGTATTGAAAGCCGACTATGGTATAAAAACTATTGTTGATAATGTATTTATTAAAAAGGTCAATGTTGAGATAATCACTTTCGTAGTCCAATGGATAAGAGTCCTCAAACGCTCTTTTATTGTGTTGATAGCCTGTATTGAGATTCAGACTACCGCCTTGGTAATGGTATATTGAGGTAAAAGAAAATCGGTCCAATAAGGTAGTGTATTTATAGTTTGCTTGTTCGAGCGGAAAACTGCTGTCGAAGTCGGCCTTTATCTCATCTTTATTCCATCCCAGATTCCAATTAAATTTTGGGGTCAACTGCCCAGAAAGGCCCAGAGTTAAGTTACGCTTATTGAAAGGATCGGGTTCGTTCCCAACCACTGCGCTCATACCATCGCTATAGCGCTCCGAATAGGCCATATTGATGCCAATACCACCCAGTATTCCACGGATATGAATCAAATGGTTTCCAGCGTTAATATTGTCTAATGGCTCATTGGCGACTTGCTCGGTAGCCCAAGTTTTTTGAGCAAAAAGACCAAAGGATTTCTTGGGCTTTTGGGTAGTAATGTTGATTACTCCCGTAGCGGCCGAACTTCCATAAAGACTGCTGGCTGCCCCTTTTACAATTTCTATGGATTCAATCATTTCAATACTTAGTGCGTTGATGTCAAAATCACTATCAATTCTAGAAGGATCAGATACCCTAACCCCGTCGATGAGAATCAAAACCTGCCGATTGCGACCTCCTCGAATAGAAACTGTACTGGGGTTGTGCCCAGAATATAAATTTTTACCAATTACATCGATACCAAGATGAGTAGATAACAAAGTACTCAAACCCAATCCAGAGAATCGCTGAATTTGCTCCGAATCGATTTTAATCACTGTTTTTCCAGATTGCGAACGCTTTAAAGCAAATCTCGAGTCAGTAATCACAACTTCGTCTAAATAATGGGTTGAAACAGTCGTACTATCCGCCGCTTGATTTTGGGACAAAACCGCACAAAAGGGGAATAGAATCCACAATAAGGGTCTAATTAATTTCATAAAAAATGGGACATAATATCCGTACAGCCATCCGATTCTTTATCCCCGAAGTATCCGATCACTATGAATGGCAGGTCTCCTGCCTCGCTTTTTTTCAAACACCTTCCCGATCAACTCAGTGGTTTTAAGACATTGAAAATCATCCGCTGTGCGGACTAAGCTTACAGTTTCGGGTAAAGCATTGGTGTTTCACCAATTTCCCTTTTCATTTGTAATACAAAACCATTTCACGCCCCAAAGCTATAAATAATTTTAACGGATGAATTCATCACTTCATTTAAAAAATAAAATAACCGCTAAAACGGATAGGGCAACCAAAAAACTTTAATATAAGAATTCTGAAGTAAATATTCAACGAAAGAAATACCTTACAAAGCGCTTTTAAACCCCCCAAATTTTTCTTTTCTGTAGAGCGTAAAATGGATAGATTAATAGTGCTCCGTATACTAAATCACCCATAATGGTATTGAAAAAGAAAGGAAGTGCCAAAGTATAGCATTGAACCAATCCATTCCAGCTGATAGGGTAATGCAGGAGCCATACCCCAAAGTTACTCACCACAAAAAATAGAGTTGAAGACATTAAAACCGTAGTAAATTTGATTTTCCGGACAGAAAAACCCAGTAGGGCAATCAAAACAAACGAGACATAAACAAAAGGGATTGTATCATGCAATCCTAAAAACAAATCTGAAACGAACAAACTGACAATGGGAATCAAAAAGGCAATCCAACGGTTGTTAAACCCCTTACTGGCCAACAAAGCAATAGCGGCTATGGGAGTAACGTTTGGAGGGTGGGGCAAAAATCTCGACAACACCGCAAGGAGAATGACTGAGGTTATAAATAAATTCTTGTTGAGCATACTACATTTATATGGATATAAAGATAAAAATTAATCCTTTATTGGGTCAGATACATTTTTCTTCGAGCATATAATTCGTAGAATTCGTCTTCCTTAAGGCTGTCGATAAACAATATACTTTCCCCAGTACTTTTCATTTCAGGTCCCAACTGTTTGTTTACGTTGGGAAACTTATTGAACGAAAATACAGGTTGCTTGATGGCATACCCCTTCAATTTGGGGTTAAAAGTAAAATCGGTCACCTTATTATGACCCAACATTACTTTGGTAGCAAAGTTAACATAGGGTTCGTTATAGGCTTTTGCAATAAAAGGAACGGTTCGGGAAGCTCTTGGGTTGGCCTCAATCACAAATACCTTATCATCTTTAATGGCATATTGGATATTGATCAATCCTTTTGTTTTCAACGCCAATGCTATTTTATGGGTATGATCTTTGATTTGTTGTAAAACAAATTCTCCCAAGTTAAATACAGGAAGGGTAGCATTAGAATCTCCGGAGTGGATTCCACAAGGCTCTATATGTTCCATGATTCCTATGATGTAAACATTTTCGCCATCACATATCGCATCCGCTTCTGCCTCAATTGCACCATCCAAATAATGATCCAATAAAAGTTTATTGTTAGGAATTTTTCTCAATAAATCCACCACATGGGTTTCCAACTCCTTTTTGTTAATTACGATTTTCATTCCTTGCCCTCCCAATACATAGGAAGGTCGAACCAAAATGGGGAAATCCAATTCATCGGCCAAAGCCAAAGCTTGATCAGCCGTTTCCGCTACGCCAAACTCTGGGTAAGGAATATCATTGTTTTTCAACAGAGTAGAAAAACTCCCCCTGTCTTCTGCCAGGTCGAGCGATTCAAAACTTGTACCAATTATTTTGATCCCATAACGATCGAGTTTCTCCGCAAGTTTGAGTGCCGTTTGGCCTCCCAACTGAACGATAACACCCTCGGGTTTTTCATGTTGGATGATGTCGTAGATATGTTCCCAGAATACAGGTTCAAAATACAATTTGTCTGCAATATCAAAATCGGTTGAAACTGTTTCCGGATTACAATTAATCATAATCGTTTCGTAGTCACATTCGGAGGAGGCTAAGACCCCGTGAACACAACAGTAATCAAATTCAATCCCCTGACCAATTCGGTTGGGCCCCGATCCCAAGACAATGACTTTTTTTCGATCACTGGACTTGCTTTCGTTTTCACTAAAAGGTTCTCCGCCTTTCAATTGCATTTTTTCCTCAAATGTGGAATAATAGTAGGGAGTAGAAGCTGAAAATTCTGCAGCACAAGTATCTACCAATTTATAAACTCTTTGAATCCCCATCACCTCTCTCATCGTGTAAACTTCACTTTCCAAACAACCCAACATATGAGCGATCTGTCGATCTGCAAAACCCTTTTGTTTGGCTTCCAAAAGCAATGGTTTTTCAAGAGAATTACGGTCGAATTTAGAGATTTCCTTTTCTAATTCATACAATTCCTGATACTGCTTGAGAAACCACATGTCTATTTTTGTGATTTCGTGAATTCTACTGAGTGGAATCCCCATCTGGATGGCGTCGTAAATCACAAAAACGCGATCCCAACTGGCATGGGTTAATTTATCGATGACTTGATCGTATTCTACATAGCCTTTACCATCGGCCCCCAAACCATTTCGTTTGATCTCAAGTGATTGGGTGGCTTTGTGCAAGGCTTCTTGAAAGGATCTTCCGATTCCCATCACTTCACCTACCGACTTCATCTGGAGTCCGAGTTTACGATCGGAACCTTCAAACTTATCAAAATTCCATCTTGGAATTTTAACGATCACATAATCCAAGGTGGGTTCGAAAAGCGCCGACGTAGATTTGGTAATTTGGTTTTCTAATTCATCCAATGAATAGCCTATAGCCAGTTTGGCTGCAATCTTTGCAATAGGATAACCCGTTGCTTTAGAAGCCAAAGCCGAGGAGCGAGACACCCTTGGATTGATTTCGATGGCTATGATGTCCTCTTTTTCATCCGGACTTACCGCAAATTGAACATTACAACCTCCCGCAAAATCTCCAATGCTTCTCATCATTTTGATCGCCATATCACGCATCCTTTGAAAAGCAGTATCGGAAAGTGTCATGGCAGGGGCCACCGTAATAGAGTCTCCAGTATGAATCCCCATGGGATCCATATTTTCAATGGTACAGATAATGACTACATTGTCATTTTTATCTCTGAGCAGTTCCAACTCGTATTCTTTCCAGCCCAAGAGCGCTTTATCTATCAACACTTCGTGGATGGGTGAAGCTTCCAAACCTCGGGTCAACAACTCTTCGAACTCACCGGCGTGATGAACAAAGGAAGCCCCTGTTCCACCGAGCGTAAAAGAGGGTCTTATCACCAATGGAAAACCGAATTTCTGAGCAATCTCTTTCCCTTTGAGAAAAGAAGCTGCTGTTTCGGCGGGAGCAACAGGAATGTCTATGGTTTTGAGTAATTTTTTAAAACGATCTCTGTCTTCAGTAATATTGATCGCATCGATATCAACTCCTATAATTTCTACACCAAAATCTTCCCAAATCCCTTTATCATCTGCCTCTATACACAGGTTGAGAGCCGTCTGTCCACCCATAGTAGGAAGCACAGCATCCACCTTATGAATTTTGAGCACTTCAATAATAGATTTAGTGGTTAATGGTTTTAAGTAAACATGATCGGCCATAGAGGGATCGGTCATGATTGTTGCAGGATTAGAATTGATGAGAATGGTTTCGATTCCGTCTTCTCTTATAGAGCGCAATGCTTGGGTTCCAGAATAGTCAAATTCACAAGCTTGGCCAATAATAATAGGGCCAGATCCGATGATCAAAATGCTCTTTATCTCAGGTCTTTTCGGCATAATAATAGTTTCTGTACTGATTTAAATATAAAAAAAAAGGTGTTATTCAAATTAGAATAACACCCTTAAATATCAATTATTTATTATCATTTTTTGTGTCGCGGCTCAGAGGATACAGAAATTTTCTTTCTCCCTTTTGATCGTCTGCTTGCAAGAACTTTTCTGCCATTGGCAGTAGCCATTCTTTCACGAAATCCGTGTTTGTTTCTTCTTTTTCTTCTCGAAGGTTGGAATGTCCTTTTCATGGTATAAAAACTTTATCTTAAAGCCGGGCAAATATACAATATCTTTTTTCTTATACAAATGGTTTTAAACCTATTCTTATTAACTTCGAACTCAAAACTAAACGAATATGTTTCCAAAATCAATTAAACTCATTTTGGCCATCGCATTTCTGTCATACGGTGGTTTCCAATTTTATGAAAATTACATCGGTAACGGAATTTTCCTGACTCTCATATCTGGAATGATGGTGTTACTTTACTTTAAAAACGAAATGATTTTCCTCTCTTTTTTAAGATTGAGAAAACAAGATTTCAAAGGAACGGAGCGATGGCTCAATAAAATTAAAAATCCCGAAAGCTCATTAGTTCGAAAGCAACAAGGCTATTTTTATTATCTACATGGAATTATTCAATCCCAAACCAACCTAACTGTAGCAGAAAAACATTTTAAAAAAGCGATACAATTAGGACTTTCGATGTCTCACGATCTGGCCATGGCCAAACTGAGTTTAGCTGGAATTATGATGCAAAAAAGAAGAAAAAGAGAGGCTACTACACTTTTGGCTGAAGCTAAAAAATTAGACAAACACGGCATGTTGACTGATCAGGTCAAAATGATGCAGCAACAAATGAAGCGCCTCTAATAATATCCCTTCTCAGGAATAGCGATTTCGTAATGCTTTCTTGAATTATTGTTGAGATGATTCTCCAAGAGCCAAGGGTTGTGAATCTTGAGTATTTTGTAATTCACCCCCATTTTCTGTGCGAAAGTTGCGAGATTTGATATGGCAGTATCCAAACCGTGGTAGCGCACCGGTACAGAAGAATACAAATCACTTTGCTCGAAAACGTATCCATACTTTGAGGGGTTTTCTAAGATTTCTTTTACAGCAAGAATTCTAAATACGTATCTACTGGTTTCTTGTCCAAGTCTTAAATCAAAATAACTATCCACCTTTTGTAGATTTAAATTTCTTTGAATCCCTGTCATTCCTCTATTATAAGAGGCCGCAGCAAGGGTCCAAGAACCAAATTTGTTTTTTGCTTTTTTTAAATATTTAGCCGCGACTCGAGTGGAAAGTTCTAAGTGATATCGTTCATCTACATTACTGTTTACCTCAAGACCGTATTCCCTTCCGGTTGTCTTCATGATTTGCCAAAAACCTTTTGCCCCAGCAGGAGATATGGCATTGTCCAAGCTACTTTCAATTACCGACAAATATTTTAAATCCTTGGGAACTCCTTCTTCCTCCAAAATTTTTTCAATGGTGGGAAAATATTTATTGGCTCGTTTGATCAACAACATCATATTGGATTGCCAATAAGTGTTTACCAATAATTCTCTGTCTAAGCGCTCAATCAAGTCCGGCGAATTCAAAGGAACTTTTTCGTCAGCAAAACTTAAAGTATCCGGTAAATTAAGAGCATATACTTTATAAGTGGATGCATTGCCATAACTTTTCAATGCGGTACTGCCCTCTCCATTGAAGACAAAGCCACTTATCAAAAGAAAAGTAATCCCACCCAGCCAACTCAGATAAATTGTTTTATTTTTCATCCCCTCAATGTATTTCAAAAATGTGAAACTCCCAATTTTTACCCTATAAATTTAGGAAGGTTTTTGTTGAACCACTCACTTTGGGTAAGTATTATGGCATGATCCCCCTTGATCTTAATGAATGGGTCTCGAATGTATTTTAGGGGAAAAACAGAGTCTTCACTGCAGTGAATATGAATAATGTCTTTGTGAGCTACACCCCTTTTCCACTTTACCAGTTGATCAATGGCCCAGTTGAGATAATCTGGATCTCTTTCAGAAAGATATCTATTGTAGTGTTCCAGCCGCCGCTGAATCCCTTTGCCCAATACAAAAAGAGAGAAGCTTTCAAGACTTTCGATCCATTGTAAAGGGAGCAATCGGTGGGCATTGGATACTCGAGCCAATTTCATGTGATTGGGCAGCTCCCGATAAGATTTTATACTCGAAACGATGATGATTTTTTTACAATTCAAATGCAAAGCCATTTCTTGCACCAAAACTCCTCCAAAGGAAACTCCAATAAGAATGGGATTTTTGTCTTCTATTCGTTGTGTCATTCGGTAAGCGTAATGGCTTAAAGACTCATTTTTTTGGGGTGGAATCCATGAAAGATAATTCACATCAAAATTTTCGGGAAAAGATAGAAATTCAAAAATTTTAGGATTGGCACCCATACCAGGCATAAGATATATTGATGCTTTTATCATCTTTTACTATTTAATATTGTCAATTACTTAAAAAATCTTTAAATTTGTAATCCCCTCGTCCAGAAAAAACCAAATTTTTATTATTAATTAATTAAAATTAGTAATCATCGAAATGTATCCTGTTGATCTACAAAACAACGAATTCCTGAGACAATTCGAAACGCCTTTTAACGGCTCTCTTGCAAGAATCGAATATGCGGAGCAAGAAAGAAAAATTTTCCTCACCAAACTCGTTATCCCTGGAGATGTAAACGATATTGAATTTGAAGAGAGTTTTATCAAAACGGTTTTAGAATTTATTTCAGAGAAAAACTTAAGAGTCGTTCCCACTTCTCCAAAAATTGCAGGATTTGTAAGACGAAATAAGTTGTACAAGTCGCTTTTGCCCGTGGGCATTAAACTCTAATTTTAACCCAACCTAACAAAGCCTTCTTGATCTATCGATTGAAGCTTTGCCTTTTGAATGGTATTGGCCAATAAAGGATTCCATGGTGCTCTAACTTTTACGTAGTTTTCACTAAAACCTGTAATGTATCCTTTTTTATTTTCATGTTCAAAAAGCACATTCACCGCATTTCCCAATTGACTTTCATAAAAGGCTCGCCTTTTTTTGACCGACAACCACCTCAGCATCTTACTCCTTTTATTTCTAATCGCCTGGGGAACGACTCCCTCCATCAAAACGGCCTCGGTATGGGGTCGCTCAGAATAAGAAAAGACATGCAGATAAGAAATATCAAGGTCTGTCAGAAACTGATACGTATCTATAAATGCCGCATCGGTTTCTCCAGGAAAACCAACAATCACATCGCCTCCTATACAGGCATTGGGCATCAATTTTCTGATTTTAGTGACGCGCTCGAGATACAATTCCCTTAAATATCTTCTTTTCATACTTTTCAAAACACCGTCATTTCCACTTTGTAAAGGAATGTGAAAGTGAGGCACAAAAGCCCTGCATTGAGCGACAAAGTCAATCACTGAATCTGTCAATAAATTAGGCTCAATCGAAGAAATTCTGATTCTTTTTAAATCCTCAATTCCATCGAGTGCAGTAATCAAATCCAAAAAGGTATGTTCGTGTTTTTTATTCCCAAACTCCCCTTTACCATAGTCTCCAATATTTACGCCTGTCAGGACAATCTCTTTAATTCCTCTCTCCGTTATTTCCAATGCTTGGTCAATGATGTTCTCTAAGGAATCACTTCTCGAAATTCCCCTCGCTCTTGGAATGGTGCAATACGTACATTTATAATCGCATCCATCTTGCACTTTTAGAAACGCACGAGTACGATCATCAAGAGAATAAGAACTTTCATAATAATTTGCCTCCGAAATTTCACAGGAATGAACGGCACCCTTTGGTTTCTTGGTTAAATCTCCGAGATAATCTATCAATTTGAACTTTTCGGTTGCCCCCAAAACCAAATCTACTCCGTCGATTTCGGCCAATGCCTCGGGCTGGAGCTGAGCGTAGCATCCTATAGCAGCTACAAAAGCATCGGGATTTTGTTGCAACGCTTTTTTGACCAAACCTTTAAATTTTTTATCCGCATTTTCTGTGACAGAACAAGTGTTGATTACATAAACCTCAGCGGGTGAATCGAAAGAAACACGCTTGTAGTCATCGGTATCAAAATCTCGGGAAATCGTTGCAGTCTCAGAAAAATTCAACTTACAGCCTAAGGTGATAAAAGCCACCCTTGGTTGGGTTAAGTTTTCTGTTATTTCCTCAACATAGTCCATTACTCAATTGGATTAAAAAAGTTGTAATTTGCTGCAAATATACAATCTTTAGACTTGTTCGATCATCCTCTTTCAACTGCGCTGTACAGATCCTTGGCCCATCTGCTTCTAATCCTTTGGTTCATTTCATGTTCAGACCCAGCCAAAGAAGATCGTTCTCACTTGGTCTTTCGATACAACGAATATGGCAATATCACCTCTTTGGATCCCGCTTTTTCAAGAAATTTATCCAACATATGGGCCACCACTCAGTTATTCAATGGATTGGTTCAATTGGATGACCGCCTCAATGTCATTCCAGATATCGCAAAACATTGGACCCTTTCATCCAACGGATTGGTCTATGACTTTCAACTCAGGAATGACGTTTATTTTCATCGGCATACTGCCTTTGGGAAGGAAAAAACCCGAAAGGTAGTCGCCTCGGATTTTGTTTTTAGTTTCTCTCGGCTATCAAATCCACAACTCGCCTCTCCTGGAGGTTGGGTGATGCAAAATGTAGCAAAAGTAGAGGCGAAAAATGAGCATCAATTGACCCTCACTCTCAAAAAACCATTCCCTGCTTTTTTAGGACTTCTCAGTATGCGCTATTGTTCAGTCGTTCCCAAAGAGGTAGTTCAGGCCATAGGAGAGGATTTTAGAAAAAAACCCATTGGTACGGGTCCGTTTATATTTCAAGACTGGGAAGAGGACGTAAAGTTGGTTCTCAGAAAAAACCCGCTTTATTATGAAGAGGACAAAAATGGAGTAGCGCTCCCCTATCTCGAAGCAATCGCCATCAGTTTTATTCCTGATAAACAAAGTGAATTCATGCTTTTTTTACAGGGAAAGTTGGACCTCCTCAATGCATTGGACAATTCCTATAAAGACGAATTATTGACCCAGGCCGGAGAATTAAACTCTAAGTATCATGATAAAATCACCCTTCAAAAAGGGCCCTATCTCAATACCGAATATTTAGGATTTTATTTAGACAGTCCTTCTCCTGTGATTCAATCTCCCTTGATCAGAGAAGCGATCAATATTGGTTTTGACCGAAAAAAAATGATGATCTATTTGAGAAACAATATTGGATTCGTAGGAGACAAGGGGTTTATTCCTAAAGGTTTAGGGGGGCATCCCGAAAAAAAATCATTACTCTTCCAACCCAATCGAGCGGCAAAATTGGTCGAAAGCTTTAAAAAACAAAGCGGATTGGAAGCAAAAATCAACCTCTCTACAGATGCCAACTACATTGACCTTTGCGAATACATTCAGAGAGAATTACAAAAAATTGGAATATTGGTCCAGGTAGAAGTCATGCCTCCTGCCACCCTAAAACAAGCACGATCCAACGGTAAAATTGAAATGTTTCGATCCAATTGGATTGCCGATTATCCCGATGCTGAAAACTATCTTTCCCTTTTTTACTCCAAAAACTTTAGTCCACTTGGACCTAATTATACCCATCACCAAAATCCTGAATTTGATGCGTATTACGAAAAAAGTTTTAAGATCAATGATCCACTGGAACGGAATGCTCTCTATCATACAATGGATTCAATCGCGATGAGGAGCCATCCCCTAATTCCACTCTATTATGACCAAGTGGTGCGTTTTAACCAAAAAGGAATCGTGGGGTTGACCATTAATGCCGTCAATGACCTAAAACTCAAAAAGGTTAAAAAACAAAAGACCGCTAAAGAATAGCGGCCTAAGATTGATTGCGTTTCTAAAAAGGGGAAACTTATTTCTTAAATTTAGAATATTTGGTTTTGAACTTATCGATCCGACCAGCAGTATCCACCAATTTGGATTTACCGGTATAGAAAGGATGAGAGGTACGAGAGATTTCTAATTTAACCAAAGGATACTCTACACCTTCGTGTTCGACGGTCTCTTTAGTTTCCACCGTTGACTTGGTGATGAAGATGTCTTCATTGGACATGTCCTTAAAGGCTACAAGTCTATAATTTTCTGGATGAATACCCGTTTTCATAACTATCTTTTGATTTTACAGGATGCAAATTTAATCTTTTTAGATAAATTTACAAGGTTTGTGAATTCAAAAACACCAAATCTATACTAAAACCAAATATTAATGGATAATTCAAAAAAAAATCCCGCGAGTTTCGCCCTCAGTTTCGGCCTCATTTTAGGGGGTGTGAATGTCATTTACAGTCTCATGTTGTATTCTTTGGATATGCATTATCAAAACGAAATCGAAACATCGCTGATCAGCTATGCCTTTTTGATTGGAATCATTTTTTATGGGATCCTGCAATTTAAAAGAAACAATGATGGTTTTTTGAGCTTGTCAGAAGGATTAAAAACGGGTGTGGGTATTGCTCTTATCTCATCCATAGTGATTTCAATTTATGTGGTGATTCTCATGCAAGAAATCGATCCAGAATTTATGGATAAGTCTATTGAATTTCAAAAACAAAAATTGTTGCAAAAAGATCCCGAGATTTCTGTGGAAAACGTCAATAAAATGTTTGATGCGCAAAAGGAGTTTTCCGGACCTTTTATCATTTCGGGTTTCATCATCGTCTTTAATCTGTTTTTTGGTTTCATCATTTCGATGATTGGAGCACTCATCTTGAAGAAATCTAAGCCCGAATAGCACAAATTTCCTATTTTTGTTGATGAAACACTCCCTATGGACATTTCCATTGTTATTCCACTGCTCAACGAAAGTGAATCAATAGTTCCACTTCACGATTGGATTCATGAATCTTTAACTACAGAAAAAAATCGTTTCGAAATTATTTTTATCGATGATGGGAGTACAGACAACTCGTGGGAAGTAATCTCACAATTGGCTGCCCAGTATCCCCATACACATGGCATCCAGTTTTCTAAGAATTTTGGAAAATCTCAAGCCCTACATGCGGGTTTCCATGTCGCTGAGGGAGAGGTTGTCGTGACCATGGATGCAGACTTACAGGATTCTCCAGAAGAAATCCTGCCCATGATTGCCCTCCTCCATCAAAATAAACTAGATCTCGTATCGGGTTGGAAGAAAAAACGTTACGATTCCATCCTCTTCAAGAACATCCCCTCCAAATTGTTCAATTGGGCGGCTCGAAAGGTATCCGGAATCCGACTCCATGATTTTAACTGCGGCCTCAAGGTTTACAAAAAGGAGGTGGTAAAAAACATAGAGGTATATGGCGAAATGCA
>JAURMQ010000010.1 GCA_030830625.1 Flavobacteriaceae bacterium
AAAGCATTTTTATTGTTTTTAGAAAAATTAACCCCATCACTATCTGTTATTTTTCGACTATTTAATATCAACGTTGCACTGCTATTGGGGGGTACAACGACCTGGTAAAAAACTTTTCCTTTCTTTTTTTTCCATCTACTATGAATTTCACCGTAAGGTCCATTGTGTTGGGCTTCAAAACTTTCTAAATCGTTTACAAAGTGAGGTTCAAGTAAAATGTTTTTAAAACCGGGATGTTCAGGGTCGGGTTTGATGCCCCCCAAGGCCTTGTAGAACCAAGCGCCAATTTCTCCAAACATAATATGGTTTCTGGACATGGCTCCTTTTCGCTCTTCGTCCACTTTCCAATCCTCAAAAAGTGTAGTAGCCCCCTCTTTGATCCATGCACCCCAGGAAGGAAAATCTTCTTGGGTAGCAACTTCATACGCCAAGTCTGCATGTCCATTTTCACTTAGCGCATTGAGAATGGCTTTACTGCCCAGCAGTCCAACATCAATATGACGATAGTCCGAAATTACTTTTTTGGCCAGGTTATGGGCTACTTTTTCTGAATACCCGTCTGGGACAATTCCCCAAAACAGTGCTGTACTCAGCTCTGTTTGAAAACCGCTGCCGTAATTCGCGGTTTTTGGATCAAAAAAACGAGAATTGATTTCTTTCTTAATATCCGCTGCCAATTGGGAATACTTTTTATGATCCGCTTCTTTTCCAAATAATTTTGCTGCTTTTGCCAGGATATTTGCATCTACATAATAGTAAATCGAGGAGGTAAATATCTTAGGCGTTTTTGATTTTACAGGAACCCAATCTCCCAAACCCCATTGGGTAATGTATCCTGGACTGATTTCAGTAATATGGTCCACATACCTTTTGATGTTGTCATAACAATCTCTCAAAAGTTTTTGATCTCCATAAAACAAGTAAATATTCCATGGAATAATGGCCAAACTACTGGTCCAATCAGGGCCATTACCCCACGCATAACCCCATCCACTCGACGGAATAATGGAAGGAAGTACTCCGTTGGACTGTTGTTCATCCCGATGATCGGCCAACCACTTTTCATAAACAGTGATGCCATCAAAATTGTAAAGCCCCATTTCTATGGCGATATGAGCATCTCCTGTCCACCCGTTTTTTTCACGTTGTGGGCAATCGGTAGGGTAACCGTACAAGTTGGAAAGATAGGCATTGTTGGTAGCCGACCAAAGTTTGTTAATCAATGGGTTGGAACTGTTGATCGTTCCAATTTGAGGCACATCGCTGTGCATAAAAATCCCAGTGATACTTTGCTCTGTGAGCTCAATGGGCTTAGAACTGAGTACTTCTATATATTGAAACCCTTTGTAGTTAAACTTGGGTGCAAAAGTTTCAATCCCTTCACCACTAAGGGTATAAATATCTGTCTGAAAAGGATCCGTATCGTCGGTTGGACGATAATGAACAATGATATTTGAAAGGTCTATTTCACCTTTCTCATCCAACAACTCTGAATGGGTTACTTTGAGGACTGTTCCCGGCTCTCCTCTCAATTTTATTCTTGATATTCCTGCGATATTTCGTCCAAGGTCAAAAATATATTTTTGAGGATTGATTTTTAACATTTTTACGGGTTGTATTTCGAGAGTGTGTTTGATGGGATGTAAAGCCTGAGCTACAATATTATTTGAGGGGGCAGAGGTAACAATACTTTTTTTCCATTTGAGGTCGTCAAAACCAAATGTGTTCCAACCTTTTTGCTCCAATTGAGCATTCTGGTGTTCGGCCGTGTAAATACTGTTGAACACCAATGATCCTGATGAGTTTTTCCAATCAATATCAGATGAAAATGTTTGTTCGGAATCGTCTTCATAGGTGACTTTCAAATCCAAACAAAACATGGGTCTTGCCCTCCACGGGGCTTCATGAAAATACCAAACAGCAGTAGACTGGTGGTTGAACCAACCGTTACCGAGTAAAACTCCTATGGCATTGTTTTGCTTTAAAAGAGAGGTAACATCATGAGTCACATATAAATTTCTGCGATCGAAACGGGTGTAGGTTGGATCCAATTGGTGATCTCCCACCCTTTTTCCATTCAAATAAAGCTCAAATAAGCCTGCGGTGGCAATGTATACCCTCGCCTTTTTTATTTTCTTTGGGGTTGTGAATTCTTTCCTGAAGTAGGGGCTCTCCTTTATGTTGATATCACGATGGTCAGAAATCCATGAACCTTTCCAGTTTTTTGCCTCTATCATACCCATCTCAAAACTGGCAGGAGGACTGGTTGGAACCTCATTGTCATTTTTATCCCAAACCGTAACAGACCAGTAATACTTTTGGAACACCTGTAATTCTTTTCCCTGGTAGATGACCATTTGATGGTCGGAATTGATTCTACCTGTATTCCAGTAGGAGCCATTTCCGGCGGCGACTTTGAGGGAGTCTGTTCCTACGGAAATTTTGTAGGCTTTTTGAATTGCACCGGGTCTTTGATCCTTGATCTTCCATGTCAATCGGGGGTTTTTGATATCAATCCCAATGGGATTGACCAGATGTTCACTCTTCAAGTCGTATAAAACTAACGCCTTATTTTGTGAATGTACAGTACATAGAAAGCCCAAAAAAACAAATGTTATTATATTATTTTTTATCATAACGCTTCACCTCTTTTTGTATTTGTCAAAATAATTTAATCTATTTAAAATAATCCTTAAGATCATTTATTTTATTGCAAGATAGAAAAAGCATTAACTCATTTAATTTTCTGCCTTTTTTGGGCAGATATTTAAATGATCCGTGATTTCAAGATAAGTTAAGTTTTCGCGCTTGGCTGGCCAAAATGTTTTCGTAAATTTATGAGGGTGTTTTTGAATTTTATAATTTAATCATTCACTTGATTCTCTGGTTCTATACTGTAAAGTTGACTCCAAAGAAGGGTATCATCTGATTTCGGATAACTTTGATTCCGTTCATTTTAGGATTATTGAAGGGTTTATAAAGCATGTTCAAATGATAAACGTATCGGAGTTGACTGATAAAAACGTAAGTTATTGAGAGATGATTCAAATATCCAACATATAGAGGAGATTCAAGATAGAATCGATTAACTCTTAAAATGACTATAAAAAAATCATAGGATGAAAAGAAGATCAATGATAAAATCCATGGGAAGCGTCTCTCTTGGAATAGTAGCCCCCTCATTATCAAGAGCAGAAAAATGGGTTGAACCTTATGAAACCCAGAAACAAAATATTTCGACCGATATACTGGTAGTAGGTGGAGGAACGGCCGGGACTATTGCCGCCATCCAAGCAGGCAGGACAGGTGCAAAAACCATATTGATAGAAAGTGGTAGTCAATTGGGCGGTTGCACCACCACTGGAGGGGTGTCTTTCCCAGGTATTTTTCACGCTTGGGGAGAACAGATCATCAGTGGGATCGGTTGGGAATTGGTTTTGGATGCCGTAGAACTCAATGGAGACCAATTGCCCGATTTTTCAAAAATACCCAAATCACATTGGAAACATCAGGTAGCTGTAAATCCAGCAATTTATGTAATGTTGGCAGAAGAAAAATGCCTCGAGGCAGGAGTGGAGATTCGTTATTACGAAACCCCCACTATGGTTACTTTTGAGAATGGTAAATGGCTGGTAGAAAGCGTAGGAAAGGGTGTCAAAACTCTTATTTCGGCCAAGCAATTGATTGATTGTACAGGCAATGCCTTGATCGCCTCTATGGCTGGTTATAAAGTGCTTAGAGAAAATGAAACCCAGCCAGGTTCTCTGGTTTACAGCATGGAGGGCTACGATTCTAACCATTTGGATTTTTCTAAAATCCCCAAGCAATACCATAAGGCCTTGCATCAAAATATGTTGACCTCTCAAATCAGAAAAACCGGAGAAAATACCTTTGTTCCCTACGGATATGTTTATGTTTATGGCGCCGACTCTACCACATCGGAGACCCATACTAAAGCCAACCAACAAGGTCGTCAGAATCTACTGAAGATGATCCGAGAATTGCGTGAGCTTCCCGGATGCGAAAACATCAGGATTACTTCCATGAAAACAGAAACAGCCGTTCGAGAAACCTTCAGAATTGACGGTTTGTATAAAATCACAAAAGAAGATTATGTGTCGGGGCGTTTACAGGAAGATGCCCTCTCCTATAGTTTTTACCCCGTAGACCTTCACCGTAACGGCCAATCCATTTATCAAGAATTTCTAAAACCCAATACAGTAGCTTCCATCCCGATGCGGGCACTAATTCCAAAAAACAGTGAAAACTTTTTGGTTGCCGGTCGTTGTTTGAGTAGTGATCGCTTGGCCAACTCAGCGCTTCGTGTACAGGCCTCTTGTATGGGCATGGGGCAAGCCGCAGCTGTCGCAGCCTCCCTGTCCGTTGAACAAGGTCTGACTCCTGCCAAAATCGATCCCAATTTGGTCAAAAAAAGACTCAAAGAATATGGGGCAATCGTTCCCAGTTAATTTTGTTGTGTAAATAATTGCTGATGTCCTCTTCTGTTTCCAAGTATGTTTTGACATTTTGTTTTTTGGCTTTGGGTTCGTGTTATTTGCTGAAACCTAAAGTCCAGTATTTTATAGGAGATAGTGATGAATGGTCATTAAATTTAAAAAATGAAAACTACACCTCATTTGGTGACAGTCTTTTTTTGAGGCAAACTTCCGACGGAAATCCTAAAAGCTTTTATCAACATTTTAGTACTGGAGTCTGTTTTGACAATCAATGTCGTCCGCTAGACATTACCTTGCATTGGAGTATTAGTGGAAGTTATTTGGGCTTTGAGATGCCCAAGGGGGAGTTTTTGAGTAAAACAGACCATGATCCCTTTAACCGAAAAGAATACCTTCAACTGAACGAAATTCTCTCCAATGCTGATCTTCCTTTCAAGGACATCCAGTACCACCAACTAATGAATCAGCCTGAAAACTCAACGGAATCTGCAGATGCTATATCGGGAGCAACTTCCGAACAGATCAAAGACATTGTGGTGAAAAACGCAGCCTATACCACCTACAAACTTTGGAAACTGGTTTATGGAGAGAGTCAAAAATTCATTAAGCAGTACACCGAAAAACATCTCAACAACATTAATCTACTGACGGTTCTTAATAGTAAGGATCGTAATGATATCGTTTGGGGTCTTACCCATATGAAAGACACCCTTTCTTTTTTCACCCCCTTGAAAAACCGATTGATATCGCTGATTCAAAGTAATGATTCCTATCTGTCCTACAATGCCGTTCACGCCATTCCAAAAACCTATTTGAGTGACAGTGATTTTTTGGAAATCCTTTTTTTAAATTATCTAAATACCTCTGACGCAAGTACCAAAAAAGTACTATTCTCTAAATTAATAACAGCCCCTGAATTCCCTCAGCGATTGGTTGAAAAATCCTGGCATTCCATTCCATCAATGGCTCCACAAGAGATCATCAACCTACTAAAACTTTATGAAAAACAGGGGATAAAAGACCTTGAAACCCTAAAAGTATTGGCAAGAACTTTAGCGCATAAAAACCATTATATCTCCAAAAATATCTATGACTTTTTAATCAAAATCCAAACGGATGATGAATTTGTTTTGGAGTGCTTGAAGGCCTACAAAAACCCATAAAAACTAAATAAAGAAGAATTGTTTTAGTGATTTGCCCTCGATTCATGGAACTCCTGTAGTCTATATCGTTGCCTGAAAAAAAAAACGAAATGGTGACATTAGAATTAAAAGAAGAGAGACAACAACCTCAATAAATTTATCAGCTTTATATAAGGAGGATCTATATCAAAAATTGGAGGGTCTGGATGGAATATGAGAAACAGTTGTATCTTTAAAAGAATTTTTTTTAATTAAAATCAGGCCATAATGAGCCATTACACACACTATCTGTCAGTCTTTTATCTCTGTTCTACCCTCCTGGTTAATGCTCAAGAAAAAAAAGATTTTCGCATTCATTCCCATAACGATTATCATCAAAACATTCCCTTTTGGAAAGCCTTTTCCAATGGTTTGACTTCTATAGAAGTAGATGTTTTTTTTAAAAATGGCAGCCTGTTTGTAACCCACGATGAATCAGAGATCATTAGGGACAGAACCATAGAAAACTTGTACTTAGAACCCCTCCAAAAGGTGATAGAATTGAAGTTGGGAAATCTTGATCATCTTCAACTTTTAGTTGACTTCAAGTCTGAAGCATATCGTTCGCTCGACCAATTGATTGCTACTTTAAAAAAATATCCTGACATCATCAACGATTCTAGAATTTCGATTGTAATTTCAGGAAACCGACCCAAACTCGAAGAATACAAAAATTATCCCTCCTATATTCATTTCGACTACCAAAGTCTGGAGAAGATCACAGAGGAGGAACAGTTGAATAAAATCGCCCTAATCAGTTTAAATTTTAAAAAAACATCCTCTTGGAATGGAAAAGGGAAACTTACAACATCGGATCATCAAAAAGTTTCTTCTGTAATTACGCAAGCTCATCAAATGAATAAACCTTTCCGATTCTGGGGAGTTCCCGATTCCAAAACCGCTTGGAAAACGATGAAAGAAATGGGAGTGGATTTTATCAATACCGATGACCCTGTGGAATCTTCGAAATACTTACAAAGTCTCGACCGTCGCATTTATCATCATCAAAACATTTCTTCTGTATATACACCCACTTTTGAATTCGATCAAAAAAACATACCGGTTAAAAATATTATCCTATTGATCGGAGATGGCAACGGCTTGGCTCAAATCACTGCGACTGAGATAGGCAATGCCGGACGATTGACCCTCACCCAACTCAAAAGCATTGGACTTGTTAGAACTCAAACCGCTGATGATTTAACGACCGATTCTGCTGCTGCTGCAACCGCTATGGCCACAGGGATCAAAACCTACAACCGTTATTTAGGAGTAGACCCCCAAGGTCAACCCACCGAAAACATCACCGAACTCTTAAACCAAAAAGGGTTTGCTTCGGGATTGATAACCACCGACCGCATGACAGGGGCAACCCCTGCTGCTTTCTATTCCCATCAAGCAGACAGGTCACGACAGAAAAAAATATCACACGACTTAATCGATAGTAAAATTTCTCTTTTTATAGGAGGAGGAGCCGATGATTTCGAGGGAGATACTCTCGAAAAAAACTTTGAGATTGTTGAGCATTTGGAAATGATTGGCAAAAGCCAAAACACAAAAGTAGGGCATTTTCTTTCCAAAAATGATGTCCCACCCATTAAAGAGGGAAGGGACGTCTCACTCTCTTCTATCACCGCTCAAGGATTGGCATTCCTTAAAAAAAAGAATACTCCTTTTTTTTTAATGATCGAAAGCGATCAAATAGACAGTTTTGGTCATGAAAATGACATTTCGGGAATCATCAGCGAAGGCATTGATTTTGACAGTGCTGTAACCGAAGCCCTCCAGTTTTCTGACCAAACCGGCAATACTTTAGTCCTTGTGACCGCTGACCACGAAACCTCGGGTTTGAGCCTCCCCGAAGCCCATCCCAAAAGCCGTATCATCGAAGCTGATTTTTCTACAAACGATCACAGTACCATCATGATACCTCTTTTTGCCTACGGGCCCCAGTCTTCCGAATTTTTAGGCGTTTATGAAAACCATGAGATTTTTTGGAAAATCCTTAAGGTGCTGGGTGTTTCTCAAAATTGATCATGCTTCTTTTTGAGCCCCAAATAAAAAACAAATGCTGAACTATTTTTGTGAAAATTTATTTAATATATTTATTAATTATAAATAAAACCATGGAGGAATACACTCGATTACTGAATGAACAAATTTTTGCCATCAACACGGTTTGGGTTGCTCTTTGTGCGGCTCTCATCTTTTTTATGGAAGCGGGCTTTGCAATCTTAGAAGCTGGTTTTGTCCGGGCCAAAAATGCCATGAGTATCATTGCCAAAGTCATCATTGACATCACCTTTGGAGGGATCGCCTTTTTCGGGATTGGCTTTGGTATTGCCTACGGAGCCTCTAATGGGTGGTTTGCATTGGATTTTGGAATCATGGAGGGAGACTTGGGATTGGGTCTAACGGTATCCAATCAACTATTTTGGTTCATTCAATTGGGTTTTGCTATTGCCGCTATTTCGATTGTCTCTGGGGCTCTGGCCGAAAGGATGAAACTTTGGGCTTATGCTGTGATGGTGGTCTTTTTTTGCGGGATTATGTATCCCTTGGTTGCCAATTGGGTTTGGAATCCCAATGGTTGGTTAGCCTTAAGAGGATTCAACGATTTTGCCGGTTCGGCAGCCGTTCACGCCATGGGAGGATTTTCGGCTTTGGCTGCAGCTATTGTCTTGGGTCCCAGGATTGGAAAATATTCAGAGAATGGGAAATCCAATACCATACCGGGACATAATTTGCCTTTGGCTTCTGTGGGGGCATTTATTTTGTGGTTTGGTTGGTTTGGATTCAACCCTGGTTCATCTTTAGGGGCTGTAGGCAACTTGGAGTTGATCGGTTCTGTAGTAGTCAACACCTTTCTGGCCTCTGCAGCAGGGGGAATTGCCACTATGTTTTACACTTATTTCTCTTATGGTAAAATTGATATCACCATGGTCATCAATGGAATACTGGCGGGGCTTGTTTCCATTACGGCTGGATGTAATGTAGTGGGTCCTGTGTCGGCAATCGTTATCGGTTTTATTGCAGGTATTTTAGTAGATATTGCCGTTTTATTTTTCGACAAAATGAAAGTAGATGATCCAGTAGGAGCAATTGCAGTTCATGGAGTTAATGGACTGTTTGGAACACTTGCCGTTGGAATTTTTGCCGTTGACGGCGGATTATTTTTTGGTGGGGGTCTGGATTTACTTACCACTCAATTCATTGGTGTGTTGACCATTGCCTTGTTTTCTTTTATCATTACCTTTATATTGATGAATGTTTTGAAATCTACTGTTGGTATAAGGATTACCAGCAAAGAAGAAGAAGAGGGAATCGATTCTGTTTCCTTCGGTGTAAAATCCTATTCAAACGATTAATTTAAATCTAACAATGATGAAAAAAATTGAAGCCATCATACGCAAATCAAAATTTGTAGACGTCAAAGAGGCCTTGCACCAAGTAGAAGTGAATTTTTTCAGTTACTGGGATGTTACCGGCGTTGGAAACGAAAAAGAAGGGCACGTATACAGGGGTATAACCTACAGTACTTCCGAAATTCAAAGACGATACCTTTCAATTGTTGTTAACGATGATTTTGTTCAAAGGACCATCGATGCCATTTTAAATGCAGCTGCAACAGATCAGGTAGGTGACGGTAAAATCTTTGTTTTGCCAGTCGATGAAGCCTACAGAATCCGAACCGGTGAAAAAGGAGGGCAGTCGTTGAATTAACCCTTCTACCAAACGGGGTCTTCATTTTTGCCTTTAAAGATCCTTAAGAAAAAGCTTCTCTGCATGTGAATTCTCAGTTGGAATAGATTTATTGTAAAATAATTTTCTTGTAAATTAAGTTTGTTTTTATATTCAGGTATAGCCCCATTTTTCTTTACTAAGATATCCTATTCGATGGGTTTAAATAAAAATCCATCTGATAAAAAAGATTTGAAAAAGAGAAATTGTATTCAGAAAAATAAACTTCCTTAATCCTCTTAGGGTCTATCCATTTTTTACTTTTTTGGATCCATTCATTTTTGTTTACTAACTTAGAGATTATGAAAACTTCCTTCCCAACTCCCATTAAAGCGATTACAATAATTGTTTTGAGTATCATTACATCCTGTAATTTGATTGCTGATAAAAAAGTTTCAACCAAAATTCCCACCCAAAAACCCAACATACTGCTTTTGATGTCTGATAATCAATCTGCAGAGCATTTGGGTTGCTATGGTGATCCCTCTATCAAAACACCCCATATAGACCGGCTGGCCGAAAAGGGATTGATCTTTAAAAATGCCTTCTGTTCTGCGCCTTCGTGTTCCCCTGCAAGAGCATCAATGCTCACCGGTCAAGACATATGGAACTTGGGCGAAGCAGCCAATCTTTGGAGCAGTTTTCCCCGCGTTAAGGTCTATTCAACATTAATGGAAGAATCGGGTTATCACGTGGGTATTGAAGGAAAAGGATGGGGTCCGGGTGATGAAACCGTAACCGCTTGGGAGCAAAACCCCGGGGGAGTGAGATACAATTCTTTTGAGGAATTTATTAATGACACAAAGAAAGGCCAACCCTGGATGTATTGGTACAGCAGCAGAGATCCTCATCGACCCTACCAAAAAGAGGGGTGGAAAAATTCGGGTATCGCTCTCGATTCTATACGCGTTCCCCCCTACCTCCCCAACACTATTGAGGTGAGAAAAGATATCGCCGATTACTATGATGAAATCCAACGATTTGACGAGGAAGTAGGATCCTATGTATCCTTACTCAAAGAGATGGGAGAACTGGAAAATACTGTGATTGTTGTCTGTAGTGATAATGGCTGGCAAATGCCCAGAGGCTTGGCCAATTTATATGATTTCGGGACCAAAATACCGCTTATCATTTCTTGGCCTGGACATTTTCCTTCAGGACGGGAAATTGAGGATTTTATTAATATTAAAGATTTTGCGCCTACCTTCTTAGAACTTGCGGGAATTCCCCCAGCTGAAGAGATGAATGCGCGGAGTTTTGTCGATATATTGACGTCTGAAAAACAAGGGATCATTGATCCTCAAAGAGATCATGTCATCATGGCCAGAGAAAGACATGCATTTGTGAGAAAAGGAGGACTGGGTTATCCTGGTCGAGCCATCAGAACAGATGAATATTTATTAATTAGGAATTACGAACCCGATCGTTGGCCCGCAGGAGACCCGCCTTTATATGGAGACGTAGATGCTCATATGCTCCATTATGAAGCACCGACAAAGATTTATATGTTGAAAAATAAAAATGTAGAAAATATAAAACCTTTATTTGATTTGGCTTTCTCCAAAAGACCAGAATACGAATTGTATAATCTTAAGGAAGACCCTTTCCAAATGAATAACCTAATAGATGTTGTTGCGTATAAACTCATTCTTGAAGCCTTGTCAAATCAACTCCAATCCTATTTGATCGAAACAAAAGATCCAAGAGAAGTTGGGCCTTTATTTGATTGGGACAATGCTCCTTATTATAAAGACAGAGACAAAAAACCAAAGCCGTCAATAAAAGCCATAGAAACACTTGGACTGAGAGAAGAATACAACTATTTGGATTGAATGGATTTGGATTTGCAAAGCCTCGAAGGGGAAATATTCTGAAAATCAGAAAAAACAGTTTTAGTCTATTTTTTAATATTTTCTAATGATTTTAAGTTGTTTTGGATCAATTTCAACCTATTTTTTGCGTTTTTTTGATGTTTTTAGTCTTTTTCAACCACTACCTTTCGGAACATAAATTTATTATCGCTTATTTCAAGATCCTTTTTACTAGAAATACTGATATTTTTTAAAACTACCTTTTCGGTCTTGATGTAAGGAAATTGTTCTTCGAAACTTTCATCCGTCATTTTGGGGTTAAAATCTGAAAAAATTGCAATGGATTTATACTCCTCGTCCTGAAGAGAGTCATCGATATGAAGTTGATCTATGATAATGTTTTTGGGCATATAGCAAGTATATCCAAAATCGTGAAGCCCAGAATTTGAACCGCTAAAAAGGCTTATGTAGGGAGACTTTCTGTTTGGGGGAACAAAAACACAATTTCTAATGATAAAGGATCCCTCCCAAGTACTCCCATAATCGGAACGTAAATTGACTAAGCTTCTTCCTCTAATCGTAGAGTTTTCTATATAAAATTCACCCGATCCAATGGCGTTGATCCCCATGTATCCTAATGTTGAGTTACGAATGGACGCATTATACACGCCCATATGTGCGTCAAATCTGGAAAAAACACAATAGTCGAAACTAATATTCTTGGAATAATTGGAAGCAAAAATTCCCCAGTACCTATTGTCATTAATATCATTGGTTTGACGACAATTTTCAAAAGCAACATTGATCGACCGTGTTACTGAAAGGTCGTAAGAACCCATAGAAACGGGTTTTCCTGCCGCTCCAATGGTTTGATAAGTTTTGTGACCTGTCAAGACACAATCCTTCACCAAAACATTTGAACTGTCAGAAATACTAATAAAACCCCTGTAAGGGGCACCGTGTTCCCCCTCCCCACGAATGAGATGTGTCAGATTCTTTATGACCACATTGGATCGATTGACAGCAATATTTCTACTGTAATAGGTGTACTTAGAAGGCGCTTGATTGGCAATGGTTATGAATCGTCCACCGCTTAGGATCAACTTCTTTTTATCAATGGGTAGTGCACTGATTTCGGTAATATGGTCAAAATCCCATATTATGGGAGAATTGCTGTCGATGTTTCCATTTTTATCCATGATAAAAATGTCCGTTTGAGCACGACCATTATTTTGGTTCAGACCATAGCGAATATAGTTTCTGACGTTATCATCCGAAATCTTTACGAGGCATTCTTCAGCCAGGTTAGAATCAAGCTTATTTTGTTCCTTTTTAAGGGTATTTAACCCTTCAATCGAAATGGGGGATAACTCCGATCTCACCTCAAAAATGGATGCAGATCGGTTCTCAACTTCTGTGTCATCTATAATAAATGTTGCGCTTCCAAAATCTGTATTGGTATTTATTACAGCAGTATTTTCCTTTCCACTGATGGAATAAATTGCTCCATCATCGGCTTTCACATCATAGCCGTATTGATTAGCCAGAGCATGAGTTGCCACTATAAACATTGCGTCATCCGACCTTCCTGTTCCAACAGCCCCCAAATCACTATAACGCACAAAACCTTGTCTTTTAAACCTTTTCAGATCTGCCGTATTTACATCAATTTTGAGCCCACCCTTTTCATCTTGGTGGACCTGTGTGGCTTTTGAAGTTGATGAAATGACAACAGTACTGGAGCGGGAATTGAATTGTCCACTGACCGTCATTATACTAAAAATCAAAAAAAGTAAACTCACTCCATTTTTCATATACTTAAAATTAATTGTATTGTTGGATTACTGTTGTAAAAAAAACTACTTTAAAGTGAATTGATTGATCCTTTTGATCGGTCAACAGGTTAGAACCAACGCTTGAATTACAATCCGATACCGCTAAAATAAAAAAAATCCCCCATTAAAAAAATAATGGGGGATTTAAAGGTTTAGTATCCTGGATTCTGCTCGAGAGCAGAGTTTGAATCTAATTCTTGTTCAGGAATTGGAAACAAAACATGATGCGGCTTGGCATTTGTTTTTCCTCTGGCTTGAGCACCACTGATAAAGCTTCCATGACGAATCAAAGATCTTCTTCTGTGCCCTTCCGCATGAAATTCCCATCCTCTTTCGACAAGAATCTGATCTCTCAATGATTCTTTGGTTGGAAAATCAGAAAGATTGTAATCAGGAGCTTTAGATCTTCGTCTTACCTCATTTAACAGATCGATCGATTCTTGATTGGGTCCATTAATTTCATTCAAAGCCTCTGCTCGGTTTACGAGAACTTCAGCATACCTTAGAATGGGCATATCGTTTCCGTGTGCTGCCCCTAAAGCATTGAGGTCAGGAGTAAACTTTACGGGTCTGGGGTACTTCTTCTCAACCCCCTTGATGATGGGATCGTTCATCAAATCAATCTGAACTCCCCCTTTATTGATGTATTGCTTGAGAATCCATCCGTATTTTCCATTGGGTGGGTCATACTCATTGGCTCTCTGATCATCGGCATGAAATGAATTGACAAACCATCTCCAAAGCTGAAACTGAGCGCCATAGTTTACTTGCCCCGTTTGATATCCAACCGGATAGGCATGAGGGGTATAATTCCAAGCTAATGCTTGAATAGGAGCAGTAGCAAGCGAACCAAAAACAAAAATCATTTCGGCATTGCCTTCATTCTCTACAGAGAAAACACCCTCTACATTTGGAAACAAACTGTGTTTACCCAAATCAATGACCTCCTTGTTGGTATTGGCTGCTTTCTGCCATTGCTTGGTATCCAGATAGAATCGTCCCAGTAAAGTTAGAGCAGCCGACTTTGTCGCCTTTCCATACACTTCGGGTTCAACCGGAAGATTTTGAGCAGCGCTAATTAATTCGCTTTCAATAAAAGCTCTTGTATCGGCATCCGACGCTCTTGAAGGTGTAAGATCCAACTCCCCCGAAGTAATGAGTGGTAAAGGACCAAAGAAATCGTATAATACAACATAATTGTAAGCTCTTAAAAATGTAGCCTCCGCTTTAAGAGAGGCAACTTTAGAAGCTGAAAGTGATGATACGTTGTCTATATTATCCAAAAGGGAATTTGCTACACCAATGGCAGAATATCGATCCCTCCAAGTATCTCTAAAGTAATTATTACTCGCGTTCCAATTGAATTCGGCAAATGTAGCTGCAGGAGCTGCGTATCCTCCCCCACGTTCAAGCATTAAATCGGCGGTCCACTCACCATAAGTAAACCATTCTTCCCTATAATTGGGTCTTGATTGTCTATAAGCAGCCGTTAAAGTGGCATTGATACCGCTTTCACTGGCTAAAAATGCATCTGGTGCGTATTGGGTAAAAACTTCTTCCTCAAGGAAATCTGAGCAAGAAAAAGTAATTAAACCCACTAAAATTAAAATATATTTTTTCATTTTTTTGTGTTTAAAAGTTCAACTTACATCCTATCCTTATGATCCTTGCCAAGGGATAATTTGCAAAATCAGCTCTTGACACCCCCGTTCCATCTGAGTTACCGTCTGGATCAAAACCTATATAGTTTGGTGCAACAGTTAGCAAATTTTCACCCGATAAATATACATTTCCTGATTTAATGAAATCGGAATTGGCTAAAGGTAAATTATAATTTAGCGTGATGTTTTTAACCCTCATAAACGAGGCATCTTGAACGGTGTATGTATTTACTTTGTTGGTACCATCAGAATAAGAGGTATAATTCACTCCCGAAGGGTAAACGGCATCAGTATTTGATGTTCTCCAGCGGTCTAAGTAATGAACGGCCAAATGGTTTCTTTCCTTGTTGATAGGATAAAGAGATTCTGCAGCAAGGTTACTGAAGTTCTCAATTCCCTGTACCCCTTGAATGTAGATTTCAAGAGAGAAATCTTTATATCCAAACCGGTTGGTAATCCCATAAGTAAAATCGGCAAACGGATCACCCAGTATCACTCTGTCCGTTCCATCAATTTTTTGGTCACCGTTTTGATCTACAAAAATTGGATGACCGGGAAGTGCATTGGGTTGCGCTGAACCCCCAATGTCATCACCTTGTTGGAAAATACCATCCAACTCATACCCATAAAAGGATAAAATTGGAGCACCAACTTGGGTTATTCTATAGTTACCCGAGAAACTAAAACTTCCAGAAATTACGTTGGCCGCAAAAGTGGGAAGCTCTACCACTTCGTTTTTGAGAAACGACATGACAATGTCGGTGTCCCAAGTCCATGTTTTGTCAACATTTCTGGAACTGAAAGAAAAATCTATTCCTGAGTTTTTGACTTGTCCAAAATTCGTTCTAACATACGTAAAACCGGTTGTAAGAGGAACAGGCTGTTGGAATAATTGGTCAAAAGTATTTCTGTCAAAATAATCGATACTTCCGGAAAATCTATTATTCGCTAAAGAAAAATCAATTCCAATATTTGTTTCCTTGGTGGTTTCCCATTTCAAATCTTGATTGGCTATTCTCGCAGGGACTGCACCCGATACGGTTGCTCCCCCGAGGATTGCATTACTTCCTGCCTGAAATGTTGGAATGGTTTCAAAGTTTTCAATCCCTTGATTTCCAATTTCTCCATAACCTGCCCTCAGTTTGAGTTCACTGAATATTTCATTATTCTCCATAAAGGGTTCGGATGACAACTTCCAGCCAACAGAGGCTGATGGGAAAGTTGCGTATTTGTATTTATCAGAAAACTTTGATGTTCCATCCCTTCTTACCGATGCGGTTAATAAATATTTATCTTTAAAGGAATAATTAAGTCTGGCCAATGAGGATTGCAAAGTGTTTTTGAACTTACCGGATTCTGCATTCAAAGTCTCACTATTACCACTCTGCTGTAAATTGGTTGTAGTTACGTGAGATAGCATATCAGAAGCTACAGATTGGTGAAATCTGGTTGTATTACTTTCGAAGGTAATCCCCGCCAAAAATTTAAAATTGTGCTCCCCCCATTCTCTTTGATATTCCCCAAGGTATTCAGCGATCCAATAATTCGATTCCATATTTCGAATGGTTGATCTTCCATTCAACCCTCTACCCACTTGGAATTTATCATTTTCATACAAATCCCTTCTAGAATCCGATATGTTGGCTCCAAATCGGGCTGTAGCAGTAAGCCCGTCAATAATCTTGTAATCTACTGAACCCGTTGCATAAACTCTATTGCTACTCACTTGTTGATCCCAACCCTGTAGAATTGCCTCAGGGTTTTCAATCGCCACAAGTGGATTCACATCGTAGTAACCTTCGGAATTCACTTCAGGTCCGATGGTTGGATCAAACAGCAATGCAGCAGCAAGTAAACCTACTCCTTCGTTGGTTCCTCTCCCCATTTTCACGTTATCAATTTCAGACCTGTTGATACTCAAGTTTAAATTAACGTTTAATCTGTCGTTTGGAGTGAGTCCATAATTGATACGGGCATTGTATTTTTTTTCACCACTTTCTCTTATAACCCCTTCGTTATTCAGGTGGTTGAGAGAAACATAGTAATTCGATACATCAGATCCCCCTGACATAGTGACTTGATGGTTCTGAACAAGAGAACTTCTAAAAATAATATCCTGCCAATCGTATCCAGAACCCATAGCTGAAATTTCCGCAGGAGTTGACAACACATCGCCACCTCCTTCTTCGTTAATATCACTCAGTACTTGAAGGTATTCTCCACCATTCAACATATCGACTCTTTCATTAACCGATTGAAATCCAAAATAGTTTTCGTAAGAAATTACCATAGCTCCACTTTTACCTTTTTTGGTGGTGATTAAAACCACACCATTGGCCGCACGAGATCCATATATGGCCGATGCCGATGCGTCTTTCAGAACTTCGATAGATTCAATATCGTCGGGACTCAAAGCTGTAAGAGAACCTCCAGGCAGACCGTCAATTACGACAAGAACTTCGTTACTGGCGTTGATGGATCCTGCTCCTCGAATTTTAATGTCTATTGCTCCCCCCGGTGCCGAGTCACTTTGACTGATGTGAACTCCAGAAGCTTTACCGTTGAGGAGTTGCAGCGCATTGGTGTTGGCTCCTTTTACAAAATCTTCGCTTTTAACTTGAACAATTGCCCCCGTCAAATCTCTTTTTTGTTGAGAACCATAACCGGTAATGACAACCTCATCGAGCTCATTATCCGGCTGCAAACTAAAGTTGAAATCAGTTAAATCAGCTACTAAAACTTCCTGAGTTGCATATCCAACAAAAGAAATCATAAGTATTGCATTTTGATCTGAAACTTGAATAGAATAATTTCCATCAAAATCAGTAACGACACCATTGGTGGTGTTTTTTTCAAGTATTGTCGCTCCTGGGAGGGGTTGACCCTGCTCATCAGAAATTAATCCATTAACCTGTACTTGTGCATAGGCTACGAATTGAAACAATAAAATGAAGAACAAAATTTGAATGTTTTTTTTCATATTTAGTTAATAATTTATTTGGTTATTAAATTTAACTTATTTTTTTTTAATTAATTACTATTCGAATAATTAATTTTTATATTTGACGTTGGAGCTTTTACTTTTTCTATAACCAAGTATTTATTATCAATTGTTGCATTTTTTAAAAAATATATTTACTATATTATTATTGTTTTTTGTGTCTTTTGTATTTGGACAACAAAACCCTTATGCCCAATCTCATCTTAGTGTAACCGAAGTCAATACTGCAGTTTCGATTACTTTATCGCCTTCAGAGAACGTTTCTACCACCATTACCATTTCTCAAACCACAGCAAATGGTACATTATCGGCCCCAGTCAGTAATAGTTTTGTCACCTACACACCTAATAATAATTTTATTGGAACCGATTCTTTTACTTACACTACCTCCAATGCTAGTGGTACCAGTAGTCTAGAAACGGTTACCATTGAAATTGTAAAGAGATCGTCAGTTTCAAGCCATCTTATAGGCAATGTCATTAATGGATTAAACGGCGATTACCTTGGAGAGTTCCACACTTCTCTTAGTGGAGATGGCAAAACCATGGTGGTTTCCTCGTACAGAAGTGATGTTGGTGCAAGTAATGCAGGAAAAGCAATAATTTATCAGTTGATCAACAATACTTGGACGGCGATAGGCGATCCTATTTATGGTAGTAACTCAAATGACTATCTGGATGTTACTGCCACCAACTTTGACGGAACACGAGTGGCCGTTGGTCTACGAGAAGCAGAAATAACGGGATCAAATAGAGGAGTAGTAAAGGTTTTTGAACTTACCACTAATGCATCAGGCACATTGGTTTGGTCTGCTCTTGGACAATCTATAGAGGGAACACAAAATAGTGAACAAATGGGTCATTCCTTGGACATGAATGGAGATGGATCCATTTTGGCCATTGGGAGTAACAATTATGGTAGCAGTTATGTATATAAATACAATGGATCAAGCTGGGTATTACTTGGTAGTGCGATATCCAATTCGGATAGCCCTGAACTAGGAAAATCCATTTCTATCAATGATTTTGGAAACAGAGTTGTAATTGGAAAAGCGAATTCAGACACGGGTGTCAGTAATGGAGGGGGATTCGAAATCTATGATTATCAAAATTCAGGTTGGGTTTTATCTCATAACGTAACAGGCACGGTTAACAGTGCTTATTTGGGTTATACAGTAGAACTTAGTGGTGACGGGAATACTGTAGCCGCTTACAGTCAGTTGTCTGACGATGGTTATGTTGATTTGTACCGCTACGATGGATCTAATTGGTCTGCAATATGGCAATCGGAGCAAGGTCAAAATGATTATTATGGTAATGCTATATCACTCAGTTTTAACGGAGATGTATTGGCCATTGGAGGAGACAGATATGATCTGCCCGATAATGATCGAGGAAGGGTTGATATATACAAATTTAATGGTAGTTCGTCTTGGGTCAAGAAAAAAACAATATCAGGACCTCAATACAATTCCCATTTTGGGAAGTCTCTCGCACTCAATATGTCGGGTTCGGTTATCGCCATTGCTTCACCTGAGACTAACGATCCCTCTTCATTTTCAGGTTCTGTTAGGGCATATCGATTGAATGATCTTACGGATGATCCAGCGATTACTCCCCCACTCTATGTTTCTACTCCAAAGGGACAGACTATTGAAATTCCCACATCAATTTACGATACTGAAGGGGACTCTATAAGTGTGAGTATTACCCTATCCAGTTCGAATGCTACTGTCACAGTGAGCGGAACTACTTTTACTTATCAGCCCTCCAATGACTTTGTCGGGGTGGATCAGATCGCTTATCAGGTTAGCGATGGAACAAGTACAACGACCTCAACCCTAAAGGTTAAGGTTTACGATTTTATTTATCCTATTCCCAACCCAATTGGGGCATCAATTATAGGAGAAGCGCAAGATGATCAATTTGGAGGCTATATATCCATCAATGCTGACGGAAGTATCATTGCGATTTCATCCATATATAATGACAGTAATGGGACCGATTCTGGTGAGGTGAAAATTTTCCAGTACAGTGCCACGGCCTCTCCCACTTGGCAGCAAATCGGCAATCTTACTGGTAGTAGTGCTGGAGTGAATTTTGGAACATCAATATTGTTGAACGGCAAAGGGAATCGATTGCTGGTTAATGCAAAATTGTACGAAAAATCAGGGAGTGATTGGAATCTTATCCACACTTTTCCATCTATCTATTCTAGCAAAATTTTAACGGATCATTTGGGAGAAACTTTCTTGTTCTCTAACGAAAGTGGCACCGCTAAAATTTACAAGTTTGTAAATGGGGCGTTTACTCTTCCCACTACCCTCATTGGGGAAACATTCTCAATGAATGATAAAGGGGATTTAATTGCTATTGGAAATTATTTGGACGATACTAATGCCTCTGATGCAGGAAAGGCTGAGGTGTTTAGCTATCAAAATGAGCAATGGATTCAACAGGGTAGTGATCTTTTAGGAAGCAACAGTAATGACACTTTTGGCAGACTGGTTGAACTTTCTGGAAACGGTAAAAAGCTTTTTATATCGGCCGATGGAGTGGATATTAATTCGTCTGGGGATAATTTCGGGAAACTACTTCAGTATGAGCCCTCACTTAACGCCTCGGGAACAATTGATTGGGTTGTAACCGATTCTGTTAGTGGAACCAATTCTGGTTTTGCGAATAATAAAATTATTTCAAATTTCGATGGCAACATCTTATTGGTTGATGACATAACCAGGTTATATAAACTTGAAAACAGTGCTCTAACCACATTAGTTAACAAATCAGGTGGATCCTATTCAGGTAATTTCGCAATGAGCTCTGATGGTTCCTCATTTATAATAGGACAAACCGGTTACAGTGAGGGTTTGAGCAGCAATATAGGTATCGCTAGGGTATTTAGTATTTTAAACACTACAAATCATGCCCCTACTGTAGGATCAATAAATAGGGCTACCAAAGTAAACACCAGTACTCAGTTCACACTCCCTGCTGAGGATATAAATGGTAATACTCTCAGTATTAGCATTGTTTCATCACCTACTTCAGGGAGTTTGGTCAGTAGCGGAACCTCTTATATCTATACCCCAAATAACAACTTCTACGGAACAGATACTTTTACTTTCAAAAGTTCTGATGGTGCTCTAGAATCAGGGATTGCTACTGCTACCATAAATGTATTTCATACTTACAGCATTCAACCAAAATTAATAACAACTATCGTTGAAGAATCTACTGGGGACGATTTTAGTGAAAATATTGCTATTGATGGAAGTGGATCAACATTTGCTTTCGGTGATTATTTAAATGATGGTATCAATAATGCCATTTCAAATTCAGGTTTAGCCAAAGTATTTGAGGTAAGCTCAACTCAAAGTGTTACCCAACTGGGTAATGATTTTATTGGATCTACTTCAAGTGATTATGTAGGAAGAGGAATTGCTTTGAACCAAGCAGGTAATATCCTTGCCGTAGGATCCTATGGAGATGATACTTTTGGTAGTGATAAAGGTGCTGTAAGAGTTTATGAAAAAACGGGTGTAGGATCACAAACCACATGGGTTCAATTGGGTAATACGATTGAAGGTATATACAA
>JAURMQ010000087.1 GCA_030830625.1 Flavobacteriaceae bacterium
AACCACTCGGGTTTTATTTCGAGCATAGTGAGCAATAAACTCTGGATAGGAAAAAAGGGGTAAACCCATTTTTTGAACAGCCAAAAGTTCGGGATTGTCCTTTTTGGCGTGCATTCCTAAAATTACTGCGTCTAAATTGGTGTTAATTTTCTCAGGAAACCAACCCAACTGATCTGGACATATTCCAGCCTTTTGCAATTGGGTGAGCGAGGGATCAAAAATTGAATCATCACTACCACTAATCTCGTGCCCATTGTTTTTGAGGGCGATGGCCAAACTGTGCATGGCACTTCCTCCGATGGCAATAAAATGATATTTACTCAAATTTCATTGTTTTTAATAATTCTTCACCTTCCTTAAAAGCGGGATTAGTCTCAAGAGCTTTTCGAATGGACCGTTGAGCTTCTTCTAATCTATCGTTGTAAAAATAAATTTTTGAACGATAATAATAGGCCCATTCTAAAGGGTAATTGTCTAAAAAGTCAAAAGTATTTATATAGTGATCTAATAGAACTCCAGCGGTTTCAGCTTCAATATTGTATTCGGCAGCGGAACGTCCCAAAACAAAAAACATATCTCTATTTAATTTTGAAATCCATTCTCTAGGATCACTAAATTGATTTTTAAGGTAACTAAACCCCTCCATATATTTGGATTTGGCCGCTACATAATCATTCTTCACGTCAAAAAGATGGGCTTGCATCATCATCCCTTCAAAAGGGTCTATGACCATTAACTCATTGATTTTTTTCTCGGCATAAAGGATACTACCCCCCAAGAATGTTGGTATTCCGGCATACAGCTGAATCAATAAATTGAGAAAAATCACTTTTTTGGGTTCTAACTCGTGCGCTTTTTTTACATATTTTATGGCTTTAACCGCATAAGGAACAGAAAAAAATTGAGATACTTCTAATGATTTTCTGGCAGCGGCTACTCCAATTTTAAAATGATTTTCAGCAGTAGGTGAACTTAAAAGAAGCCTTTCATAATAGGCTATTGCAGTGTCCCAATCTTTGTAGTAATACGACAATTCGGCTATAGATTTGAGGGTGGTTTTCGGGTCCTTCTTTTCCTGATTTTTGAGAAATGTCAACTCTTGGTTGTAGCGAGAATCGAGTTCATAGGTATGAGTTGTTAAAGGAGTCTTTATCTGAGAGTGAATGCATAATGGAAAAATAAATAAAACAGTCGCCCACCTTAATCTAAACATGAGGAACATTTAACATTTTCCATATCAAATCTTTCAAAGGAACTAAGCCAGATCGATCTACTGCCGAAATCATACAATGCGGAATTTTTCGGAAATTTTTTTTCATTTCCTCGGCGTATTCTGCTCTTAGCTCATCGTCTAATAAATCACACTTGGAGAGGGCTACGATATAGTCTTTATCCATCAATTCGGGATTGTATGTTTTCAATTCATTCATCAAAATATCAAAGGCCTTCTTTACATCTTTGGTATCGGCGGGAATCAGAAAAAGTAAAACAGAATTGCGTTCGATATGACGTAAAAAATAATGACCTAATCCTTTCCCGTCGGCTGCCCCTTCAATAATACCAGGAATATCGGCCATAACAAAAGACTGAAAATCACGATAAGGGACAATTCCCAAATTGGGTTTTAGGGTCGTAAACTCATAATCGGCGATTTTGGGCTTGGCAGCAGTCAACGATGCTAAAAGAGTAGATTTACCGGTGTTGGGAAAACCGACCAAACCAACATCTGCCAATACTTTCAGTTCCAAGGTAATCTGGAGTTCTTGTCCCGAAATTCCGGGTTGTGCATATCTGGGAGTCTGATTGGTAGAGGATTTAAAATTCCAATTTCCCAAACCTCCTTTTCCGCCTTCCAACAGCACAAATTCTTGATTGGGCTCGACAATTTCGAAAAGCACACTTTGGTTTTCGGAATTTTTGACCACTGTTCCTAAAGGGACTTCAATGTGAACGTCCTGTCCTTGCGCTCCACTGCTTCTGTTTTTACTGCCGTCTCCACCATGACCTGCGGCATAATGTCGGGTAAACTTGAATGGATAGAGCGTCCATAGATTGGGGTTGGCACGGACAATGATATGCCCCCCCCTTCCACCATCTCCACCGTCGGGTCCGCCTTTGGCAATGTACTTCTCACGATGCAAGTGAACGGAACCTTTTCCTCCGTTTCCTGACTTGAGATTGAGTTTTACGTAATCAACAAAATTTGCTTCTGTCATCTAATTAGTGTAAACCGTCGATCAAAGTATTCAATCTTTTGGTAATTTGATCTATATCGCCTATCCCATCGACACTGTAAAATTTCCCTTGAGCCGAATAAAATTTTCTTAGAGGGGCGGTTTTGTTGTTGTATTCCTCGAATCGGTTTCTGATTTTTTCTTCATCTTGATCATCTACTCTCCCGCTGGTTTTGCCTCTGTTAATCAAACGTTCTACCAAAACATCATCATCGGCTTCTAATGCAACCGTAGCAGTAATTTGCATAGATTTTTCACTCAAAAACCCATCGAGTGCTTCGGCTTGCTTGGCTGTTCTGGGGAAACCATCAAATATAAATCCTTTGGCCTCGGGATTGTTTTCAACGGCATCTTTTAGCATATCGATAGTTACTTGATCGGGAACCAAATCCCCCTTTTCCATAAAGGACTGTGCCAATCGACCTAAATCTGTCTTGTTTGAAATATGATGCCTGAACAAATCTCCTGTAGAAATGTGAAACAATTGATATTTAGATTTTAAAAATTCGGCTTGCGTTCCTTTTCCGGCCCCTGGTTTCCCAAAGAGTACTATATTGATCATCTTATAATATTTGTAACAAAGATATCCAAATTGTCTTGTTATTTTCCAAGCCAGAAAGTTATGCGTATTTTTGTAAAAACTTCTTTATGAATTTTTTTTCAACTTCAAAAACCTTAGGCATACTTGGAGGAGGGCAATTGGGCAAAATGTTGCTCTATACCACCCGAAAATGGGACATCAAAACCAAGGTATTGGATCCCAGCAAAAATGCACCTGCAAGATTGGCCTGTGACGATTTTGTCCAAGGAGACATAACCGATTTTCAAACGGTTTATGATTTTGGGAAAAACGTGGATGTATTGACCATCGAAATTGAAAAGGTTAATGTAGAGGCATTGGAAAAACTCGAAAAAGAGGGGGTTAAAGTTTATCCTCAACCCCATGTCCTTAAAACCATTCAGAACAAATGTTTGCAAAAAAGATTTTATAAAACACACAATATACCTACAGCTCCTTTCGAAGAATTTGAAAGCTTAGACCAATTGAAAGAGTCTATTTTCAAAGGAGGATTGTCCTTTCCTTTTGTATGGAAATCTGCTGAAATGGGATACGATGGGTATGGAGTATCAATTGTTTATTCCAACAAAGAGGTTGAAGAACTAAAATCAGGACCTTGTTTGGTTGAAGAATGCATTCCAT
>JAURMQ010000088.1 GCA_030830625.1 Flavobacteriaceae bacterium
ATTTAAGCAAAAACTGCCAGAGGCCAAACCGATTTCTAAACAACTAAAAATTGAATATTACAACGCCATCACAGATCTGAAAACACAGCTCGATTGCCTATCTTTCACTTCCGACTTAACCCATATTAACTCTGCATTAGCCCTCTCCCAAAGTGACATTCAATAAAAAAAATCCCTTGTCCCTCAAATCATGGAAATTGTTGGAGTCCGAATTCCAAAGACACAAACAAACAAAACTTACAGACTATTTCTATGAGGATGCTGAGCGCATCCAAAAACTGTCACTCCAATGGGAATCTTTCTATGTAGATTACTCCAAAAACTTGTTGGATGAAAAAACTTTAGACATTTTGACTGAAATGGCTAAAGAGTCTGGCCTCGATCAAGCCATTGGTGCTTATTTCGAAGGGTCCAAGATCAACGAAACCGAAAACAGAGCGGTACTTCACACCGCACTGAGGACGCTTAATCCTAAGCCTCTAATGGTCGATGGAAAAGACATCACTCCAAAAATTAATGCCGTCAAACAACAAATGTTTGATTTTGCCAAGCAAGTCATCTCTGGAGAGTGGAAAGGGTACTCAGGAAAAGCAATCCAGCATGTGGTGAACATCGGAATAGGAGGTTCAGATTTAGGCCCTGCTATGGTTACTGAGGCACTTGAGTTTTATCGTAATCATCTTAAAGTAACTTTTGTCTCCAATGTAGAAGGAGATCATGTGGAAGAGGTCATCAAAAAATTGGATCCAGAAACCACACTTTTCGTTATTGTTTCAAAAAGTTTTACCACTCAAGAAACTTTGAGTAATACCAATACCATTCGAAAATGGTTTTTAACACACGCGACTAAATCGGCAATTCCTCAACATTTTATCGCGGTATCGACCAATTTAAAAATGGTCACTGAATTTGGCATTGCCCCCGAAAACATCTTCGCTATGAATGATTGGGTAGGAGGTCGTTTTTCGTTGTGGAGCACCGTAGGGCTTTCGATTTGTTTGGCCGTAGGACCAAGTCATTTTGAAGATCTACTTCAAGGCGCTGGAAAAATGGATGAACATTTTCGAACCGCAAATTTTAAGGAAAATATTCCTGTTATTTTAGCTCTGATCACCATTTGGTATAATAATTTTTGGGAAGTGGAAACCGAAGCCATCATTCCCTACTCTCAATACCTCAGAAACCTCCCTGCCTACCTCCAACAAGCCATCATGGAGAGCAATGGAAAAGGAGTAGATCGCAATGGAAAACCCATTGAGTATCAAACCGGAAATATCATTTGGGGTGCGTCTGGTACGAACGCTCAGCACGCTTTCTTTCAATTAATGCATCAAGGAACCAAAATGATTCCTGCTGATTTTATCGGCTTTGCCAAACCTCTGCACAAAGGAAATGACCATCAAGACAAACTCATGTCCAATTTTTTCGCTCAAACCCAAGCACTCATGCTGGGAAAAAATACAGAGACCGTAAGGAAAGAACTGATAGACCAAGGAAAATCCAACGAGCAAATAGAAGCCTTACTGCCCTTTAAGATGTTTGAAGGCAATCGCCCTTCCACTACCCTCTTTATTGAGCAACTCACTCCCCGCAACTTGGGATCTCTTATCGCACTCTACGAACACAGAATTTTTGTACAGGGAATCATTTGGAATATCTTTAGTTACGATCAGTGGGGTGTTGAATTGGGCAAGCAGCTGGCCAATGATATTCTCAAGGATTTCGATACGGAAGAAATTGAACAACACGATCCTTCCACCAGAGCACTGATCCAACACTATAAAAAATTCAGGAATTAACCTCAAACTTCAAATCTTTAAGTTTGAGTTGTAGGCTCTTCACTCCCCTGAATTCATTTTCTTCAACCGTATAAAGAATCTGAAAAGGATCTCTCCCTTTAATTCTACTGATGTGGTTGGCCATTCCAAAACCAATCCCCTCTAGGGTCGTTTGTGAATCGTCTGTTACCTCTAACTTTAAATGGCTTTGATCCTCACCTACAGCTTTTGTCTTGCCTCCATCCAGACAGTCTTTGGTCAAAAACACTGGACGCATATTCCCTGGACCAAAGGGAGCCATTTGGGACATTATCCTATAAAATTTTGGAGTGATTTTGTCTAATGAAAGCTCTAAATCGAATGCCGTGGAAGGAATCCTTTGTTCGGGCTCAATGACTTCGGCTACTGCCAACTCGAAAGCTTTCTTAAACGAAAGATAATTCTCAGGCTTTATCGTCAATCCTGCAGCATAACGGTGCCCACCAAATTGAACAATATGTTCTTTGCAAGCTTCTAAAATCTGATAGACATCAACGCCTTTAACCGAACGAACCGATGCAGTATAGTAATTGCCTGAAGCAGCAAAAACAACGGTAGGGCGGTAATAGGTTTCTATCAATCTGGAAGCTACTATCCCAATGACTCCTTTGTGCCAATCTGGCTGAATGACTACGGTAGAGTAGAATGATTCTTCCTCATTTTGTTTGATTTGATCCAAGGCCTGAAGTGTGATTTTTTGATCTAATTCCTTCCGCTCGCTGTTGTACAATTCTATGGCTCTTGAACGTGACAAGGCTTCCTCTATATCTTCAGATAAAAGGAGGGCAACGGCATGACTCCCGTGCTTGATTCTGCCTGCCCCATTGATTCTTGGCGCAATAATAAATACCAAATCTGAAACGGTGAGTTTTCTCTTAAGTTGACTGACAAAAGAGCGGATACCCACTCTGGGGTTTTCCTGAATTTGTTTAATCCCAAAATGAGTTAAAATCCTATTTTCTCCCTTCATGGGAACAATATCTGCTGCAATGGCCATAGCCACCAAATCCATATAGTCTATAATATCATTGATGGTTCCCCCGATATAAAGGGTTAGGGCGTGAATGAGTTTAAAACCGATCCCACAGCCGCATAAATCCTTAAAAGGATAGGGACAATCGGCCTGTTTGGGGTCTAAAATGGCAATGGCTTCTGGTAGTTGCGATCCGGGCAAGTGGTGATCGCAAATGATAAAATCTATTCCCAAAGTTTGAGCATAAGCCAACTTATCTACTGCCTTTATCCCGCAATCCAATGCAATGATTAAACTTACATTATTTGCCTTAGCATAATCGATGCCTTGGGTAGAAACACCATAACCCTCCTCATATCGGTCGGGAATATAATAGATACAATTGGGATGACTTTTATTCAAAAAAGAATACACCAATGCAACAGCTGTCGTTCCATCTACATCGTAATCTCCAAATACCATTATTTTTTCATCTTTTTCTATGGCTTGGAAAATTCGGTCCACAGCCTCTTGCATTCCCAACATCAAAAAGGGATCCAGCAGATCTGAAAGTTCTGGTCGAAAAAAGGATTTAGCGGTATCAAAGTCTTCGATCCCTCTTTGCAACAATAAACAAGCAATTTCGTAAGGAACTCCGATTTCCTGTTGAAGTGCTTTTGCCTTTTGCTCATTCGGTAAGGGTAGAGGACTCCAACGCATCTTAATTATTTGTTATAAAATCCAGCCATACAAATGACAAATTCCCCCTTGGGGGTATGGGTGTTAAAGTGGCGAATTGCTTCTTCGAGGGTTCCTCTAAAAGTTTCCTCAAACATTTTGGACAATTCTCTGGAAATCGAAACCTCTCGATCAGCTCCATATATTTCTCTAAACTGAGTTAGGGTTTTGAGAAGTTTATGCGGCGACTCATAGAAAATGAGGGTTCGCGTTTCATACAAAAGCATTTCCAAGCGTTTAATTCTTCCTTTCTTAGGGGGTAAAAATCCTTCGAAAACAAAACGATCGGAAGCCAAGCCGCTTTGAACAAGAGCAGGAATCAGTGCGGTTGGGCCCGGTAAACAGCTAACTTTTAAGCGCTGTGACAATGCTTCACGAACCAAAAGAAAACCCGGATCGGAGATCCCTGGAGTTCCCGCATCGGATATGAGTGCAATGTTTAGTCCTGAATTTAATTTTGAAATGACCTCCTCCAGTTTTCTGTGCTCATTATGCATATGGAAGGCCTTCATTGGTGTATTGACTTGGTAGTGATTCAGCAGTTTACCACTGGTTCGGGTATCTTCGGCTAAGATCAAATCAACCTCTTTGAGAATCTCTACGGCTCTGTAGGTAATGTCTCCTAAATTACCAATTGGTGTTGGTACTACAAAAAGCTCCCCCATTCTCTATTGTGATTCATTAAACTGAAAATACTATTGAAAATTATTTTCCACTATTTTCAAAAAACGAACTTCGTATTCTTCCTTGCCTTCCCAATCATTATAATCGGGTTTGATCATTTTTAGAATGAAATTCTGGGCATCTTCCCAAGACTGTAAAGTGGCAATTTGAGAAATGGCCCGCTGGTAATCATTAGAACTGTCTTCAAAAAGGTGTTTTATAAAGGCCAATCGGTCATTGAGATCCACCTGAAGACCCCTTGAAAATCTGTCATTCAAGTTTCTGTGTTGCTCCTTCTCAACAACAGAAGCTTCTTCTTTTCTTTCAAAAGACATCTCCTTGTTGTTTTCCTGGAATAAATCGGATACCGATGGTTTTTCCTCAGGAATTTCATTTATAATTTCTTTGATGGTATCCATTATAGGCGGCAATTCCCTTTGGTCATTATAAATTTCTTGGGCGACTTCAGACTCTGGTTTAGCTTTAATAAAATCTACGGCTTGGTCAAAATTGGTTTCTAATTCTTCCCAAAAATCTTTTTTAAACCCCTTTGAGTTTTTGACCAAAACAAGACGTTCAAAGAGCTGCAATGTGGCATCATAAACCTTTTGATATTCATAAGGCTCTTCCATCTCTAGGATTTCTTTCGCGAGTTGCTGGAGTTGCTGATGGATTATATTGGGCATAAATTGTTCTATTGCAAAGCTTTGTTTTTAATACCTTTGTTTGACTGAAAATTACAAAATGTTTTTAGAAAATCCTGTAAACCACGAAGAACAATTTGGATGGATCGAAGTGATCTGCGGATCGATGTTTTCAGGAAAAACAGAAGAATTGATTCGCCGATTGAAGCGCGCACAGTTTGCGAATCAAAAAATCGAAATCTTCAAACCTGCCATTGATCAACGATATGATGATCAAATGGTTACTTCTCACGATTCGAATCAGATTCCCTCTACTTCGGTTCCTGCTGCAGCCAATATTCCCCTTTTGGCCCATGATTGCCAAGTCGTCGGAATCGATGAGGCCCAATTTTTTGATGATGAAATTGTTGACGTTTGCAACGATTTGGCCAATCGAGGGATACGGGTTATTGTGGCAGGATTGGATATGGATTATACCGGAAACCCTTTCGGACCCATGCCTGCTTTGATGGCTACAGCCGAATATGTTACCAAGGTGCACGCTGTATGTACTCGAACGGGTAATTTAGCCCATTACAGCTACCGAAAATCGGATCAAAAAGACTTGGTCGTATTGGGCGAAAAAGACGATTATGAGCCCCTCAGTAGAGGAGCTTTTAATAGTGCATTGCAAAAACACGAAAGGATAAAGGTTCCAAAAAAGAATACTAAAAAGGAAAGATCTTGACCCTTCTCGAAATCGATTTAAAAAAATTAGAATACAACTATTTTTCTCTCAGAAAGAAGTTGAATCCCCGCACAAAAATGATCGGGGTTGTCAAGTCCAATGCCTATGGTAGCCTTTCTGGTCCTATTGCTCAAAAATTGGTTGAATTGGGTATAGAAAGCTTGGCCGTAGCCTATGCCTCCGAAGGAATCCAATTGCGAGAATACGGCATCCAAATTCCAATATTGGTATTTTACCCACCAATTGAAAGTTTTAAGGAAATCATTCTTCACAATCTAGAACCGGTCTTATACAGCAAACGAAGCTGGAAAGAGTTCGTTCATCAAGTCAGCTCTCATAAAAAAACTGCCTACCCCATCCACATCAAATACAATACTGGTTTGAATCGTATTGGGTTCAGTACTCAAGATGTGGAATGGGTCATCGAAGAATTAAAAAATAGCCCTTTTGAAGTCAAAACAATTTACACACACTTGGCACAAACAGAATCTCCAAAACCGGATATAAAAACAGAAAACCAAATTTCACTTTTCAAAGAAATCATGCAAAAGCATGACCAAAGTGTAAAGCAAAAACAAGAGTACCACCTTCTGAATACCTCGGGAGTGTTCAACTATCCCGAGTACCATCTGGATTGGGTAAGAGTGGGTATAGGATTATACGGTTTTGCCAACCATAGATCATGGAATGAATCCCTTCAACCCATTGCACAACTCAAAACAAACATTACCCAAATTCACGAGATCAAAACCGGAGAAACCGTGGGATATAATAGCGGATGGAAAGCTGCCAAAAATACCCGAATTGCAATATTACCCATCGGACATGCTGATGGCTTTTCCAGACCCTATGGAAATGGTAAAGGTTGGGTTTTGATCAACGGTAGGAAAGCTCCTGTGGTAGGGAATGTTTGTATGGATATGGTCATGGTAGAAATTGATGATATCAATTGTGCTGAAGGAGCAGAAGTGATCGTCATTGGGGAGGGAAGCAGAGCCGACGAAATGGCAGAAAATGCCGGAACCATCTCCTATGAGCTGCTTTCGGCAATGGGAAATCGAATTAAGAGAGTACTGAAAAAGTAAAAAAATCACCAATTGTTATAAATCAAACAGTTTGTTGAGATTTTGAAAAAAAACCCATTGAAGTTGTACGCCAAACCATAAAGCTTAATTTTGCAAAAAAAAATTAACTATGAAAATAGCAGTAGTAGGTGCAACAGGAATGGTCGGTGAAGTAATGCTTAAGGTTCTATCGGAAAGAAACTTTCCCTTTACGGAACTGATTCCCGTGGCTTCAGAAAGGTCAATCGGTAAAAAAGTTGTTTGTGGAACCAACTCATATGAGGTGGTGGGGTTGGAAACCGCCGTTTCCATGCAACCCCATGTAGCTTTATTCTCTGCAGGGGGGTCAACTTCCTTAGAATGGGCTCCCAAATTTGCCGAGGCGGGAACCGTAGTCATCGATAATTCATCGGCTTGGAGAATGGATCCCGATAAAAAATTAATCATCCCCGAAATCAATGCAAATGAATTGACCTCCGCAGATAAAATCATTGCAAATCCCAACTGTTCTACCATACAAATGTTAGTCGCCTTGGCTCCATTAAAAGAGCATTATGGAATCGAACGCATCATCGTATCCACCTATCAGTCCATTACAGGAACAGGGGTTAAAGCGGTTCAACAATTGGAAAACGAATACAAAGGCGAAAAAGGAGAAATGGCCTATCCCTATCCCATTCACCGGAATGCAATCCCCCAATGTGATGTA
>JAURMQ010000089.1 GCA_030830625.1 Flavobacteriaceae bacterium
AATCTAAAGAAATCATAAAAACTTTAGTTGGCGCTAAAAACGCTTTAATTCTCTCCCATAAAACCCATGAAAAACCTTTTTTTGGAGTTGGAAACCATCGCGATGCTAAATTTTGGAGGGCGCTGCTTAGACAAGCGTTGGTCAGCGAGTTTTTTTCCAAAGAGATTGAGACCTATGGGGTAATTAAGCTCACTGACACGTCTAGAAATTTCCTCAAAGAACCGAAATCATTTCTTATGACCGCCGATCATGATTATGAATCCAGTCAGCCCATTACGATGGTCCATAAGTCACAAGTAGATGTTGACAATACATTGATGGACCTCATGCGATCCTTAAGAAAAAAAGTCGCTTTAGAGGAAGATGTTCCTCCCTTTGCTGTTTTTCAGGAATACTCTTTAGAGGATATGGCACTCAAATATCCTATCAATCTTCAAGAACTCATTCAAATTAATGGGGTAGGAGAAGGCAAAGCTAAACGTTACGGGTCAAAATTTATAGAACTCATAAAAAAGTATGTTGAGGAAAATGAGATCATCCGTCCCGATGATCTCATCATTAAAAGCACTGGAGCCAATTCTGGACTCAAACTGTATTTGATCCAAAGTATTGATCGAAAGTTATCTCTCGATGACATTGCCTCTGCCAAAGGAATGAATATGAATCAATTGATTTCAGAAATGGAAACCATCGTTTTCTCTGGAACAAAGTTGAATATCGACTATTGGATCAATGATATTTTTGATGAGGATCAAATTGAGGAATTGACCGAATACTTTATGGAGGCCGATTCGGACGATCTCAGTAAGGCTTCTGAAGAATTTGACGGGGATTATGAGGATGAAGATTTACGTCTTTTCCGATTGAAATTTATCAGTGAGGTTGGAAACTGATCCAAAAGCATACATTTTTGACAACTATTGTTATCTTCGCCAAAAATTAAATTAAACATGCAGGAGGGAATTTTCGCCACGTTTACAACCGATAAAGGGAACATCAAGATTCAATTAACATTTGACAAAACCCCAGGAACAGTAGGGAATTTTGTTGGTCTGGCCGAAGGCTCGATAGAAAATAATGTCAGTTCAAAAGGAACTCCCTATTACGATGGTTTGAAATTTCACCGTGTGATCCCAGATTTTATGATTCAAGGGGGTTGCCCCTTAGGAACAGGAGTAGGCGGTCCAGGATACAATTTTGAAGACGAATTTCACCCCGAGCTAAAACACGACCGATCTGGAACTTTATCTATGGCCAACGCTGGACCTGGATCCAATGGAAGTCAATTTTTTATTACCCATGCTGCTACACCATGGCTGGACGGTAAACACAGTGTTTTTGGTTATTTAGTAGAAGGTCAAGACGTGGTAGATGCTATTTCTCAGAACGACACCATTCAAAAAATCACCATCGAGCGTGTTGGGTCTATTGCTGAAACTTGGGATGCTGCTGCAGCTTTTGATCGTTTTGTAAACGAGAAGGAAGTGCGAATTAAAGCCGCTCAAGAAGCCGCTCAAAAAGAGATGGATGATCATGTAATGGGAATGGAGAGAACAGAATCCGGACTTTATTATTCCATAAAAAGGGAAGGGTCAGGCAATCATCCTACTAAAGGAAGTACTGTTTCTGTTCATTATCGTGGAATGTTGCTGGATGGAACTGTTTTTGACTCTTCCTACTCACGCAACGAACCCATCCGTTTTGCCCTCGGAGAAGGACGAGTAATTGCAGGATGGGATGAAGGTATTGCTCTGCTCAAAAAGGGGGCGGCAGCAAAATTGGTTATTCCCAGTGATCTTGCTTATGGTACAGCAGGGGCTGGAGGAGTGATTCCACCCCATGCGACTTTAATTTTTGAAGTAGAGCTGGTCGATTTTAGTTAGAAAATCCACTGGGTTCATTTCCTGCTTTCCACTTAATGCCACAACCCATGCTTGGGAATTGATTTGTTTCTTGTTCCTTTCCCTTAAATAAGTTTTCACAGGCTTTACGTAAATCTTTTCCCGTTATAGGATTGTTGTTTTTGGGGCGTGCATCATCGAATCTGCCTCTGTAAGACAATTTTAAATCTTCATCAAAAAGATAAAAATCTGGAGTACAAGCCGCTTGATATGCCAAAGCTACTTCTTGAGTTTCATCGTATAGATAAGGAAAATCAAAAGAATTTTCTAAAGCCAGTTTTTTCATCAGTTCAGGACCATCTTCGGGATAAACCTCAATGTCATTACTGGAAATGGCCACGGTGTTGATCCCCCATTCTTTAATCTCATGACTCACTTTAACTATTTCATCTAACAAATGAATAACATAGGGACAGTGATTACACATAAAAACAACAAGAGTTCCTTTTGTGCCTTTTATTTGATCGATAGAGAGATGAGCTCCGTCAATACTGTTGGGTAATGAAAAAGGGGGTGCTTTCGTGTTTAAGGGAAGCATGTAAGATTCCGTTCTGGCCATTAAGATTTACTTTGAATTACAAATTGAATCAAAAAATGTGGAGAATAAAAGAAATGAGACCTTGAAAACTGTAACGATTAAATGTCTACAAAATTCAGATCTGTAAAATCACTGTTTGAAATATTTGCAGAATCAAAGTTCTTATCCTTCTCATAGTCTTTTTGATGCCTTTCGCTGATGACCTCTGTTCCTCTTTCTTTTATAATGAAACCTACCATTTCTCCTAAAATGGTTCTGAAGTCATTAAAATCTTCTTTATAAAGGTAGATTTTATGTTTTTTGTAATAAAACGTCCCATCATCATTGGTGAATTTTTTACTCTCTGTAATGGTCAAGTAATAATCACTGGCCTGGGTCTCGCGAACGTCGAAAAAATAAGTTCTTCTTCCTGCCCTTAGAACCTTAGAAAAAATTTCCTCTTGGTCCTTTTCATTGTTGTTGTACATTGAACTTTTGTTTAAATTAATTTAGCATTTATCCAAAATTCTAAAAAAAAATCAAACAAAACAAATTATTGATCCTTTTCATCTTGCTGTTTGTTGAATAATTTGAAGTAGAATCCTTTTTGATGGATTAACTTCTGGTGGTCTCCACTTTCAATAATTTTACCTTTATCCAAAACAATAATATGATCGGCATACATGATGGAGGAGATCCGATGACTCACAATGATTGTGGTTTTATCTTTACAATAACTCTTAAGATGGTTTAATATTTTCTCTTCAGTATCCGTGTCAACCGCCGAAAGACAGTCGTCAAAAAGTAATATTTTAGAGTTTTTTATCAAAGCTCTCGCGATAGAAACCCTTTGAATTTGACCCCCAGAAAGGGTAACCCCTCTCTCACCCAATAAGGTTTTGTAGCCTTCTTTGAATTTCACGATGTTTTTGTGAATGGCTGCATTTTTGGATGCCGTAATGATTTCGTCCTCAGAAGCGTTCATTTTTCCAAAACGGATGTTATCTTCAATGCTTTCTGAAAATAAAAAAGCATTTTGAGGAACATTACCGATAAAGCTTCTTAGTTTTTGAAGTTTAAAATTCTTAATATCATGACCCCCTAACAGTATTTTTCCTGCATCAGGGTCATAAAAGCGATTGATAAGATTGAGGAGAGAAGATTTTCCAGAGCCCACTTTTCCAATAATTCCCAGTTTTTTTCCCTTTTCAATGTGGAAACTCACGTCATCAAGAGCTTTAATTTTAGTTTCGGGATAAACCAAAGTTACATTTTCGAAAGTTAATGTTCCGTTTACAAGACCGCTGACTCCCACCCCATCTTGTATTTCTATAGACTCATCCAAAAAGTCATTAATGCGTTTTTGTGAGGCTTCAGCTTGTTGCACTACAGAAGTAATCCAACCCACTACTGCAACTGGCCATGTCAGCATATTGATATAAATGATGAATTCTGCCAAAACGCCTATCTCAATCTCGCCATTCATATATTGTTGTCCCCCAATAAAAATAACGATCAGGTTACTCAATCCAATCAAGAGAATCATCAATGGAAAAAACCAAGCCTGAACTTTGACTAAATTCATGTTTTTCTCTTTAGCCTCCAATGCTAAGGAATCAAAACCGCTATGAGTATGTTGCTCTAAACCATATGATTTGATAACCGATATACCACTAAAGGTTTCTTGGGTGAAAGAAGATAATTTGGAGAGCATTTCTTGAACGACAGAACTTCTATGATTGATGATTCTGCTCAATTTGTATATTGTAAAGGATAGCACAGGAAGCGGAATCAGAGCGTAAAAAGACAACTTGGGCGCAATACTGAACATGATGACGATCACACAAACAAACAATGTTGAGGTGTTGATGCTGTACATAATGGCTGGACCTACATACATTCTTACTTTGCTCACATCTTCACTGATTCTGCTCATCAGATCTCCCGTTCTATTGTTTTTATAGAACCGCTGGGTCAATCTTTGATAATGAGAGAAAATTTCATTTTTAAGATCGAATTCAATGTATCGGGAAACATTAATAATGGTTTGACGCATGAGAAAGGTGAAAAACCCAGAAAGTAATGTGGCTCCTATGATGATCAAAATATTGTTGAGCATCAAAGCTTTGAGCGATTCCATCGAACCCTGATTGTTCGACAAGTAATGTTCTACCGCCGTAAGTGATTCGCCAATCAGTCGCGGAGCAAATAGGGAAAAGACTCTTGAAATAATGGTAATGACTATTCCCAAGAGTATTTTTAAACGGTATTTTTTAAGGTATTTATTGAGGTATTGTAATTCTCTCATCGATCCATGGCGCTATGCTGCGTTAGTAAGGGGTTAAAGTTAAACAAATGCATTGTAATCAAATTCAAAAAGCATTTTTAGTTGACAGTAATTCAATCTAAAGCCCTATTTTTGGCACAAATATTGGTTATTCTATACATGCTAACCCGAAGACATCTGCGCATCAAAGTAATGCAGTCGCTGTATTCCTTTTTACATAATCGGGACGGCAACTTGACCGAAGAGGTGAGTTTTTTTAAAAAAAGCTACCTCAATACTTTCTCACTCTACCTTACTCTCTTAGCTTTTTTAAAAGCGGTTCACGAACATGCAATCGATCAAATGCATCTGCAAAAGGAATTACGATCCGATGCAGTACCCGATAACATTGCAAAACTCGTTGAGAATAAAATTTTAAAATTCATCGCTCAGCATCCTGTTTTGGTCAATTACCTCAAAAAAAGAAAAATTAAATTCTGGGAATTGGATTTTGATTATGTAAAGATCAATTTTAAAGCCTTAATGCATAGTGAAAATTTCAAAAACTATGCTCAGAAGAACGCTCCTACATTGGAAGAGGACAGATCAATCGTTTGCTTTTTCTTTAAAGAGATTATTGCTCCATCAGAGGGTTTTTACGATTATATAGAAGACAAAGAATTGACATGGATTGACGACCTTCCCGTGGTCAATACTTTTTTGTTGAAAGTACTCCAAAAAATAGACCCCAAAGATACCAATAGCCTCCATTTTCCTGAGATGAATGCTGCAGAAGAAGATCCTCAATTCGCCATCGAATTGTTGGAGAAGGTTGTAGCCAACAACGATGCCCTTCAAGAAGAAATGGTGGGGAGAACTCCCAACTGGGACAGTGACAGAATTGCCTTGCTGGACGCAATTATGATCAAGATGGCTATGGCAGAATTGCTCTTTTTTCCTTCTATACCTACCAAGGTCACCATGAATGAATACATTGAAATTTCAAAAGATTACTCTACTCCAAAAAGTAATGTTTTCATCAATGGAATTTTGGATAAAATAATTAAAGATTTTGAAGAATCGGGGAGATTAAATAAAAGAGGGAGAGGACTGATTTGATGTTTTTTTCCTAAATTTGAAAACATTAAATTTTAAAAATTAACCATGAAAAAATTTGCTTGGATTTTTGTTAGTGTTCTACTCATCGGCTTTACTGCTTGCAACGAGAGTGCAGCCAAGAAAGTAGATCAAGAAAAGGCTACTGAAAATGCTAACAAAACAGCCGCAGCCACAGCTGTGATGACTTTTAATAAAACAGAGCATGATTTCGGTACCATCAAAGAAGGGGAGAATGTTCAGACCCAATTCACTTTTACCAACACCGGAAAGTCTGATTTAATAATTGTAGATGCAAGAGGAAGTTGTGGGTGTACTGTCCCCAATTATCCTAAAAACACCCCTATAGCTCCTGGAGAGAGTGGTGAAATTTTGGTGAGTTTTGATTCCAGCAACAAACCCAATATGCAGCAAAAAACAGTTACTATTTCTGCCAATACTGAAAGTGGACGTGAAACATTGAGAATCAAAGCGATGGTAACCCCCGACCCAGAAAAACAAAAACAACGTGACGAAGCGGCTAAAGCGCGTCAAAACCAATAACCACTAAAACAAACCTATGGAGGGATTATCTGGGCAAATGCCCTTTTTGCTTTTGATGCTTGTGGTATTTTTTTTCTTTATCATTTTACCACAACAGCGCAGACAGAAAAAAGAAAAGAATTTCATGAATAACCTATCCAAAGGGGACAGGGTGATTACCAAAAGCGGCCTACATGCCAAAGTAGTAGAGCTAAATGACAAAGACAATACGTGCGTTATTGAAACTTTAGCAGGTAAGCTAAAAATAGAGCGTTCGGCCCTTTCTCTGGAGATGAGTCAGAAACTCAACCCCGTAAAAAAATAACTAGATCCCGCTACGGCGGGATTTTTTTACCTGATTTATGTATCGTTATCTGATCAAACCCATACTGTTTCTCGGTGATCCCGAATGGATACATTACTTTGTCTTTTCTCTAATCCGTTGGGTTCACAAAATTCCAGGGATTCCCTTTTTGATTCGTCATTATTATCAAGTCAACCATCCCCAACTCAAAAAAGAAGTATTTGGGATTACTTTTAATAATCCAGTGGGATTGGCTGCTGGTTTTGACAAAGATGCTAAACTGTATCGAGAACTTTCCCATTTTGGTTTTGGTTTCATCGAAATAGGAACACTGACCCCCAAAGCCCAAGACGGTAACCCCAAAAAACGGCTCTTTCGTTTGGCTGGAGACCAAGGTCTGATCAATCGTATGGGATTCAATAATGAAGGGGTTAAGGCGGCAGTAAGCCGAATAAAGCACAATAAAAATGTACTTATAGGAGGGAACATTGGGAAAAATAAAACGACTCCCAATGAAAAAGCAGTTGATGACTATATCTATTGTTTTAACATTCTTTTCGATCATGTGGACTATTTTGTGGTGAATGTGAGTTCTCCCAATACCCCCAACCTGAGAGCACTTCAGGAGAAAAAACCTTTAACGGACTTATTGAATGCACTTCAAGAGCTCAATAAAACCAAAGAAACCACCAAGCCTATATTGCTTAAGATCGCCCCAGATTTGAGTAACGACCAATTGATGGATATCATTGATATCGTCAAAATTACCCATACTGCAGGAGTCATTGCTACCAATACAACGCTGAGTAGGGAAGGTTTAAAATCTACCCATAAAGCTCAACAAGGGGGGCTAAGTGGCCAACCGCTCAAAAGCCGAAGTACGGAAGTGATTCGGTTTTTGGCAGAAAAAAGCAATAAAGCATTTCCTATCATTGGAGTAGGAGGAATACATAAACCTGAAGATGCTCTCGAAAAACTCAATGCGGGGGCAGATTTAATCCAACTTTATACCGGCTTTGTGTACGAAGGCCCGGGAATTGTTAAACGCATCAATAAGAGGTTGATTAAAAAATAATTTTTTAAATTGTAGTAAATTGGAGTAAAATGTTGAATAATTTCAGCTCATGCTCCATAAACCCACAAGCTTAATCATGATTGCCTCTACCCCAAATCCACCCTATTACGCAGTAATTTTTACCTCAATTCTCGATCATCCAGATCCTGAATACGTCAAACTCAATCATTTTTTGATAAAAGAAGCCCAAAAATTGGACGGGTTTTTGGGAGAAGAAAGCGCAAGAAATGAGTATGGATTGTCCGTAAGCTACTGGAGAGATTTGGATTCCATAGCGCAATGGCGAACAAATGCCGACCACCAATGGGCCAAAGAAAAAGGAAAAAAAGAATTCTACAAAGAATACAAAATCAGAATTGCACGGGTCCAAAGGGACAACTATTTTAAGAAATCCTAACCCGACTAGCACGCATTTGTAACGCCTGCTGTTCTAGTCAAAATAACTGAACGAATCCTCTGGCTTGATGGTCAAAAGAGTCTCATAAATCAAACGAATCACATTCTCCACATCATCTTTGTGCACCATTTCTACAGTGGTGTGCATATACCGCAGCGGTAAAGAAATCAAAGCCGAAGCAACACCTCCGTTACTGTAGGCAAAGGCATCGGTATCCGTTCCTGTATATCTCGAGGAGGCCAAACGTTGGAAGGGTATTTTTTGTTTTATTGCGGTATTAATGATTTGTTCCCTCAGTTTGTTCTGCACTGCAGGAGCATAAGAAATTACAGGACCTTCCCCCATTTCGATATGCCCTTGTTCTTTTTGATTGATCATGGGGGTAGTGGTATCATGACATACATCCGTCACAATGGCAATATCTGGATTCAAACGTTGCGTAATCATTTCTGCACCGCGTAAGCCTACTTCTTCCTGCACCGAATTGGTAACGTATAGACCAAAGGGAAGTTTCTTTTTATTTTCATGCAACAGTCGAGCAACTTCAGCGATCATAAATCCACCAGCACGGTTGTCAATAGCACGACATACAAACTTGTCTTTATTGACAAGCTGAAAAGTGTCGGGATAGGTAATGACACACCCTACATGTACTCCCATCTTCTCCACTTCTTTTTTGTCTTTGGCGCCTATGTCAATGAATATATTATCGAGCTTGGGTGTTTCTTCTTTACCCGACTTGCGGGTATGTATGGCGGGCCATCCGAAAACACCTTTTACAATTCCTTTTTGGGTATGAATATTTACCCACTTAGAAGGAGCTACTTGGTGATCACTACCGCCGTTGCGGATTACATAAATCAATCCTTTGTCGGTAATGTAATTCACGTACCACGAAATCTCATCTGAGTGCCCCTCAATGACCACCTTGAAGGGAGCATCAGGATTGATTACTCCAACGGCAGTGCCATAGGTGTCTGTTATAAAACGGTCTACATAGGGCTTGAGATAATCCATCCATATTTTTTGACCCTCCCATTCGTATCCTGTAGGGGAAGGGTTATTCAAATAGGCTTCTAAGAACGCCATTGATTTTTTATTCAAAATTTTCATTTTTCTTTTTTTGACAATAGAAAAGCTAAAATAAACATAAGTGCCCAATTGGTAATTTTTATCCTTGCTTTTATTCCTAAATTTGTCTTTGATGAAACTGCCTACTTTAGTAATATTATTTCTAACAATTGCTTTGGTCAATGCACAAAACCAAGGTCGTATTCCTGTACCTGAAGATTATTTTGTGATCGAAGGAGAGACCATTATCAATTCCAGTATCGAGCTCAAAGAAGTAGTCGTATTCCAGCCCCTTAGTTTTTACAACTATGAAGAAGCGAAACGCTATGTTATTCTGAGAGAAAGAACCTATCGGGTTTATCCTTATGCCAAATTGGCCGCCGATCGCTTGGATGTCCTTACCAATCGTTTAGAGCAAATCCAGTCCAAAAGAAAAAAAAGAATTTATCTTAAACGCTTGGAGCGTTTCATATACGATGAATTTGAAAAAGAGCTCAAAAAACTTTCCCGTTCGCAGGGTCGTATTCTGATCAAATTGGTTCATCGACAAACGGGAGCAACCACCCATAACTTGGTGAAGGAATTCCGCAACGGCTGGCGGGCAATGATCTATCAAACTACAGCTTCATTATTTAAACTTTCCTTAAAAGACACCTATGATCCGGAAACGGATTATGAGGACTATCTGATAGAGGACATTTTACAAAGAGCATTTTCCGAGGGCCGATTGGAACGACAAGCCACCGCTTTGGATTATGATTTGGATCGTTTGTACAATTATTGGAAAGAAAATAAGCCGAAATTCATCCCTGAAAAAAAGTCTCAAAAGCCCTAAATGACTCATAGTCAAGCCCTGAATCCTGAATAATTATTTAAGAATGAAAATAATTTATAAAAAAAGGTAAAAAAGTGTGTAAACTATAAAAAAGCAATTTATATTTGCACCCGCTAAAAGGGATAACATATCCTGATTATCGAAAGTTCATTGAAAGACAGAATAAAAATGACAGCGCGTATCAATAGATACGAAGCGAATTAGAAACCATTTTGAGACCAAAGTCAATTAGTTGTTGGTTCGTTAATATTATTAAAAAACAACAACGAAGAGTTTGATCCTGGCTCAGGATGAACGCTAGCGGCAGGCTTAACACATGCAAGTCGAGGGGTAACAGGGATTGCTTGCAATCCGCTGACGACCGGCGCACGGGTGCGTAACGCGTATGCAACCTACCT
>JAURMQ010000090.1 GCA_030830625.1 Flavobacteriaceae bacterium
AACCATTCTCCGTATTTAGCATCAAAAATTACCTTGACAAAACCTTCGGGAGTTCCTCCAGCTTGTGCTTTTCCAGATGCAGAAAAGGGAAATTTACCTACTTTGATATCATACCCTTTTTCTTTGGCCTGCGCTTCAGTGAGTCCGACAGAGGCAATCTCGGGAGAACAATAAGTACAGCCAGGGATATTTCCATAGTCAAGGGGTTCTACGTGATGTCCTGCAATTTTTTCGACACATAAGATCCCTTCGGCAGAAGCAACATGCGCTAAAGCCTGACCTGAAGTTACATCCCCAATGGCGTAATACCCTGGTAGATTGGTTTGGTAAAAGTCATTGACCAATATTTTATCCTTGTCCACAGCAATCCCTAAATCTTCCAGTCCAAGGTTTTCAATGTTGGACTTAATGCCCACAGCAGAAAGAACTACATCAGCGTTTAGAATTTCTTCTCCATTAGAGGTTCTGATTGTTGCTTTTACTCCTTTACCCGAGGTGTCAACTGCAGTGACTTCGGCACTGGTCATGATCTTGATCCCACTTTTTTTGAAACTTTTTTCCAATTGTTTTGAAATTTCCTCATCTTCAACGGGAACGATACGGTCCACATATTCTACGATGGTAACTTCGGTCCCCATGGCGTTGTAGAAATAGGCAAATTCTATTCCAATAGCCCCAGAGCCCACAACAATTACTTTTTTGGGTTGCTTGGGTAAGGTCATGGCTTCCCTATATCCAATTACTTTTTTTCCATCTTGGGGTAAGCTGGGGAGTGCTCTGGACCTTGCTCCAGTGGCAATGATAATATTCTTGGCGTGGTATTCCTCTGTTTTTTTGTCTTGGGTGACACTTATTTTTTTTCCAGCCAATAGTTTTCCATGGCCATCAATCACATCAATTTTATTTTTCTTCATCAAGAACTGAACCCCTTTGCTCATCCCGGCGGCCACATTTCGGCTTCTGTTGACGACAGCATCAAAATCTTTATCATAATCTTTGACGGTCAATCCATAATCTTCAGCATGTTTTAAATAATTAAAAACTTGTGCAGATTTCAGCAGAGCTTTGGTGGGAATACATCCCCAATTGAGACATACACCTCCAAGACTTTCTTTCTCTACAATGGCGGTTTTGAGACCGAGTTGAGAAGCTCTAATTGCAGTTACATAGCCTCCTGGACCACTTCCAATTACGATTACATCATATTCATTCATGAAGATAGCAGTTTAAATTCACTACAAATTTAAGAAACTGTAAGCTATTTTTTACGTATTGCCTCCTTAGGCTTTTCAATAAAATCAATGCTGACCGAGTTGACACAGAAGCGCAGTCCAGTTTCGGTAGGGCCATCGTCGAAAACATGACCTTGATGTCCCCCACAATTGGCACATACAATTTCGGTTCTGATCCTCCCTCCAGAATGGTCGGGTATCCATTCCAAGGCTCCTTCTATAGCCCTATCATAACTGGGCCAGCCACAATGACTGTCAAATTTACTATCACTATCGTAGAGTGGCGTACCACATCCTTTACAGGAATAGATTCCTTTTTCAAAGTGATCATTGTATTGGCCGGTGAAAGGATATTCTGTGCCCTTTTCTCTCAATATGTTGAACTCTTCGGGGCTGAGTTGAGTTTTCCATTCTTGATCGGTTTTTTCGATGGGGTATTTTTTATTTTCACTCATTAGGAATAAAGTTTAGTGCTGCTGAATTGATACAGTGTCTTTTTCCAGTCGTATTTTTTGGACCGTCATTGAAAACATGTCCCAGGTGACCGCCACATTTGTTGCATTTTAACTCTGTTCGTGCGTATCCCAATTTATAATCTACATCGTATTCGATATTCGACTCAACTGCGCGGTCAAAAGAAGGCCACCCACAATTAGAATCATACTTATTTTCCGATTCATAGAGGGGGGTATTACAACCGGCACAGGTATATGTTCCTTTTGATTTATGATTGTTGTATTTGCCCGTAAAAGGATATTCTGTTTCTGCTTTTCTCAATACGAGATAGGTCATTTTTGGAAGTTCTTCCTTCCATTGTTCATCTGTTTTTTCAACAGCATAGGTTTTGTTTTGGTCTGAGTTTTTCTGCTGAGAGACTAAATTACAACTCATGAATAAAAGAGAGATAAAAAACAAAAAGTGATTTTTCTTCATCATTTGATTGAGGATTTATTATGTTTTTAAAGGTAATCGATTTTTAAAAAACAAATTTATAAATAGAGGTCAAAACAAATGAATTCATAAATTGTGCCAAGTTTTCAGAAAAACGCATGAGAAGAAAAAATAATTTGGAGAAAGGAAATCCTAGACTAATCAATGCGTGGGCTTCATATGACTGGGCCAATTCGGTATATCCATTAGTCATCAGTTCAACAGTTTTTCCGATTTATTTCAGCACCATATCGGAGGAGATCAGTACGATTGAGTTCTTGGGATATGATTTTAAGAATACCGCTTTAATCAGTTTCGTTACCGCCATGGCTTTTGTAGTGGTTGCTTTTAATTCTCCGCTCCTATCGGGGATAGCAGATTATATTGGCAACAAAAAGCGATTCATGAAGATTTTTGTTTATACGGGATCTGTTTCTTGCATGGGACTTTATTTTTTTGAACTCGATAATATTTACATGGGCTTGTTCTTCTATTTTTTGGCTTTGATCGGATTCCGGGCGAGTTTGGTTTTCTACAACTCTTATTTGCCCGACATTGCACGTCCAGATCAACAGGATTTTGCAAGTGCCAGGGGGTTTTCTATGGGTTATATAGGCAGTATTATATTGTTGATTTTTAATTTATCTATGGTTTTGCAACCCGATTGGTATGGTATAACCGGAACCCCTGCAGAATCATCGATGAAGGCTATGAAATACTCTTTCATTACTGTGGGAATTTGGTGGGCCCTATTCAGTCAATACGCTTTTTATCATCTGCCAAAAGGAAACAGTTCGGGCAAGGTGACTAAAGATATTTTTTGGAATGGTTTTTTAGAACTTAAAAAAGTTTGGAGAGAGATAGATGATTACCCCATTTTGAAGAAGTTTTTGCCTGCTTTTTTTGTGTACAGTACTGCATTACAAACTGTAATTTTGATTGCAACCTATTTTGGCGAAGAAGAGATCAGGTGGGTCGATAGTGAACAAAAGACAATAGGTTTGATTGTGAGTATTCTGTTAATTCAGATTGTTGCTATTTTTGGGGCGTATGCGACTGCATTTGCTTCAAAAAGATTTGGTAATATTACCACATTAATCGTTGTTAATTTTATTTGGGCAGGATTGTGCATTTTTGCATTTTTTATCAGAACTCCTTTTGAATTTTACACCGCAGCTGCAGGAGTGGGAATGGTAATGGGAGGCATTCAGTCTCTATCTAGATCTACCTATTCCAAATTGATTCCCGAGACGAACGATACGACATCATTTTTTAGTTTTTATGATGTGACTGAAAAAGTGGGGATCATTATCGGAATGGGAATCTTTGGGACCATCGATCAAATCACGGGTAGTATGCGTAATTCAATTTTTTTCTTTCTCATCTTTTTTGTTTTGGGTGCATTGCTTTTGTCTCGTATCCCCAATAATCTAATTGGAAAAAAATAAAAAAATATTGGATTGGCATAACAATTGAACTTACTTATATAAAATAATTATATGTAAAGAATTCATATTCATTAGGGAATATTTAATTCGTTTTACATGACAACTTGACCGAAAAAACATATATGGCCAAATCTAATTTTATATCGTTTGACAATTTGACATTTCAAGACATTGAAGCGGAAGCAGAACTCATTCCTTTGCTTACCACCGAAGATGAAGAGGCATTAAGGAGTGAAGAATTGCCGAAAGAAGTTCCTCTACTCCCTTTGAGAAATACAGTGTTATTTCCTGGAGTAGTCATACCCATTACTGCGGGAAGAGACAAATCCATCCAATTGATTAAGGATGCCAACAAATCCGATAAGATCATTGGAGTGGTGGCACAAAAGGATCAAAACATAGAAAACCCTAGCCCAAGTGATATTTATTCATTGGGTACTGTAGCGCAAATTCTTCGGGTGCTTAAAATGCCTGATGGCAATACCACAGTGATTATACGAGGAAAAAGAAGATTTGAGGTTCAAAGTATAGTCTCTGAAGATCCGTATTTGAGAGCTTCTATAAAGCCTGTAAAAGAAACACTTCCTAAGAAGGACGATTCTGAATTTAAGGCCATCATAGATTCTATTAAAGAGATGGCGTTAAAGATCATCCAGGAAAATCCAAATATTCCGTCTGAGGCTTCTTTTGCCATTAAGAATATTCAAAGTCATGCTTTCTTGATCAATTTTGTCTCTTCGAATATGAATTTATCGGTTAAAGAAAAACAGAGGGTTTTGTCTATTGTAGATCTTCGAGAAAGTGCCATTGAGTGCTTAAAACTGATGAACCTTGAATATCAAAAATTAGAACTAAAAAATGATATTCAGTCGAAAGTAAGAACAGACTTAGATCAGCAACAAAGGGAATACTATCTCAATCAGCAAATGAAAACGATTCAGGAAGAGCTGGGGGTGGTTTCTTTTGAGCAAGAGATTGATGAAATGCGAATTCGATCCAAAGAAAAAAAATGGGATCCCGCAGTAGGGGAGCATTTCGAAAAGGAATTGTTCAAATTACAACGTATGAACCCTCAGGTGGCCGATTACTCTGTTCAAAGAAATTATTTGGACCTTTTTCTGGATTTACCTTGGAATGAATTTTCTAAAGATCTCTTCGACTTAAAAAAAGCGCAAAGAATTCTTGATCGCGATCATTTTGGGTTGGAGGACGTGAAAAAACGAATAATAGAATACTTAGCTGTTTTGAAGCTTCGCAACGACATGAAATCTCCTATACTTTGTCTTCATGGTCCTCCAGGTGTAGGTAAAACCTCCCTTGGAAAATCTGTAGCAGAAGCATTAGGGAGAACCTATGTAAGAATTTCATTGGGGGGAATGCGAGATGAAGCTGAAATTAGAGGGCATCGTAAGACCTATATAGGGGCTTTGCCAGGAAGAATCATTCAGAGTGTTAAAAAAGCGGGTACCTCCAACCCTGTTTTTATTTTAGACGAGATTGATAAAATCAGTTCTGGGGTTCAAGGTGATCCTGCTGCAGCTTTACTTGAAGTACTGGATCCTGAGCAAAACGCTACATTTTACGATAATTTTTTGGAGATGGGTTACGATTTGTCCAAAGTCATGTTCATCGCTACAGCGAATAGTTTATCACCGATTCACCCTGCGCTCAGAGATCGAATGGAAATGATAAATATCTCTGGATATACACTTGAAGAAAAATCTGCAATTGCCAAAAAACATTTGTTACCCAAACAACTCAGAGAACATGGCCTCAAAAAAGAGCATTTGAAATTGAGTAAGGTCGTTTTGGACAAAATAGTAGAAGGATATACCAGAGAGTCTGGAGTAAGAGGGTTGGAAAAGCAGGTGGCAAAAGCCGTCCGTTATGTGGCCAAGTCCATTGCAATGGAGGAAGACTACAAGAAAAGTCTCTTAGCCAAAGATTTGGTTGAAATTTTAGGTCCCGAACAAGTATATCGTGATCTTTATGAAAACAACCATGTTGCCGGTGTGGTTACTGGTTTGGCGTGGACTTCAGTAGGGGGAGATATACTTTTTATTGAATCAGCGATTTCTGAAGGTAAGGGACAGCTTTCGATTACAGGAAATTTAGGTAAGGTGATGAAAGAGTCTGCTACCATTGCGATGGAATTTATTAAATCCAACAAAGCATTATTAGGTCTGGAGAACTTTTCATTTGATCAATACAATATTCACATACATGTTCCCGAAGGTGCCACTCCAAAAGATGGTCCTAGCGCTGGGATTACTATGCTTACTTCTTTGGTTTCTCTTCTCACTCAAAGACGGGTAAAAAGTAAATTGGCAATGACAGGAGAAATTACGCTAAGAGGTAAAGTTTTACCAGTAGGTGGAATTAAGGAAAAAATTTTAGCAGCCAAGCGTTCCAAAATCAATGAGATAATTTTGTGCGAGGACAACCGAAAGGATATAGATCAAATCAATCAGAAATACCTTAAAGGGTTGACTTTCCACTATGTTAGAGAAATGAAAGGGGTACTTGATATTGCAATTCTCTCTCAGAAAGTCTCTCATCCTAAGATCTTTAAGTCATAATCAATTGAAGTCTTCTGTAATTATCGCGATTGACGGATTTGCATCTACAGGAAAAAGTACGATAGCAAAGATGCTCTCTAGCCACTATCAAATTCCTTTTATTGATTCGGGTGCTTTCTACAGAGGAATTACATATTTTGCTCTTGAAAATGGACTTTTCAAGGAAGGGGTATTGGATGAAGAATCACTGAGTACTGCATTGGAAAATTTGAATATAAGGTTTCATCCCAACTCTAGTGATTTGTTTTTGAACGGTAAAAATATTTCTGATAAAATTAGACTTCCCGTTATTTCTGAAAATGTCAGTACGGTTGCAAAATTGCCTTTTGTAAGGGATTTTCTTCTTAGGGAATTGCGGACGATGGGGAGCGAAAAGGGATTGATTATGGATGGCAGGGATATTGGTTCTGTGGTTTTTCCGGATGCAGATTACAAGTTTTTTTTCAATGCCAGGCCCGAGATTAGAGCTCTTCGACGGTATGAAGAACTAAGGTTAAAAGGTGAAAAAACTACTTTTGAAGAAGTTTTGAATAATTTAATTCATCGAGATAAAATTGACAGTGCCAGAGAAGTAGCTCCTCTACAAAAGCCAATCGATGCTTTTGAAGTGGATACATCCGATATTTCTACTCAGGAAGTATTCTCCCTATTGGCAAAAAAAATTGATACCAAATAACCCTTCTAATTGTTTGTAAATAAGCATTTTCCTATTACATTTGCGCACTCTTAATTGGTAGGGAAAAAGAGAGTGCATTAAATCACACTAACGACTTCTGTTGTTTCAATTAATTTTTCCCGAATGGCAGAATACAAATTTTATCACAGCTATGGCTGAGAAAAAGACGACTTCAACTAAAGTGACTGCTTCAGAAAAAGTTGAAGAAACCAAAAAAGCAACATCAAAAAAAACGACTGCTGCAAAAAAAACTACCCCAACAAAAAAGAAAACTACCGCTGTTAAGAAAACTGCTGCTTCAAAAAAAACGAGTGACGCTGCGGTTGAGATTGTTGAAGAAACGATTGCAGCCATCGAAACTGAGGTTGCTTCTGAAGAAACCATATCAGCTGAAGAGCCCAAAGCTCAGGTTAAACTTGAGGTAGATGATTTTCTTGAAAATTTCAACTGGCACAATTACCAAGAAGGAATCGATGTAATTGAAGATGATCAATTGAAAGAGTTCGAAGCCCTTGTTGCCGAGAATTTTGTTGACACAGCCGACGAAGATGTATTGGAAGGAACTATTGTTCACCTTACAGACAGAGAAGCCATCATCGATATTAATGCCAAATCAGAGGGTGTAATTTCTCTTAATGAATTCAGATATAATCCCCATTTAAAGGTTGGAGATAAGGTCGAGGTTATTGTAGATACTCGCGAAGATAAAACAGGACAATTAATATTATCCCACAGAAAAGCACGAGTCATTAAAGCTTGGGATCGTGTAAATAATGCCCACGATAACGGAGAAATTGTTAATGGTTTTGTGAAATGTCGAACAAAAGGGGGAATGATCGTTGATGTTTTTGGCATTGAGGCTTTCTTACCGGGATCTCAGATTGATGTAAAACCCATTAGGGATTACGATCAGTATGTCGATAAAACAATGGAATTCAAAGTGGTTAAAATCAATCACGAATTCAAAAATGTAGTGGTTTCTCACAAGGCACTGATTGAAGCCGATTTAGAAGAACAAAAGAAAGAGATCATTGGTCAGTTAGAAAAAGGTCAAGTGCTCGAGGGTACCGTTAAGAACATTACCTCCTACGGAGTATTTGTTGATCTTGGGGGTGTAGATGGATTGGTTCATATTACAGATTTATCATGGAGTAGAATCAACCACCCCAACGAGATCTTGGAATTGGATCAGAAACTGAATGTTGTAATCTTAGATTTTGATGACGATAAATCAAGAATCCAGTTGGGCTTAAAACAATTGAATGCTCACCCATGGGATCGACTCAGTGAAGAGCTCAAAGAAGGGGATAAGGTTAAAGGTAAAGTAGTAGTAATTGCAGATTACGGTGCTTTTGTAGAAATAGAAATGGGCGTAGAGGGACTGGTTCATGTTTCTGAAATGTCATGGTCAACCCACTTGAGATCTGCACAAGATTTTGTGAAAGTAGGGGATGAAGTAGAAGCAATTTTACTCAGTTTGGACCGTGAGACCCGAAAAATGTCATTGGGGATCAAACAAATCACACCTGACCCTTGGACCGATATTACCACCAAATACCCTGTGGGATCAAATCACAAGGGAATCGTCAGAAACTTTACCAATTTTGGAGTATTTATTGAGTTGGAAGAAGGAGTTGATGGATTGGTATATATTTCTGATTTGTCTTGGACTAAAAAAGTAAAACACCCTTCAGAGCTTTTAACATTGGGCGATGAGATTGATGTGGTAGTTCTTGAATTGGATGTAGATGGTAGAAAATTAAGTTTAGGTCACAAACAAACACAAGAAAACCCTTGGGATCAATATGCTGAGGAGTTTGGATTGGATTCTATTCATAAAACGGCCATTACTGAAATTGTAGATAAAGGCGCAACGATCAAATTCAATGAAGACGTTATTGCATTTGTTCCACAAAGACATCTGGAAAAAGAAGACGGTTCTAAACTCACTAAAGGTGAAGAAGCCGAGTTTAAAATCATCGAATTTAATAAAGAGTTTAAGCGTGTTGTCGCTTCCCATACCAATTTGTTTAAAGAGCAAGAAAAACTCAATTACAGCAAAGATGCAAAGAAAGTCAAAGAAGGTAATTCTGAAATAACCACTCTTGGTGATTTGGATGCTTTGGCCGACTTAAAGCAAAAAATGGAAGATAACGATTAGATTAGACTATTGTTAGAAAGTTAAAACCCTTCCCTTTGGAAGGGTTTTTTTATTCAATGGATTCATTAAAAAATGATACTTTTGTATCATCAAAAGCATCTATGTCTCCCAGAATACTTCTATCTCATAAAAAAATAGAGATTATCCTCAATCGATTGTCTTGTCAGTTGATTGAAAAATTCAATGATTTTGATGATTTAGTATTGGTAGGATTGCAACCCAGAGGTGTATATTTACTCAACCGTTTGGTTGGAATGTTGGAGAAGAGTTACGGTATAAAAAAAGTAATCAATGGCAAATTAGACATTACTTTTTTTAGAGATGATTTTAGGCGATTCGATAAAACCCTTTCACCTTCCTCCAATGAAATGGAATTGACCATTGAGGGCAAATCGGTTGTTATAATAGATGATGTACTCTATACCGGAAGAAGTATCAGAGCCGCTTTGACCGCCTTGGACAATTATGGCCGACCTAATGACATCCAACTATTGGTCTTGATCGATAGGAGATTCAGTAGAGATTTACCCATTCAGCCCGATTATATTGGGGCTCAAGTTGACGCTCTTGAAGGGGATAAGGTGAGAGTGCAATGGAAAGATAACTCAAAAGAGGATACCGTATTCATTGAGAAAAGATAACAAATGGAACAATTAAGTGTCAATCATTTATTGGGCATTAAATATCTAAAAGAAGCGGATGTTCAGTTGATTTTTGAAACTGCAGATCGTTTCAAAGAAGTAATCAATCGTCCCATCAAGAAAGTGCCAAGTTTGAGAGATATCACTATTGCTAACTTGTTTTTTGAAAACAGTACGCGAACCAAACTTTCTTTTGAGTTGGCTGAAAAAAGGTTGAGTGCAGACGTCATTAATTTTTCTGCCTCCCAATCCTCTGTGAATAAAGGAGAGACGCTCATTGATACTGTAAAGAATATTTTGGCCATGAAAGTAGATGTAGTGGTCATGAGACATCCCAATCCAGGAGCGGCTTTATTCCTTTCCAAAAATGTAGATGCCTGTATCATTAATGCAGGTGATGGTACGCATGAACACCCCTCTCAAGCCCTTTTGGATGCGTATTCAATTAAAGAAAAATTAGGGGACCTGAGAGGGAAAAAGATTGCTATCGTAGGAGATATTCTTCATTCCAGAGTGGCATTATCCAATATTTTCGCCCTGAAAATGTTGGGAGCAGAAGTCATGCTTTGTGGCCCCAAGTCATTGATTCCTAAATACCATGAAGCTCTTGGTGTGAGTGTCAGTACCGATCTAATGAAAACGCTCAAATGGTGTGACGCTGCCAATATGTTGAGGGTTCAAAGCGAGAGAATGGATTTGAATTATTTCCCTTCTACTCGAGAGTATGCCCAACTTTATGGACTCAATGCCAAAAAGTTGATGAGCTTGAAAAAAGATATTATTTTGTTGCATCCTGGCCCCATCAACAGAGGGGTGGAGATTACCTCCGATGTGGCAGACTCCAAAAATGCCATTATATTGGATCAAGTTGAAAATGGAGTAGCCATTCGAATGGCCATTATTTATTTACTGGTTGCTAAACTCAATATTCCGTCAACATGAGTGGAGTCAAGAAAGAGTCGTATCTATTTCTTAAGCCCGAAAATATTCATTCTGAGTCTTTTGACGATGTACTTCTACCCTCTATTTCTACTGATCTTATTATAGATTTGTCCTCCTTCGAAACTATAGAAAAAAATGAGTTATCGGTTCTTTTTAAAGTCAATGATCATATACTTTCCAAAGGGTTTTGCATGGTGGTAGTTTTAAAAGTACTTCCATCTTTTTCTGATGTGGAATTCTTGAATGTAGTTCCCACACTCATAGAAGCAGAGGATTATATTCTGATGGAACAAATACAAAGAGACTTAGGGGGTGAATGATGAAACTTAATATTTTAGGTTGCCATTCTGCAACCCCCTTAGAAAATGCCCATACTACTTCACAGGTATTGCAGATTAAAGATCACCTGTTCTTAATCGACTGTGGAGAGGGTACACAAATTCAATTGCGAAATCAGAAGGTCAAGTTCTCTAGAATAAAACATATTTTTATTTCCCATTTGCATGGCGATCACTTTTATGGTTTGGTGGGTTTAATCAGTACATTTCGATTATTAGGAAGAGTGGCCGACCTTCATGTATATGGCCCTAAAGGAATCAAAGAAGTCATTACCCTTCAGCTTAAACTGGCCCAATCATGGACCAATTATGATTTGTTTTTTCACGAATTAGAACAAAAAGAATCTGAACTCATTTTTGAAGATGATTCATTAGCGGTTCGAACCATTCCACTCGATCATAGGATCTATACTAATGGTTTTTTATTTGAAGAAAAGCCAGGTTTAAGAAGATTGGATAAAGAAAAAATGAAGCATTATAATATTCAATATTATGATTATCAAAATCTCAAGTTGGGTAAAGACATTGTTTTGGAGGATGGTTCAGTTTTAAAAAACGAAACGGTTACTCTGGCTCCTCATCCTATCAAGCGTTATGCTTTTTGTAGTGATACAGCCTACAACACCTCTATAGTCTCTTTGATTAAGAACGTTGATTTACTGTATCACGAAGCTACTTTTTTGGACGCTCACCAAAATTTGGCTGAAAAAACCAAACACAGTACCGCAGCTCAAGCGGCAAAAATTGCACAATTGGCGGAAGTAAAGCAGCTTGTCTTGGGGCATTTTTCTTCTCGATATAAAGATAAAGGTGAATTTTTGAATGAAGCCTCTCCTATTTTTGATAAGGTAGCTTTGGCGGCAGATGGCAAAACATTTGATATTTAGTCTGAGGGATTAATCGTAAATTTGCTTTTTAAAAGCATTAAAATGAAATCCAAGTTAGCGGATTTAAGAAAATCGTATGAAAAAGGGAGTCTGGACATTGAAGATGTTTCGGATAACCCATTGCAGCTTTTTCAGAGCTGGTTTTTCGATGCCAAAGAGGCAGACTCAATTGATGAGGCTAACGCTATGAGCCTCACTACCCTTGGAGAAGACGGTTTCCCCCGTGCAAGAGTGGTATTACTCAAGGATTATTCTGAGCAAGGTTTTGTTTTTTTTACCAATTATGATAGTCAAAAGGGTAAATCTATCACCAAAAACCCTAAGGTAGGCTTATCGTTCTACTGGCCCAGTCTTGAGAGACAGATCATTATTAAAGGATTAGCGGAAAGATTGTCCTCAGAAAAATCGGATATTTATTTTCAATCCCGACCAAGAGGCAGTCAATTAGGGGCTCATGTATCTCCTCAAAGTGAAGTAATTCCAGATCGAAAGTTTTTGGAAGAATTACAGTTGTCATTAGAAAATAAGTATAAAAGTATTGACATACCAAGACCAAATAATTGGGGAGGCATATTGGTGAGACCCAACGAAATAGAGTTTTGGCAAGGCCGTCCTAATCGTCTTCATGACAGAATTTGCTGTCATTTAGAAAATGGATTGGATTGGAAAATAAAACGATTAGCGCCCTGACCTATGAAGGAACTGTTGATTTTAAGGCATGCAAAGTCGAATAGAATTTATAGGGTTGAAGATATTGATAGACCTTTATCTGAAAAGGGTATGGAACGAATCAAAGAAGTCTCCCAAAAACAGCATCTGTTTTTTGATAAGGCAGATGTTATCATTTCAAGTCCCGCAATTAGAGCTTTGCATACCACAATGATTTTGATTCGTGAATTGAATTTTCCAATTGAAAAACTCATTATTGACAAAAATCTCTACACCTTTTCAGCTGATCCAATTATAGATTATGTTTACGGTCTGAATGACCAATGGAATAAAGTTGTTTTGGTCGGGCATAATCCCGCTTTTACCGAGGTGATTAATCATTTTTCTGACAAAGGAATCGATCATCTTTCAACAGCCGGATTGGCTAAGATAAGTTTTGATGGAGATCTTTGGAGTGGTATTCATAAAGGTGAACTCCTGTTCTCTCAGAAAACAAATAATTTTTAGCAGATATGATTACAGCTCCTAAATACATCAATAGAGAGATCAGTTGGCTTGATTTTAATGCACGAGTTTTACAAGAAGCTAATGATAAAAATGTACCCTTGTTGGAGCGGCTGAGGTTTTTGGGGATTTTTTCAAATAATTTGGATGAGTTTTTTCAAGTGAGATATGCCACCGTAAAACGTATTGCCCAATCCAGTATGACGGGAAAAAAGGTTTTTGCTGGAAGAACTGCTGAGGCCTTGCTCAAAGAAATCACCAAAAAAGTAATCAAACAACAAGATGAGAGTCTTAAAATACTCAATGGTATATACAAGGAGATGGAAAGAGAAAATATCTTTTTCATTAACCATAAAGAAGTTCAGCCCAATCAAGAATCCTTTTTGAAAAATTATTTTATTCAAAATGTTAACCCTGCTTTGGTTACGATTATTTTGTCTCAGGACAGGAGTCAAGATTTATCCACCAATAAGGCCTTTCTTATTGTAAGCATGAAATTGGATACTACATCCAACGATCAAAATATTTACGCTCTAATTGAGATCCCCAAAAATGTCAATAGGTTTGTGGTGTTGCCCAAGAGCAGTGATGGGAAACAATACGTAATGATGCTTGACGACTTGATTCGGTATCATTTTCATATGATATTTAGTTTTTTCAACTTCAAGAGTATTCAGGCGCATATGGTTAAAATCACCCGGGATGCGGAATTAGATTTGGAAGAAGATGTATCCATTAGCTATGTTGAAAAAATCACTCTTAGTGTAAAGGATAGGATGATTAGTGATCCTGTAAGATTGGTTTATGACAAGGAAATTCCAGATCACACCCTTCGTTATGTAATGCAAAAGCTCAAAATTAATACTACAGACAGCTTAATTCCTGGAGGAGAATATCATCAACGAAGGGATTATATGGATTTTCCCAGTTTGAATCGTCCAGATTTGTTGTATTCAGCCTTTCCTCCTCTTCAAATCCCAGGTCTTAGTTTGGAGGAAAATATATTAGACGCAATAGACCATAAAGATTATCTGTTGAACGCTCCCTATCAAGACTTCTCCTACGTGATCAAGTTTTTAAGGGAGGCCGCATTGGATCCTAAAGTAAAATCGATTAAAATCACAATCTACCGCTTGTCTAAGGTTTCCCATATTGCGAGTGCTTTGATCAATGCTGCAAAAAACGGTAAAAAAGTTTTGGTTCAAATTGAACTTCAAGCGCGATTTGATGAAGAAAATAACATCAATTTTGCGGAACAGCTTGAGGATGCTGGTGTGCATTTGATTTTTGGAATACCTGGACTTAAGGTACATTCCAAAATTTGTGTTATAGAAAGAGAACACCAAAGAAAAAAGCGTCGTTATGGTTTTATCAGCACAGGAAACTTTAACGAGTCTACCGCAAAGATCTATACTGATTATACCTTATTTACTGCCAATCAAAAAATATTAAAGGAGGTAAACCGAGTTTTTAGTTTTTTGGAAGTGAGCTACAAAATTAAGAAGTACAAACACTTGATCGTCTCCCCTCATTATACAGCTTCTGCATTGTCTAAATTGATTGATCAAGAAATTCTAAATCACAAAATCGGACTTCCCTCAGGAATTTCACTTAAATTGAATAACATCACTAATTATCCTTTGGTCAATAAACTCTACGAGGCCAGTCGGGCAGGGGTAAAGGTAAAATTGATTGTCAGAGGTATTTGTTGTTTGGTGCCTGGGGTTAAGGGATTGAGCGATAACATCACCGTATTGAGTGTAGTAGATAAGTTTTTGGAACACCCAAGGGTGTTTATTTTTGAAAATGCCGGAGAAAAGAAAATTTATTTATCCTCCGCAGACTTCATGACACGAAATATTGAAAATCGTATTGAGGTAGCCTGTCCCATTTATGATAACGATTTGCAGCAACAAATTATAGACACGTTCAATATTTCGTGGGAGGACAACGGAACAGCCAGGATTGTAAACCAGAGTCCACAAAATAAAAGAGTGAAACCTAAAGATGGAGCAGCATCCCAACGATCCCAATGGACTACCTACGATTATTACAAGAATAAATTAACTCAGTAGTAATTTGAAAATAAAAAAATT
>JAURMQ010000091.1 GCA_030830625.1 Flavobacteriaceae bacterium
TAAAAAAGTTTGCTTGGAAACCTATCTTGGACACCGTCAATGAAAGAGAGACTTCTATAAAAGAGGCCATCAATGCGGCTGAGGAAGCCAAAAAAGAAATGGCTTCCATACAAGAAGACAACCAAAAAATTTTGAAAGAAGCCCGAGCAGAACGCGAAGCCCTTTTGAAAGAAGCCCGTTCAGCTGGAGCCGATATTGTTGCCCAAGCCAAAGCAGAGGCCAAGTCTGAAGCAGACAAAATCATTGCTTTAGCTCAAGAATCCATTCAAAATGAAAAACGTGCCGCTCTCAATGAGCTCAAAAATCAGGTGGCACAAATTTCTTTGGATATAGCCGAGAAGGTAATTGATACAGAATTGGCCAGTAAGGACAAACAAGCCCAACTGGTGGAGAAACTCATCAAAGACGCTTCTTTATAAAATTACACTATGAAAACAGGAAGAGCCTCTATCAGATACGCAAAAGCCCTTTTGGAATTCGCCATCGACAACCAAAAGGAAAATATGCTCGTTGAAGAAATGCAGAACGTCCTATCGATCATGGTCAACCATCCTGATCTGGATGAAGCGTTGAACAGTCCTGTTTTACCCAGCTCTATCAAGAAAAAGATCGTCGCGGGAATTTTCCCCAACGCATCAGAGATGCTCAACAAGCTTTTGGATTTGCTTTCCAAAAACAGAAGGGAAGGCATCCTGGGAGGTGTAGCACACCACTATATAGAGCTGTTCGACAAACACCAAGGGAAAGTAGTCGCTACTGTTACTACTGCGGTTCCCCTTACTCCAGCTTTGGAAAAAGAAATGCTCCATAAAGCAGCGTCCTTGACTCCTTTAAAAGTAGAATTAAAAAATACAGTTGATCCTTCCCTAAAAGGAGGATTCATCCTCAGAGTAGGAGATTTACAATACAACGCAAGTATTGCAGATCGACTGGAGGCCTTGAGAAGAGAAATGATTACATCCTAATTCAGAAAAAAAGAAAATATGGCAGATGTAAAGCCCGCTGAAGTTTCAGCAATACTAAAAAATCAATTGGCAGGTTTTGAAGCCACCGCTTCTTTAGACGAAGTGGGTACGGTACTCCAAGTAGGAGATGGAATTGCCAGAGTTTACGGTCTTACCCATGCTGAGTACGGCGAATTGGTAACCTTCGAAAATGGAATAGACGGAATGGTCTTGAACCTTGAAGAAGACAATGTTGGGGTGGTATTATTAGGACCCTCCAAAGAAATTAAAGAAGGAGACACCGTCAAGCGAACCAAGAAAATTGCTTCCATCAATGTAGGAGAAGGCATTGTAGGTCGAGTGGTGGATACACTCGGTATTCCCATCGATGGAAAAGGACCTATTGAAGGGGATACTTTTCAAATGCCTTTGGAGCGAAAGGCCCCGGGAGTTATTTTCAGACAACCCGTAAATGAACCCTTACAAACGGGAATCAAGTCCATCGACGCCATGATTCCTGTGGGAAGAGGACAAAGAGAATTGGTGATTGGTGACCGTCAAACCGGGAAGACTACCGTTTGTATCGATACCATTCTCAATCAAAAAGAATTTTACGATGCAGGAGAAACGGTATTCTGTATCTATGTGGCCATAGGACAAAAAGCTTCTACAGTAGCTGGAATTGCAAAAATTTTGGAAGACAAAGGTGCGTTGGCCTATACAACTATTGTAGCTGCCAATGCCTCCGACCCTGCTCCTATGCAGGTGTATGCCCCTTTTGCTGGAGCGGCTATTGGAGAGTATTTTAGAGATACAGGTCGTCCCGCTTTGATCATCTATGATGATTTGTCCAAACAAGCGGTTGCTTATCGTGAAGTTTCCCTTCTTCTTCGTCGTCCTCCAGGACGTGAAGCCTATCCTGGGGATGTATTCTACCTTCACTCCAGACTCCTCGAGCGTGCAGCCAAAGTAATTGCCAATGACGATATTGCAAAGGGAATGAACGACCTTCCGGAGTCGCTTAAAGACAAAGTAAAAGGAGGAGGTTCTCTTACGGCTTTACCCATTATAGAAACCCAAGCAGGCGACGTTTCGGCCTATATTCCTACCAACGTAATTTCCATTACCGATGGTCAGATATTTTTAGAATCCGATCTGTTCAACTCGGGGGTACGTCCTGCGATCAATGTAGGAATCTCTGTATCAAGGGTTGGGGGATCTGCACAGATCAAGTCCATGAAAAAAGTAGCGGGAACCTTGAAATTAGATCAAGCGCAGTTCCGTGAATTGGAAGCCTTTGCAAAATTTGGTTCCGACCTCGATGCCGCCACACGCAATGTCATCGAAAAGGGACGTCGAAATGTTGAAATTTTAAAGCAGGCACAAAACGATCCCTTTACCGTTGAGGAACAAGTGGCAATTATTTACGCAGGATCCAAAAACTTATTGAGAAAAGTTCCGGTCGAAAAGGTCAAAGAATTTGAAACCGCCTTTTTGTCCACCCTCAAAAAGCAACATAAAAATGTATTGGCTGAGCTTAAAGCAGGTAAGTTGACCGACAACATACTCGACACTTTAAATACTGTAGCCGAAGAAACCTCCAAAGCATTTGAGTAGATGGCCAATCTAAAAGAAATACGGAATCGTATTGTCTCGGTCTCTTCGACCATGCAAATCACCAGTGCTATGAAAATGGTATCGGCAGCTAAGTTGAAAAAAGCCCAAGATGCTATTACAGCCATGCGACCGTATGCTAATAAGCTGACGGAGCTCATTCAAAACCTCAGCGGAAGCCTTGATGGAGAGGGGCAAAATCCATATACTGCACAACGTACGGAGGAAAAAATACTCATCATTGCCATTACCTCCAACCGAGGACTGTGTGGGGCTTTCAATACCAACGTCATCAAAGAGACCCTCAGGTTGGCTAAGGAAGATTATGCCCACAAAACAGTTGAGGTTATGGGAATTGGAAAAAAAGGAGGAGACATTCTTTCTAAAACCTTGCCCATTAAAAGCCGTCACGATGCCATTTTCGAAGACCTCAATTTTGGCAATACTGCAGAGATTGCCCTTCAAGCCATGCAGGCTTTTGCCGAAGGACAATACGACAAGGTTTTGGTCGTGTACAATCAATTCAAAAATGCGGCTACGCAAATTGTTACCACAGAGCAATTTCTCCCCATTGTTGCTCATGCAAACAGTACCCAGAAAGCCGCAGCAGATTACATCTACGAACCCGGTCAAGCGGCCATTGTGGACGAATTGCTGCCAAAATCCTTGAAAACACAGCTCTATAAAGCCATTAGAGATTCATTTGCCAGCGAACACGGTGCCCGTATGACCGCCATGCACAAAGCAACCGACAATGCCACCGATCTCAGAGATCAGCTCAAGCTCACCTACAACAAGGCGCGACAAGCAGCCATTACCAACGAGATTCTCGAAATCGTGGGTGGAGCTGAGGCATTGAACAATTAATTCTCATTGAGGCTTGGGGGTGGAATTTGTTTACAACTGACCCTTCATTTTTTTCAATTCCTTTAATTCAATTTTGTAATTTCAAACGGGTATGAAAAAGTATAGAGCCTTTTATAATCGTCACTTGATTGGGATAAGCTGTTTGCTTAGCTTTTTTTTTGGGGGAGCGCAGCAACTTGAATTCACAGATCTTTTTCCCAAAAAAGAAGACATTGCTTGCTATAGAATTCCTTCTATAGTAACTGCCCCTAATGGTGATTTGATTGTTGCCATAGACGAAAGAATCCCCTCTTGTGCCGACCTCAGAGACAACAAAAACATCAACATCGTTATCAGGAAAAGTGTCGATAATGGTCAAACTTGGACGCCGATCGAAAGGCTAGTAGACTATCCTCTGGGACAATCCGCTTCCGATCCTTCCATGATTGTTGACCGAATCACCAACACCATTTTTATGTTTTTCAATTATATGGACCTCGATCGTGACCCACAGGTTTACAGTCTGAAATACGTTAAAAGTGTGGACAACGGAAAAAGCTGGTCGAATCCAGTTGACATTAGTGCCCAAATTTCAAAACCCGAATGGCATAAAGACTTTAAATTCATCACTTACGGAAGGGGCATTCAAACCCGCAAGGGAACCCTTCTCCATACCTTGGTCAACCTCAATCGTGGGCTCCATGTATTCAGAAGTGACGATCACGGCAAGAGTTGGAACCTCATCGACACCCCTCTTATTCCTGCAGACGAATCCAAGATCGTTGAACTTAGCGATGGAAGTTGGATGGTAAATAGCAGGCTCAACCAGAAAGGATATCGGCAAATTTTTATTTCCAAAGACGAAGGAAATACATGGACTTCCCAACCCGACCTTGAGCTGGTTGATCCTGGTTGTAACGCTGGAATCATACGCTGGATCGATCATCCGTCTTTATCCCAAAAAGGAATATTATTATTTGTCAATGCCAACCACACCACCCAAAGAAAAAACCTTACCCTCAAAATCAGTATGGACAATGGAAAAACTTGGGCAGCAGAAAAAACCGTATACACCGGTGCGGCCGCCTATGCTGCCATATGCCTTTTAGACAATGCCGACCTTGGAATTGTTTTCGAAAAAGACGAATATTCCCAAAACACCTTCGTGCGCATTTCTAAGAAAGAAATCCTATCCCTAATGGACTGATTTTTCTCTTCTATTGCCCATTCCATAAAGACAGAGGAGAAAAGAATGGAATAAAAATGAGTAACTACAAAAAGACAAGTCAAGGTTTCAAAGTGCTTTTCGTATTTTTGAGTAAATTAGAATAATGATAGAGATTCCAGTAGTTTTTTCCGGCCAAGGCGATTTGCCGCAATATGCCACCCCGCTCGCTGCCGGGATAGATTTACGGGCCAATATTGAAGAGCCGATTACCCTAAATTCCTTAGAGCGAAAAATCATCTCTACAGGTTTGTCCATTGCCTTACCCGAAGGCTATGAGGCGCAAGTACGACCACGAAGTGGGCTGGCAGCCAAACATGGCGTTACCGTACTCAATGCTCCAGGGACTATAGATGCGGATTATCGAGGCGACATTGGCGTTATATTGGTCAACCTCTCTAAAGAACCCTACATTGTCAATCCACAGGAACGGATTGCACAGCTGGTTGTGGCCCCATATAGCACGGTGAAGTGGCAGTCCGTAAACAGCCTTCCCGAAACCGAAAGAGGCCAAGGAGGATTTGGCAGTACAGGAAAAAAATGAACCGAAGTTTTTGTTTAAACTAATATATATAAAAAATTGAAAATCATTGTCCCCATGGCTGGTAGAGGTTCAAGATTAAGGCCCCACAGTCTCACCGTACCCAAGCCGATGCTGCCCGTTGCAGGAGCCCCTATAGTGGCTCAACTGGTCAATGAAATCGCAAAGGTAGTAGATCAACCCATAGAGGAGGTCGCCTTTATATTGGGTGATCCTGCCTTTTTTGGCCCTTCCATTGAGGAAGAATTGATACATGTAGCCCACGCCTTAGGAGCCAAAGCTTCCATTTACCGTCAATTGGAACCCTTGGGTACAGGGCATGCTGTCATGTGTGCAGCCGACTCATTGTCCGGCCCCATTATCGTGGCCTATGCCGATACCCTCATCCGCACCGACCTTTCACTCGATCCTTCGGTGGATGGGATGATTTGGGTGAAAAAAGTGGAGAATCCTAAAGCCTATGGAGTGGTTAAGATGAATGATAAAAATCAGATTACAGCATTGGTCGAAAAGCCGCAGGAATTCATTTCAGATTGGGCTGTGATAGGCATTTATTATTTCAAAGAGGGAGCGGCCATCAAAGCTGAATTGGCAAAGAGTATGGCTCAAGCGCGCAAAAAGGGGGAAGAATTTTTACTCAACGAAGGGATCCTATCCATGATGAATAAAGGAGCTGTTTTTACCCCAGGAGCCGTCAACGAATGGATGGACTGTGGCCAACCCAAAATCACCCTCCAAACCAATGCCAAAATGCTGGATATTCTCACGGCAGAAGGCCAAAAATTGGTAGCCGAGGATGTCATTTTAGAAAACAGTCAAATCATACCCCCTTGTTATATTGGACCTGGAGTGGTTTTAAAAAACACTACAGTGGGACCTCATACTGCTGTGGGTGAAGGAACTCAAATCGAAAACTCCACCATCAGCAACAGTTTGGTTCAAAAATATTCTGTCATTCAAAATGCCCAGTTCAAAGAAGCCATGATCGGCAATCATGTTAGATTCAATGGAAACTTTAACTTTGTTTCTATTGGCGATTTTTCAGAATTATCTTAGGCATGAGATTCGACCCTAATTCATTTCGACGCATAAAACTGATAGGGGTATCAGCGATCCTGCTGTTTGCGTCTTGTAAATCTCCAGCATTGCCCCCCGCCAAGACCCCTATAAAAAAAATTGAAACCAAAGAATTGTCCAAATCCATCACCAAAAATCAACTGGTCTACAAAAAATTCCGTTCCCGCGTTAAAGCCTCCTACGACAATGGCAAGCGCACACAACAGATCATTGTCAACCTGAGGATCGAAAAATCCAAAGCGATTTGGATGAGTGCCAATATGATCGTTCCTATTGCCAAACTTCTGATCACTCCCGATAAGGTCTCTTTTTACGAAAAATTTCAAAAAACTTTTTTTGAGGGAGATGTATCATTTATCAATCGACAATTCAATACCAGTTTTGAGTTTGAAGACATTCAAAACCTTTTGATGGGACTTCCTTTGGCCGATATCAATAGGGGAAGGTGGGAAACCATCTCCCATCCTAAGTATTACGTTTTAACCCCCCAATCCAATAAAATACGCTTCCGGCCCACTTTCTTTTTTGATCCCAATAGCTTTCTTTTATTGGAGCAGCGTTTTATGGTTCCAGGCACCCAACAATCCCTAACGATAAGGTATTCCAACCATCAAAAATTGGAAGGCGAATTTGTCCCTGGGGAAGTTCAAATTTCTCTCTTCGACGGTTCCGATTTGACCCGAATCATATTGGAATACACCCGCGTGGAATTCCCCGACCGCATCAGCATCCCTTTTGACATTCCTGTAGACTACCAACCCATAGAAATGTAATGCATCGACTCAGACCGCTTTGTGTGATTTTTTTTCTCTTCTTCTTCTCCCTGGGCATGGCACAGTCCAATGCTACCCGTCAAAAGACATTAGAAAACCAAAAAAAAAGACTTCAGGCCGAGATCAAACAAATCAATAGCCTGCTCTTTAATAATACCAAAAAGGAAAAATCCGTACTTTCTCAAGTGGAGGACCTTAACGTTAAAATAAACGTGAGAAGTGACTTAGTGAATGTCAATAACCAACAAGCCAACCTGCTCACCCGCCAAATCAATATCAATCAGAGGAACATCTCCAACTTGAGAAACGAATTGGAAGCCTTAAAGAAAGATTATGCCGATATGATCCGAAAATCCTATAAAAGCAAGTCTTCCCAAAATCGATTGATGTTTCTATTTTCTTCCGATGACTTTTTACAGGCCTATAAGCGTGTGCAGTACATGAAACAGTACGCCAGTTTTAGAAAAAAACAAGGCGAAGAAATTGCGGTAAAAACCCAAACCTTACAATCCTTGAACAAGAGTCTTTTGGAGCAAAAAGTTCAAAAAGAAGCACTTGTCAATGAAAATCGAAAGGCACAACAGCTGTTGGAGCAAGAGCGAAAGTCGCAGGAAAAACTGATAAAAAGTTTAAAAAGTAAATCCCGTTCTTTGGCCAGTGAAATCAAACAAAAGCAACGCAAAACGGAAGCAATCGATGGCGAAATTGAACGCTTGATTCGGGAGGCCATAGCGGCTTCCAACAAAGCGGCCGGTAAAAAACCTCAAAATGCATTTGCCCTCACGCCCGAGGCCAAGCGATTGGCGGCAAATTTTGTGGCCAACAAAGGCCAACTGCCTTGGCCCGTTGAAAAAGGAATTGTGATTCAGCGTTTCGGGACCCAACCCCATCCCGTCGTCAAAACGACCATGATCAAAAGTAATGGGGTAACCATAGCGACCACCCCAAATGCCCTGGCCCGAGCAGTTTTTGAAGGGGAAGTCATGACCGTATTGAGCTTTAAAGGCAGTAATCCCACCATTTTGGTCAAGCATGGTAATTTCATCACCACTTACAAAAACATGGGTAAAGTTTATGTCAAAAAAGGGGATAAAGTTAAGGCAAAGCAACCCATAGGGGAAATTTTTACCCATCCCCAAACAGGGAAAACCACCTTACAATTCAGTGTATTCAATGAATTGAAGCCTCAAAATCCCAAAAGTTGGATTTATAAAATGTAAACTATTTTTCTTCGAGATACCATACCTCTTCTTGGAGGGCATAGCGGATATAGTTGTGCAAATTCAAGGCCTCTCTCTTGGAAGTAAAACGACCATAGGCAACCCGATTGAGCCCGTCGGGGTTAACCTCAGTAAAAGCGGCATCAAAACCTTCTGCTTTTAATTGGGCCAATTTTCTTTCGGCATTAACCAGTGATCGAAAAGATCCAGCAATTACACTATAAAAGGGCTGTGCCAATGGGGCGGATGTCTTCTCTACTGGTGTAGCTTCCAAATCCAAATGGACTTCGGCCAAGGCTCCCAAATCGAAAGTGGCTTTCTGAACATTACTTTTGATTTTATTTTGCGCCATTTCTGTAGCCTTTGCTTTTTCGTTGGTCAAGTACTGATCACCAAAATAGTAAGAAATTCCAACGAGAGCAATTCCAATGATTCCAATGACAGCATAACGCAAAATGGGAGAACGTTCGTTTTCGGTTTTTGATGGGGTAAACATCAAGTCTTCTTTGTTTTGATTTTCCATGATGGGTAGGGGTTGAGTTTGAGGTTCTTCTTTTTTGAAGGTTGGGACAAGGATTGTTTTTCTTATAAAATCACCCAATCCAAAGGAGTTCAGATCAAAATTAATGACTCCATAGGGTGAAAAACTGATTTTTTTCTCCGGATTGAGGCGCATTTCTCCTATTCCTGCAAAAGTTAAATGTTGCGTATTCAATCGTTGTTTCCATACCACTACCTCTTTTTCAATTTTTCTCAAGGCTTGTTCGTAGGAAACATGTTCTTTTTGGGCCATGTAATGCGCCAATATACCATCGTTGCTTTTCAAAAGACGGTTGAAGCTGACTTCTTTCCGGGGGGGACTGAAAACCCCTGTCTCCGAATGAATCATTACATTGACCGTACGGGTCAGAAAAGCACCAAAGTTAGGCACCGTAACACATTCGTGTAGGTACAACAACTCTTTAATATATTGTTGTATTTGCATCTTCAAATATAATAATAATTCTCTCCTTTATAAAGCATGAATTTTTATGTCAGTATATTTATGCTGCTCTAAATGTTATCTTTTAACCCATGAACCGCCTACAAGCTTGTCTTTTTTTGCGAATGATCCCGGGATTGGGCCATATTAGCGCCAAAAAACTATGGGAATACAGCAGCAGTCCGCAAGCCATATTCGATCGGTCTCCAGAGGATTTCCTCAACATTGAGGGGATCGGTATAGCTTTAATACGGCAACTCAAAAACTGGAAAAAATATGCCGAAACGGTTTACAAAGAGGAAGAAAACCTTGCCAAAAATCAGATCAAAACCTTATTTTTAGGAGATGCCGATTATCCCAAAACATTGGCCTTTTGTCCAGACGCTCCCTTGGTTTTATTTTATAAAGGAAACATCAACTTTGGACCACGCAAACTCATCAGTATTGTAGGCACCCGTTCCTGTGATTCCCAAGGGGAGAAATTGTGTCGAGATTTGATCGCTGGACTGCAAGGACATAGTCCCATCATCGTATCTGGCTTTGCTCGAGGGATAGACATCATTGCCCACGATCAAGCGCTTAAGTCCAACTTGAGTACCCTCGCTTGCATGGCCCACGGCTTAAATCAAATTTATCCCCCAGAGCACAGTTCTTATGTAAATAGAATAAAGGAAACGGGTGGTTTTGTTTCCGAATTTACGACAGGGGAGAAATTCGATCGCAAACACTTTCTCATTCGCAACCGCATCATAGCTGGCATGGCCCACGCTACTGTTGTCATTCAATCCAAGATCAGAGGGGGCAGTATGATTACGGCCCATTTTGCCCACCAATACAATCGAGAGCTTTTTGCTTTTCCGGGCGACGTGGGCAAGTCCCTCCACCGAGGGTGTCACCATTTGATTCAGACCCAAAAAGCACAACTGATCACGAAAGCAGAAGACCTCATCAAGGGGATGGGTTGGACTCCCGAACCCCTTAGCTCGGGTGTCCAAAAAAAACTATTCGTTGAACTGTCCGAAGACGAAAAAGCCATTTTCGATTGTCTTAAGTCGGTTCCTCAAGAAAGCTTGGACAACCTCGCCATTGCCACCCAATTTTCTGTCAGCAAAACCGCTACGCTATTGCTAAAATTGGAGATGAAAGGTTGTATAAAGCCCTTGCCCGGTAAGTTTTTTGAATGGATTTAAAACCCTAATTTTCTCCGTACCCTCAGCAGCACTTCGTCTGCAATTTTGCGGGCTTTTTCTGCCCCTTTGGCCAGTGCAATCTCAACCTCTTGAGGATGTTCGTTGAAGTAATCGAACTTTTCCCGTTCCGTTTTGAATTTTTCTAGGATCAGATCAAATAATGCTTGTTTGGCATGACCATAGCCCATACCACCCGCCAAATACTGCGTTCTCAAATCTTGAATTTGCTCGGGTGACCCCAAAAGGGAATAGAGCTGAAAAACATTACAGCCTTCAGGATCTTTGGGTTCTTCAAGGGTTTTACTGTCGGTTTGTATTCCCATGATTTGTTTCCGCAGGGCTTTGTCGGACTGAAAAATATGGATGATGTTGTTTTTGGATTTGGACATTTTATTGCCGTCTGTTCCAATAATATATTGAGTTTTTTCTTGTATTTTTTCCTTGGGCAGCACAAAGGTTTCTCCCATCTGGTGGTTGAATCGTGCGGCTACGTCTCGTGTCATTTCGAGGTGTTGCAACTGATCTTTTCCTACGGGAACCACTTCGGCATCATAGATCAAAATATCGGCAGCCATCAACATTGGATAGGAAAACAAACCGGCGTTGACGTCTTCCAATTGATTGGCCTTGTCCTTAAAAGAATGGGCAAGGGTGAGCCGCTGATACGGAAAAAAACAACTCAAAAACCACGCCAATTCTGTGACTTGACTCACATCGCTCTGACGGTAAAAAACAGTTTTTTCAACATCCAACCCACAAGCCAGCCAAGCAGCGGCGGTGGCAAAAGTGTTTTTGGACAATTGCTCCTTTTCCTTGATTTGGGTGATGGAATGCAGGTCGGCAATAAACAAAAAAGAATCATTCTTGGGGTCTTTCGCCATTTCGATGGCGGGAAGCACGGCTCCGAGTAAATTGCCCAAATGCGGAACGCCTGTTGATTGTACTCCGGTCAAAATTCTTGCCATACAAGGGGTTAATGGTTTCCTGCAAAGATATTTTTTTTCCACGGTTGCACAAAGTTTGCGTCATTTCCTTATGGCTCCACTTATAGAAAATGTATTTTTATACCCAGATGAGGTTTCTGATTGTACTTTGGCGAACTTGGTTTTATTTTTTGGCTTCCACACTCGTGGTGCTGCTGTTTCCCCTACTGGCTCTTTTACTTTTTTTTCCTCACGGTTACCGTCCTTTTTTTTGGATCGCCCGCAATATCTGGGCTCGATTTGTATTGTTGGGGATGGGTTTTAGGATCAAAAAAAACGTTAAAACCCATTTGGATCCCAAAAAAAGTTATTTGCTCGTTGCGAATCACTCCAGTTATATCGACATCATGCTGATGTTTGCCTCCGCTCCCAATCCCTTTGTTTTTGTGGGTAAAAAAGAACTGGTCAAAATCCCGTTTTTTGGCTACCTCTTCAAGCGTGCCGCTATTATGGTCGATCGGGGCAGCACCAAAAGTCGCTATGGAGTTTACGGTCGCGCCAAAAAGGTTTTGGATCAAGGCTACAGTGTGTGTATTTTTCCCGAAAAAGAATATTTGGATGAAACCATACTGTTGAACCCTTTCAAAAAAGGGGCGTTTAGAATTGCAATCGATCACCAGTTGCCCATTTGTCCAATGGTTTTTTTGGATTGTAAAAGAAAATTCCCGTGGTATACCACTCATGGCTATCCTGGAACCCTTCGAGTAGACATTCACCCCCCTTTATCCACCCAAGGGCTTTCTACAGACCACATTCCTGAGCTTCAACAAAAAACCTTCAACCTCATTCATTCGGAATTGCAAAACGATCCTTTACAAACGGCTGTAGAAGCCATCGAAGTCTGGAAAAAAGTCACCAAAGTGAGTTAGAACATCAAGTTTTCAATAGGAATCATGGGTTGGTCCATGTCTCTGAGGGCGTTGATGAGTTTTAGCCCTTTGAATGTCTGGATGTCTTCCACCCTAAGCGCCGCTTTTTTTATTTGGCCATGGGCCAAGAGTCGGGCGCGGCAAGTACCTTCCAGCAAGGGAACCTCTGGGGTCCACCATTCCCGCCCGTCGAAGAATACCACATTGGCATAGGAGCTGTCGGTAACCCAACCCTTTCGAACAATCAATACATCATCGCATGTCCCCCTCAAAGCCCATAGAGATTCCAATTTTTCTCGCTCACAATACTTATAGGAGTAACCCAAATCGTCTGCAGCAACCAATCGAATGCTTTGGATGTTTTGCATTTTGTAGTGCTGAAACTGCAGATCTCTTCTGGTGGCGTTGTATTGAATTTTCAATTTGACCTTTCCTTGTCTAAAATTTTGGGGAATTTCGAGGGCTTCCAAAAGGTCGAAGGGAGGAGTTGGACCAAAATAGTTTTGGTAGGCTTTTTGAAAGCGCAATTGGTGCCACTTTGGGTGGAGTATTTGGCCGTCTTGCACACAAAGGGATTCAAACAACGGGTACATAGATTTTTTCTAACAGTTCGTTGTATTCGGATTGCAAATCACTGAGAAAAGTGATGCCCCCCCCACTGCGGTAGAGGAGTTGATCGTCTTTTTTTTCCAGATAGCGAATGTTGACTGCGCTGTCGAGGTTTTCACCGTTGAAATAGCCAAAAATCCCCGTGTAATAGCCTCGGGGGCCTTGTTCGACCTGCTGGATGATGGAAATGGTTTTGGCTTTGGGAGCTCCACAAATGGAACCGGCGGGCAGCAGGTCCAGGAGCAGCTCGGGCAATTGGGCTTTCCAATCGGTGGGGAGTTTTCCCCTGATTTCGGAGCTGGTATGGTAGATTTCGTTTTTTTGGGTTTTGATTTTGTCGAGGTAGCGGAATCGGGTCACCTCAACTTCTTTGGCCACTTTCGACAAATCGTTGCGGATGAGGTCCACAATGGTATTGTGTTCGTTGATTTCCTTAGGATCGTTTTTCAATTTATTTTTTGCCTCTGGTAGTTGGGCATCGATGGTGCCTTTCATGGGATAGGAATAAATGTAGTTGTCCTTGATTTTCACAAAACACTCGGGCGAATACACCACAAACTGATCCTGAAGCAGCAGTTTGTAGGGAGCTTTGGCCCAGTGAAAAACGTCTTGCAAATCCAGTGGGGTTTCGATGACCGAGGGAAAGGTAAGGTTGAGCAAGAAGGTATTTCCTTGATAGATTTCTTCGACCACTTTTTGATAGGCTTGGGCATAGTCGGATAGGGGAATGGGATTTATGGACAGTCGAGCTGGAGTGGGTTTTCGGTTTTGGGGCTCGAAATTGCGGAAGCCTTTGATTTCGAATTCAAAGCCCAAGGCTTGGGCCTGTTCCAAAGGACAGATCAAGGGCTTTTGCAACTCGAAGTCGATCAGGAAAAAGAAGGGCTCTTGTGCAAGGGCCAGGGCCGACATTTTTTCTTTAAAAGTAGAAAGGTCCAATTCCTGTAGTGGGCGTGTAAAAAATCTATTCCACCGCTTTGACGGTATCCATGATTTTGGTTTCCAATTCTTCCATTAGCTCGAGGTTGTCCTCCAAAAGCTCTTTGACGGCATCGCGTCCTTGCCCCAATTTGGTATCGCCATAGCTGAACCAAGAGCCGGATTTTTTGATGATCTCATAGTTGACCCCCAGGTCGATGATTTCTCCTATTTTGGAGATGCCTTCGCCATACATGATATCAAATTCGGTGGTGCGGAAGGGCGGAGCCACTTTGTTTTTGACCACTTTTACGCGGGTTTTGTTTCCCATCACTTCAGCCTCGCCGTTTTTGATCTGGGTAGAGCGGCGAATATCGAGGCGGACGGAAGCGTAAAACTTAAGGGCGTTTCCTCCTGTGGTGGTTTCGGGATTGCCAAACATCACCCCGATTTTTTCTCGGAGTTGGTTGATGAAGAAAACGGTACAATTGGTTTTGCTGATGGATCCGGTGAGTTTTCTCAGGGCCTGCGACATGAGTCGGGCGTGGAGTCCCATTTTGGAGTCGCCCATTTCGCCTTCGATTTCACTTTTAGGGGTTAGGGCCGCGACAGAATCGATTACTACGATATCGATGGCTCCCGAACGGATGAGGTTGTCGGCAATTTCTAAGGCCTGCTCCCCGTGGTCGGGTTGGGAGATGATGAGTTCGCTGATATCGACGCCCAGCTTTTCGGCATAAAAACGGTCAAAGGCGTGTTCTGCATCGATAAAGGCGGCGATACCGCCCGCTTTTTGGCACTCGGCAATGGCATGCAGGGTAAGGGTGGTTTTTCCCGAAGATTCCGGACCGTATATTTCGATCACCCGACCGCGGGGATAACCCCCTACGCCCAAGGCCAAATCCAAACCAATCGATCCCGAAGAAATAACTTCTACTTCTTGGATGGCTTCGTCCCCCATTTTCATTACGGCACCTTTGCCGTAGGTCTTGTCGAGCTTATCCAGCGTGAGCTGTAAGGCTTTCTTTTTTGCTTCATTTGCGTCTGCCATAGTACTATTTTTTACGAATTTACTATTTATCAGCATGAGGGACAATAGGGGGGGAAAAGGATTATTAACAATATAAAGAGCATTTTTACAATATTCTGACCGAAACAATATCAATAAAGGTTTGGTGAAGGAATGGTCGCGAAAAAATGGACGATTTATCGATGAAATAGCCAAGGAGGCTGAGGAGGTAATTTGAGGCCACTTTTTAATTGATTAGTAGTTACAATAAACCCTTTTTGTTTCCCTAACCAATTTTCAGGCTTTGTTATTTGTTTGTCATATTTCCAACCATTATCAAAATAAACATCATATAAAATATCACCGGTTTTTTTATAGTCTCTCCCGAATCTTTTATTTCAGATACAATTAGAGTTTCAAAAGCTTTGTTTTTTTCTTTATCACCATCACCATCCTCCATACCCCTTAATTGATAATAACCTCTTTTTTGGTTAAAATTCAAAAGAACCCAAGCCAACTCTTCTTTTCTTATTTTCTTAGAAAGTGCCTTTTTACGTAAATAATAAATTGTCCAATCAAATGGAATTTTAGTGTTTTGTTTGTTTTCTGAAAATTCATTTACCATCTCTAAAAATGAATCTCTAAAAAATGAACTCATGCTTTCCCTTCTTATTCTCCCGATAATTCAATTTAACCTCTTTCCCTTTTTTGAATTGTCCCAAATGCTTTTCAAAATCAATGGCATTAGCATAATGTTCAGGTAAAAAATTCAAAATATTTAGAACTCGATGTAGTCGTTCTCTTCTCAATAGACCTCTTTGAATCAATTTACAAGCACCTCTAAATCCTGTTCTTTCTGCTGTTTGTGAATGAGACTGTCCAGAATCAAATTTTCCTAAAATTTCTTGAGACATTGGAATTATTCTACTCCCTAAACCATTAATTTCTCCTTTCTTTGATTTAAAATCTTGAGACGTTAATGCCCAACCAATTGAATTAGGTCCTAAGTCTAATCCTAAAATATTTTTCATAAGTAGATTATTTTATACATTTAAATTCAATTTGAAATCAATTCACAATAAGGATTATTCCGTTGTGAAAACATTTAAGGCGGTTCTTCTGAATCGCTTTTTTTATTCTCTAAAGCCCCACACTAAGCTTTATCAGTCATTTTTAAGAGAACCCATCCTATCAACATTATCATCAGGCGATAAATTCAAAACGGATAATTTTCTTTCTTTAAGAAGGGTTTAGTTTTATTGCGTCCGAAAATTCCCACAAACCATAAAGCGGTTTGAGCCTTTTACGAGCTTCTAAGGGTTAAAAAAATTAATTTTAGCCAAGGAATAATACGTTCTATCCGTTTAGGGGCAGGGTAGAGGGCTTAAAAATATAGTGACGCTACTTAAATTTACGAATTAAGTCTGAACCGTTTTTAGTCTGATAAAAGTTTCATTAATTTTCAGCATTACCGATTGGGCCCCTATCCGTTTTGTGTACAGTTCCGATTCCAAGCCCGTTAAAAGAGACTCCTCAGTCGATTCTCGCTTTACCTTGGAGCAGATCATGTTGTGAAAACCAAAGTGTATTCAAGTTAGGATGACCCTTAAAGAAGCCGCAGAACTCTTTTTGAATTCGGATTTTCACACCCTGGCTGTAGTCGATGTCAACGATATGCTGGGGGGACAGGAACCTCTACCGAATATATCCCATACCTATTCGAGCAGTATTAGACTTTTTTGGAGGTATGGATGCTCAGTTAGAACGGATCCCCCGACCCATCCCTGAAAAAATTTAGGAGGGATAATGTTGACAATCAATGTTAAATACATTTATCTCACTATTTTCTATGAAGGCATTCGAGCCCTTCAACCAGCGGCGGACACCCTGTAAGTTGTTTAAATTTCCGTATTTTTGTTTTGTCAACACCTAAAAAGTATATAGCATGCAACTGTATAACCAACTGAGTGCTGAAGAACGACGCCTATTGATTGCCGAAGCGGGAACAGAACGGCTTACACTTTCGTTTTATCAGTACCACTCAATCGAAAATCCACAAATTTTTAGAGATCATTTGTTTTTACACTGGAACGAAATGGATGTTTTGGGTCGTATTTATGTCGCCCATGAGGGGATCAATGCACAGCTTTCGGTTCCTGCCCCCCGTTTCGATGATTTTAAAAACTTTCTCGACAGCATTACCTTTTTGGCGGGCGTACGCCTCAACATTGCCATAGAACACGACAATGCTTCTTTTTTAAAACTGACCATCAAAATCCGTGAAAAGATCGTGGCAGATGGACTTGACGATGATACTTTCGACGTGACCCGAAAAGGAATTCATGTCGATGCCGAAAATTTTAATGCCTTGTTGGCCGATCCCGATACGGTGTGTGTGGACATGCGAAATCATTACGAAAGTGAGATCGGTCACTTCAAAGGAGCGCTTACGCCCGATGTTGACACCTTTCGCGAATCGCTCCCCCTGATAGAAAAAGACCTGGCCGATCATAAAAACGACAAAACCTTGTTGATGTATTGTACCGGAGGGATACGATGTGAAAAAGCAAGTGCTTACTTTAAACATAAAGGGTTTAAAAAAGTTTATCAATTGGAGGGAGGCATTATTGAATATGCCCGTCAAGTCAACAAAAAAGGCTTAGAAAACCATTTTATTGGCAAAAACTTTGTTTTTGATGAGCGCCGAGGGGAGCGAATAAGTGAGCATGTAATCGCTCAATGTCACCAGTGTGGGGCCCCTTGCGACATGCACGTGAACTGTGCCAATGAGGCGTGCCACCTATTGTTCATTCAGTGTGACTCCTGTCGAGAAAAAATGCAAAGTTGTTGTTCCAACCATTGTCAAGATGTTGTCAATTTGCCTTTGGAAGAACAAAAAAAATTGCGAAAAGGAAAACAAAACAGCAATAAAATATTCAAAAAAGGCCGTTCCGAAGTTTTAAAATTTAAACATTAATTTAGGATTAGGCGCTTCTTCTATCCTTCGAATTAGCCTTATATTTAAGCATTAAATAAAATCTATGAGTTGTGCTTCATGTGCCAGTAGTGGAAATGGATCCCCCAGGGGATGCAAAAGTAATGGTACCTGTGGGACAGACAGTTGTAATAAACTGACCGTTTTTGACTGGTTGGGCAATATGGAAACCCCTTCTGGGAAAGCTCCTTTTTCGATGGTGGAGGTCCGTTTTAAAAACAGCAGAAAAGAATTTTTTACCCTTGCCGAAGGCCTTTCTGTTGCCGTGGGCGATCCTGTAATCACCGAAGAAGAAAGCGGGTACGACCTGGGATTGGTTACCCTTACAGGCGAACTGGTCCGCTTTCAGATGAAAAAGAAAAAGGTTGCCGAAGACAGTGAAGAGATCTCAAAAATAGTGCGCAAAGCCAACCAGAAGGAAATTGACAAATGGCATGCCCTGAGAGACCAAGAGCCGAAAATCCAAAAACGGGCAAGAGAATTGGCCATTGGTTTGGGGCTCGAAATGAAACTCTCCGATGTAGAATTCAGAGGAGACGGTCGAAAAGCAACATTCTATTATACCGCTGAAAATCGAGTAGATTTCCGACAGTTGATCAAAGATATGGCGCAAGCTTTTTCCATTCGGATCGAGATGCGGCAAATTGGGCTACGACAAGAGGCTTCCCGATTGGGAGGCATAGGCTCCTGCGGAAGGGAGCTGTGTTGCTCGACTTGGTTGACCGACTATCGTTCGGTTTCTACCTCGGCCGCTCGCTACCAGCAGCTCTCCCTCAACCCACTCAAATTGGCAGGACAGTGTGGTAAACTCAAATGTTGTTTGAACTACGAGTTGGATGCTTACCGTTCTGCTCTCAAGAGTTTTCCCAAACCCGAACTCAAACTTCAAACCGAAAAAGGGGTCGCCGTGTTCCAAAAGATGGACATTTTTAAAGAACAATTGTGGTATGCCTACAAAGGGGAGTGGATGAATTGGCATCAATTGTCTTTGGATTCGGTGCTTGAGATCATTGATAAAAACAATAAGAAAGAAAAAGTCCAAAGCCTTGAGGAATATACCAACGAATCAACGAATGCCTCTGAAGTACCCGAAGCGGTATTCGAAAACGTGGTGGGTCAAGACAGTTTGAACCGATTTGATTTGCCCAAAAGATCCAAAAATAAAAGAAAGAAAAAACGAAAGCCCAACCGACCCCAAAGCAATGCATAAGAAGCCCCTTATATCATCTGTTTTGATATTGATCAGTCTTATGGCCTGTCAAGAACCTAAACTTTTTATGGATTATCGTAATTTTGACGAGCGTTGGGAATCCACCCAAAAGGCTGTTTTTGAATTGGATTCGATCGCCCCGCAACCCATTAATATGATGATCTATATTCGCAACAACCAGCGCTATCCTTTTTCGAATTTGTTTTTGATCGCACGCCTAAAAAAAGGAGATTCTCTTTTGCTTTGCGACACTTTGGAATACGCCATGGCCAATGCACAAGGGAACTGGTTGGGCAAAGGGTTTTTGGAAGTAAAAGAAAGTAAACTGTGGTGGAAAGAAAATTACGAACTGCCTGCAGCACAAAATCTCAAGGTCGAATTGGAACACGCATCGAGATTCAGTGGCAACGAACAAGCCTTGGATGCCTTGGAGGGAATTGTGGGGGTTGGTTTTGCTATGGAGGAAATAAATAAAGATGAGTAGGTCCAAAAAGAATAAAGCGAAAAAAAACGATTTCAAAAAGTTTATCAGGGCTTTTTGGATTGTATTTCTCACCGGACTGTTGTCCGTAGTAGGTGTTTTTGGCCTTGCGGCTTTGGGTTTTTTAGGCCCTATGCCTCCCTTAGAACAGTTGGAAAACCCCAAGACCAATTTGGCCACACAAATCATTTCTTCGGATGGCGTCATATTGGGAAAATTTTATTTCAACGACAACCGTACTCCCATTACCTACGATGAATTGCCTCCAAATATAGTCGATGCATTGATCGCTACCGAGGATGAGCGCTATTTCGACCATTCGGGAATCGATTGGCGGGGAACGCTTAGGGCCCTATTGTATTTGGGCAAAAAAGGAGGGGCGAGTACCATCACTCAGCAGTTGGCCCGTCAGCTCTTTGTTGGGGTACGATCCCGAAACAAAAAAGAGGCGGTGATTCAAAAAATAAAAGAGTGGGTACTTTCTGTTCAATTGGAAAGGCGTTACACCAAAAATGAGATCATTGCCATGTACCTCAATGTTTATGATTTCGGATACAATGCCGATGGGGTTCGATCGGCCGCCAAAATCTATTTTGACACCACCCCTCAAGCCTTGACCATGGAACAATCGGCCACTCTGGTCGGCATGCTCAAAAATTCCTCTTTGTACAATCCCTTGCGTCGACCCCAAATGGTAAAAGAAAGGAGAAATGTGGTTTTTAGCCAAATGCTGAGAAATGAATTGATCACCGAGCACGAAAAAGACTCTTTATCGGCATTGCCCTTAAAAATCGATTATACCCCCGAATCCCATCGCGAAGGTTTGGCGACCTATTTTAGGGCCTACCTTCAAGAATTTATGAAAAAATGGATCCGAGAAAATCCTAAGCCCGACGGCAGTTCATACAATATATACCGCGACGGTCTCAAAATTTTTACCACCATCGATTCCCGTTTGCAGGTCCTTGGCGAGGAGGCCGTTTCGGAGCATATGAAGAATTTACAAAAAGAGTTTTTTCGCCAAAATACCAAAAGGCAGAATCCCACAGCTCCCTTTTTGGATTTGCGTTCTGGCGAAATCGATACGCTTTTGACCCGAACGGCCTACCGAAGTGAACGGTGGCGAAAAGGCAAACTGGCGGGAATGGACGAAGAAGCCCTGTTGAAGAGTTTTTCCAAACCCGTACCCATGCAGGTGTTCAGTTGGAGAGGCGAAATCGATACCCTTATGTCTCCTATGGATTCGATTCGTTATTACAAACATTTCCTCAGGGCCGCCATGATGTCTATGGAGCCTCAAACGGGGCATGTTAAAGCCTGGATAGGAGGATTCAACTACAAACATTTCCAATACGATCAAGTCAACCAAGGCCGTCGACAAATTGGCTCTACCTTCAAACCTTTTTTATACGCCACGGCCATCGATCAGCTCAAACTCTCACCCTGCGATAAATTGCCCGATGCGCTGTATTGCATCGATGCGATGAAACACGGCAATATAGACCCTTGGTGCCCCAAAAATTCGGGGGACCGCTATGGCCTCACACGAACGTTAAAAAATGCTTTGGCGAATTCGGTCAACACCATCAGTGCCAGAATCATGGATAGGGTTGGGCCGGGTCCAGTAATTGATTTGGTCAAAAAAACAGGGATTACTTCCCATATTCCTAATGTTCCCTCTATTGCATTGGGAACCCCCGACATTAGCCTTTTTGAATTGGTAGGGGCCTACAGCACTTTTGCCAATCAGGGAATTTACATTCAGCCCATAGTCATTACCCGTATTGAGGACAAAAATGGGATGGCTTTGTTTGAAGTAGTCCCCAAAACCAAAGATGTAATCAGTCAGGAAGCAGCCTATGTAACGGTCAACCTTATGGAAGGAGTCACCGAGCATGGATCTGGAGCGAGACTCAGACATGCAGGATTGGAAAAGACTAATTATATTTATGAAAAAGTAGTAAGCGGATATCCCTATATTTTCGAAAACCCCATTGCGGGAAAAACAGGGACAACCCAAAACCAGAGTGACGGTTGGTTTATGGGAATGGTTCCCAACTTGGTGACGGGAGTTTGGGTAGGGGGAGAAGACCGTTCGATACATTTTAAGGAAATTGGATTCGGACAAGGAGCGACCATGGCTTTACCCATATGGGGGCTCTACATGAAAGCAGCCTACGAAAACGAGGAATTAGGGATTTCTAAAGAAGAATTTGTACGCCCCGAAGTGGTAACGATTCCTCTGGATTGCGACGAAAACGAAAACGATTCCGATCCCAATGTTCCTGCAAAACCCAAGGCAGATTTAAATCAGTTGGGGTTTTGAACACATACCTTTTGAATAACTCCCATTAAAAGTTAAAAAAACAGAGCAATATGATTTACAGACGTTTTGGAAGAACGAATTGGCAACTGAGTGAAATCGGTTACGGCATGTGGGGTATGGGAGGCTGGAAGGAGTCGGATGATGCCCAATCCATGGAATCCCTGCACTTGGCGGTAGAGCGAGGAATTAATTTTTTCGATACCGCATGGGGCTACGGAGAAGGGCACAGTGAACGATTGCTGGGCCAATTGGTGAAAGCCCATCCAGCCACTAAAGTGTACACCGCCAGTAAAATTCCTCCAATGAATTTCAAATGGCCTGCAACACCCGAGTACACGTTTGAGGCCTCTTATCCCGAAAAACATTTACGAGCCTACACCGAAAAGACCTTAACCAATTTGGGTTTGGATCAAATCGATTTGATGCAATTCCATACTTGGGACGACGGTTGGGCCGAGAAAGAGGAATGGCAACGGGGAGTGGAAGACCTTAAAAAAGAAGGAAAAATTGCGGCTATGGGCATCAGTATGAACCGTTGGGAACCCGAAAACGGGATCAAAGCGCTGGAAACGGGATTGATCGATGCGGTTCAGGTCATTTATAATATTTTTGATCAAGCGCCCGAAGACCAGCTTTTCCCTTTTTGTAAAGCAAATGATATTGCCGTCATCGCCCGTGTTCCTTTTGATGAAGGAACACTCACAGGAAACATTACCCGAGACACCGTTTTTCCTGAAGGCGATTGGCGGGGGACCTATTTTGTTCCTGAAAATTTAAAATCAAGTGCGGATAAAGCCGACCTCCTTCGACCGTTGGTGCCTGAGGGGATGGATATGGCCCAAATGGCTTTGAGGTTTATTTTGGAAAATAAAACCGTTGGAACAGTGATTCCTGGGATGCGAAAACCAAAAAATGTAAAGGCCAATATCGATTGTAGCGATGGAGTGGCCATGGATAAAATACTTTACAACGAGCTCAAAAAACACCGATGGGATCGAAAACCAACGGCTTGGTCTCAATAGATCTAAAGCTTTTTATAGAGACGACTCAGTAAGCAAATAATTTTGTGTGTTAAAATGCATTCTAACAAAAAGTTAGTTTATGTACTCTACATTTTTACTTTAAACTTTATTCGGACACACAATCCTCAAAATCAATGGGCGTTCAATCAGTGATCGTCAGCGTACCATTCTGCGAATGCTGTTGCAGTTTCTCTCAATTTTAATGAAAACAATTTCAGATGTTTAGGTAATTTATCTTGAAGTTTTACTGCAAAGTCCAAAATCATCATTTCGCTGGTGGGTTGGTAGTTTACTCTTAAGATTTTATGTCCTCTGCTTTCCATTTCGTCCGCAATTTCTTTATGAGGGGAGCTAACATTGAGCACGGTAGCATGGTCGAAGGGATGAACGATTTCTTGATTGACAATGGTTTTTAAATCTCCAAAATCGATCACCATTCCGTTTTTTACCGCTTCGGGATCTTCTATGGGATGCCCTATTACGGTAACGTCAAGTTGATAACTGTGCCCATGAACATTTTTACAGAGTCCGTCATAGCCGTAGAGGGCATGTCCGGTTTCAAATTTGAATTGTTTGGTCACCCGAACTTTCTTATCCATTTTAGATTGATTTGATCCTTTTTTGTGTAAAATCGGAAAGAGCCAATTGGGCAGTAATTTGAGCATTTTTGGGCAATAGCTCGCCCCAATGATCGGTATCTTTCCAATGCAATTTTCTCAATTCTTTTGTGGCTGCAGGGGCATAGCTTGCCAGCAGTGCTGCTTTCTGGTTAAGGACCTCATCCATGTGGGTTTCGTCTTTAAAATATTCGGCATAAAGTCCCTTCTCAAAACCCCATTCGGCCTTTTTCCACGAAACAGCATCCAACGACAATTGAGCAAAAGCCGTTGTACCGATCTTACGACTCAATGCAGGTTCAATAACATAGGGCCCCAAGCCAATGGAAAGTTCGGAGAGTTTGATTAAAGAAGCTTCGGTAGCAAAAGCATAATCGCATGCCGATACCAATCCTACCCCCCCTCCTACGATTTTGCCGTGCACTCGGGCCAAAACAAATTTGGACATTTTTCTTAAGGTGTTGATCAAATGGGCAAAACCCATAAAGAAGGCAGTACTTTGGTCCAAATTTTTTATTTGCTTTAACTCAGTGAGCGAAGCGCCAGCGCAAAAGGCATTGCCCTCACTTTCCAAAACAATCACCCTTATGTCGTGATCCCGATCTGCCGTCTCAAATTGGTGTTTGAGTTCATGCAACAATGAAGTAGGCAAGCTGTTTCCTTTTGGATGAGAAAACAATATCCGGCCGATTTTATTTTTTTTTGCTAAGCGAACACTTCCTTCCATGGTTATTCAAAAATAGCCAATCTATTTTGTTTTGGAGGGCTCTGCTCAAATTGAAAATTATTTTAAAAGCGATTTTCAAAAATCTTCATTACATTCAGCTCAGATTATGCAAATGAAGTACATCTTTTTGCCTATTTTGATTTTCACCTTTTTTTGTTGTGGGCCGTTGTTTTCCCAGCAATATGTGAATTTATCTGTGGATAATGATCTTTATTTTAATCGAGACTGGTATTATTCCAGTGGGATTTTTATCAGTTTTGGAAAATTGAGAGAAGCAAAAGATCAAAAGGAGTCATTTCCCCAAAAATATGTTCATTGGACTCTTGGTCAAGAAATCTATACCCCTTCAAAAAGGCACATTCGAGACGTCAGTAAGTTTGATTACCCTTTTGGAGGCTGGTTATTTTTGGAAAGCGCCTTCGAAAAATACCATAGTGCAACCTCGGTTTGGGGAGCTTCGATCAAGCTGGGCATCACGGGCAAAGCCTCGTTGGCGCCTTTTTTCCAAAATCTTTATCACGATAAGGTTTTGGGATTGCCAGATGTAACCTGGGAACAGGCCCTTCCCCAAAGGCTGCATACCAACTTTAATGTCATGCACAAAAAACGTTTGGCCTTAGTCAATGGTTTGGCCTTGTTGTATGAGATGTTTGGGAATTTGGGAACCCAGCGGATAGCGACTGGAGGACGGTTGGGCCTCCTCCTAGGGTCCTCAAAGGCTCTTTCCTTTTTGGGAAATCCTTTGGAAATGCAAAGCAAGGCTAGAGCAATTTATTTGGGGACTCGGCAGGAGTACCGATATCACGATTATATGATATCGGGAAGTTTATTCGACAACGATGCCCCTTTTGTATTGACCCACATACCCTACAAAAACAGTATAGAGTTAGGCTTTGCATTGTATTCCCAAAAATGGAGATTTTTGAGCCTTTGGAACAGTGTTTCGAAAGACAATGGGCTTCAAAGAGGTTCACGACATTATTACCTCAACATTTCTATAGCAAGATTTTTATAGCAGCAGATCAAAGGGGCTTTTTTTTGGGATCCAGAATCCAATAATGAACGCCGATTAGAAAAGCTTTAAAATCATTTGTTTGATCACTCAGAGGATCCGACGCTTTTTTATAAAAACGGTATTGGGTGGATAGGGAAAATTTTTTCCAAACATTGTATTGTGCCGCAAACAGCCAACCAAAGGCATTTTTGAATCTTCCTTGAGGATAGGTGGTACTCTGGTTTCTGAAGTCCACAATTTCGCTGTTTTGTGCAGTGAGAAGATGATTGTAGAGCAGGCCCGTTTCAAAATGAAGTTTTCTTGAAGGAAAAACGCGTAGGGTGAGCGGCATGCTCAGGTAGCTCAATTGGTCATGAGATTGATTGCGGGTCAAGTCGTATTGATAGTTGAGGTTGAAATAATCCCAACCCGAATTTAAAGCTAAAGTTTTGGAAAACTTGTACTGAATGTAAACGCCAGTGGAGTATGAAATTTTGTAAATGCTATATTCTAATTGGCTGTTACCATAAACCCCGTGGAAGTGGAGATCAAAATTCCATTTGCGATAAAAACCATCCAGATCTGGACCTTTGTTGTATTGCATCAGTAAGTTGGCATCGCCTTGGGCAAACCCTGCAGCAAATAAGGGCAGAAGTACCCATAACCATTTTACACTTGAAGCAGACATAGCAATAAAGATAATAGAATATAATACGATTATTGGAAAGAGGGTTTCTAAATTTAAACCATTGTTGTATTTTTGCCTCCTGTCCAAGAACGGGGATGTAGCTCAGCTGGCTAGAGCGTTTGACTGGCAGTCAAGAGGTCGTGGGTTCGAGTCCCATCTTCTCCACCAAAAGAAACTCTATTCTCTTGTTTATCAAGGGTTTAGAGTTTTTGTTTAGAGAGTAGAGTGCGATCATTAATTTTCCAACTCGGAGGCAAGTTGTATCAACCAACTATCGATAGCTTCCTCAGGTACATCCAGTTTTCGATAGGTTGCTTTATAGATAGGATATCCACCCACTTCATCCTGGCTGTCTAAAATCTGTCCTTTTCTTTTCAGAAAATCCTGAACAATTCTTTTATCTACAGCATCCCTTTCTTTTGGACGTGCCCCAACATGTTCAGTGATATAGTCAACAACTTCATCAGCGGCTAAAGGCTCAAAACCCGTGGGCCAAACGGGCATCTCCGATAAGATGTTTATATTTCCATAGGTTAGAGGCAATGCTCTTCCCTTAATATCAAATGCCAAATTATCCTTCATGAATGCATCTCCCAAGGGAGCAACTAATGCCATTTTCTCTCGGGTATTTTTTCCAGCATACATCACATTTCCTACAATACTTACCCTGCAATTTTCTGGTTCGAATCTTGCATTTACCCACTCCGATTTGGAGTAGTTCAATTGAATGGCAACCCTTCCCGGATTGTAAATTAGATTATTAACAATAACTCCCGTAGAATGGGCTTTAAAATAGGGGTTTCTCATGGCATTGTGCGCAAATAAATTACCCACAATAGCGATATCCCTGCAAAAATCATGTATCAGAGTACCCTTGGAATGCTCCCCTTTTTCATGAGAGGAATCACTCAGGCACTCTGCTATGATATTATTACTGAATGTAATTTTGTGAGAAGTGAAGTCCGGGCCTTCTACCCTAGTTCCAGATGCGCTTAGATTTTCATCTACAGCCCATGTAAAGGAACAATGATCAATAATTATATTATAAGCATTCCCTCCCGAGGTGGTCAATCCATCTGGAGACCAACCGCTTCTTTTAGGCTCTCCTGCATCGCCAGGTCTGACACGAATATGTTGGATCACAATATCGTGCGTATTTATCCAGAATCCACCGCGAATAAAAGTAATACCTGGAAAAGGGGCTGTTTGTCCTGCAATGGTTAGGAATGGCTCTGTAATATCCAAATTTCCCTTATTGAGATCAATTATACCTCCTACTTCAAATACTACAACCCGTGGCCCCTCAGTTTCAATAGCTTCTTTTATGGAGCCAGGCCCTTCAGGATCTAGAGTCGTTACCCGAATGATTTTTCCATTCAAACCTCCTCGAGTAGGATCACCAAATGCTATATTCCCAGGAATAATGTTTTGCGCAGTTGAATGACCCATCAACATACAACACAGTACAATTGACATTGTCGATAACGGAATAAGTTTAATTGGTAACATCATGCCAGATTAATTTTTGAGTAGTAAAGGTTTTTAATAATATACTTCGAATGTATTATTTTCAAGGAAATTGCTTTCATCAATGCGCTTTAGCTTGAAAGATATATTGGCCAGATCCTACTGTAAAGGTAATGTACTCTCCGTCATTGACCCCCTCAGAAATTCCTACAACGCCCTCTTCGTCAGATTTATTTTCTGACCAAACGGTTTTTCCTCCTTCAGAGATGACTATATTTTTCATACCCAGCCTTGGGATGCTAACAAAAGCTTCTGAATTGTATGGAATTTTTACTTCCAACGTAAAGGAATCGTGTTCTCTTTTCCACGACGAACCAATTTCCCCTCTTACGGTAGTTACAAAAGCTTTTGCAAATTTTAAATCCCCCAATGGGTAAGGTTTTATGTAAAATGCTTTATACGCCGGTTCCATCGTGTCAATTCCATAAAAGTTAGGCCCTTGAATTCCAGCGAGATACCGATAGAAAAATTCGTTAACTCCCGCCAACATGGTCATGTTATCGGCGCGTCTTCTTCCACCAACAGACGCAAAATCTCTTCCCCAACTCTCCCATATTGTTGTCGCTCCTTGTTCTACCATATATCCCCATCCGGGATAGGTTTTTTGATTTACAATATTGAACATAACTTCGCCCAAACCATTGCTGGTCAATGCCTCCACCAATGCAGAAAGACCAGCATGTCCTACCATTAAATGTCCCGAATTTTTTACGGTAATGGTATGCTCTATCCCTTTTAAAAGTTTTGCGGTATGTCCTTCCGGCACCAATCCCAATGAAAGGGGTAACAGCTCGGCGGTTTGAGATCTTGAAGAGTATCTGCTGTTCTGGTAATCAAAATATTTTGTATTAAATGCCTTTTTAATACTCTCCGCTAAAGCACCATATTGATCGGCATCTTCTTTTTTATGGAGTAGTTGAGCCATTTCACTTACAATGTGGGCGTTTCTAAAATATAGAGCCGTGTAGGACAAGCTGGGGGGTGTTTCGTCCGAACGGTATCTTTCGTATCCAGGAGCAAGCCCGGGGACCATATGATCTCCAAGCCAACCGCTACTGACAATTTCTCCTTCGCACATCTGCTCCCTTATATAATCTACCCATTTCTTAATGGTCTCGTAATGTTCAGCTATCAGTTCAATGTCGCCATATGATTGGTACAAATACCAAACCAACATGGCATAGGCCGATCCTTGTGATACATCAGGAACTCGAGGTTTGCCAGGAAATGCAGGAATAACGTCTCCTACACTGCCATCTGCTCTTGCAGCAAAACGGATGTCTGTAGCGTATTTCTTCCAGAAACGCGGCATATTTTTTCGGGTATAAAGGCTTGCTCCAATACTTGCAGGTTCGTTATATCCATAAGGTTCTCTGTGCAAACAATCCAAAAGAAATCCTTTTAAAGAATTGCTCAGGGTCCTGTTTACATTATCGTGAATAGAATTGAACAACTCATTGGAACAATCGAAATCTCCACTCAAATCTTCGTCGTTTTGAACAATTCTTCCCTCCAAATCGTTTAACAATGGCTTATATTTTAATCCTTTTACCTGAACATATTGAACAGGATGATACGTAAAACGAGGTTCATAACACTCTCCTTTTGGGTCCCCACTCAGAATGTAATCATCTCTTTCTTGCTCCCCTGGCCATGGTTCATCATCTAAAAGTCCTGATTTCAATAATCTTGTGGAATATTCAAGGGTTACAGTATCGCCACGCTGCCCTTTCATTTTAAGCTTAGCCCAGCCTCCAAAAAGCTGGTCGAATGAAAACAAATAAGTTCCCGGTTTCGGTTCTTCCAGTTTTATCGGTTTTAGGGTTTCTACAACTTTCATAGCAGGCATAATAAGTGAAGACAATTTTCCAGTCGGCCCATCATCTTCTTGAGCAGACGTCCAGCTACTATCGTTGAAATTTGGGCTACACCAGCCTGAAATTTCTTTTCGAGCATCGTATTTTTCACCAAAGTCTATATCATTCTCCCCAATGGGTGCAGCTGTCGTTTTCCAGGATTGATCACTGGATATACTTGCAAAGGTACCGTCTTCATATTCAATATTGAGTTGTAATAATAATTGAGGCTTATCGCTCCAACATTCAGGATAATCAAGAACTGTGGCACTGTACCAACCGTTGCCAAGTATTACTCCAATGGCATTGTTCCCTGGAGAAAGTTTTGAGGTGACGTCATAGGTCATATACTTTACCGATTTATGGTAATCGGTGTGGGCAGGAGTTAATACGTCTTCACCAACCTTATCTCCATTTAGGTAGAGTTCGCTCAAACCCAAACCAGAAAAATAAACTTTGGCCCTTTTAATGTTTTTTGTAACGGCAAACTCTTTTCGCAACAATTGTGCTTTGCCCGGCGGGTCTGACCTGTGTTTAAAATTACTCTTCAGTTGGCCTTCAAATTCCCAAGATCCGATAAGGTCCATTGATTTGAGGGAACCTTCCATCAAGCGATCTATTTCGGCGACTTGGAGTCCATTGCGATAAACAGTTAATTCATCAATCCCCCCTGTAAAAAATTCTTTCTGATTTTGGTTTGAACCAATATATGCAGTGGCATATCCTCGTGGGCTTATAAGCCCCAGATTAGTTATAGCTTTTATTTCCTTTCCATCAGCATAAAATCGTTTCGCCGTTCTGTCGAATGATACGGTAATCATATGCCACTTTTTATCATCGAAAAAATCTTCAGGAAGCGAGGCACAGTCTTCCTCATAAACCGTATTGATCCCCAGGCCAAACCATATTCCCTTTTGTCCATTTTTCTTCCCAATGGACAAAAGTTGGGAGGCATCTCCATCTTCCTTCCGGTAAACGGTTTGCATATCATCGGTAAAGGAGTCGGGTTTAATCCAGACGTTTATGGCGATACCATCCTCGAGTTTGGCCAAACGATGAAACCTTCCTTTGATGGGCTGATCTTTTCCAAACAGCTGAACGGCTTTTCCTCTTTTTCCGATACCATAAGAAAGATTATTAAAAATCCGTTCCCCTATCCATTTGCCTTCCCAGTCCTGCTCATTCAATAAACCCATTTCGAAAGTGGCAGGCGCACTCCAGTCCGAAACGTTTTGATTCTCCCCCCAAATTTTTACTTTCCAGAAATATTTTTTCCCGCTTTCTAAAGCGGTTCCTGTATAACGCACATGGACAGAGTTGTCTGATTTTACTTTCCCACTGTCCCATACTTCTCCCCTATTTTTGTCAAGATTTTCAAGGTTTTCTGAAACCAATATCTGATATGAAGTTTGCAACCCTCCTCTTCCTTTTGATTCGGCAATCCAGCTGAACTTCGGCTGATGCGTGTCAATGGCAATGGGATTTACAGCATATTCACATTTTAAATCAGTAAATGTAATAGGGCTCTGCACTCCACGATTCGCCAATAGAGAAAAGGGAGAAGCGAATAGTAGTAAATGAATATAGAGGTTAGATTTAAGCAGCATATAATCGTAATTAAGCGATTTGCGATAGTAGTATACGGTTGAATTTTTTTATAAATATATCCAATAAATTTTCAATTTGATTTTTTGAAAAGATCAATTGACCGTAGGCTTTACCTTTTGAATTGGGCGCGAAATCCATCAGGCTTGTATATCTTTTCCCTCCTCTATCGGGATCGAATATAGTCATAACTTATTGAAAATTATTATTTTAGCACCGAATGATTTATCCATGCGTTTATCTCTAACGGGCAAGATCTGGCTATCGGTGATTACTGCAAACCTCAAAGCTCTGTGCAAGCATTACATTATTGGCTGGATTCAATACCACCAAACAGGGAGTCGTTATCCAAAATCTCTTTGAAGAAGCATTTTTTTGGGACAGCCCTCCTTTGAAAGATCGGAAGGCCCCTTTAAAAATCAAATTGAAGACCCAATGTTCTATTGAAGACTTCATCGGTGAGAGATTTATTGATGAAAAAATTAACACGGATTTTTTCTCTCAATCGATAGGTAATTTTCTGCGCAATTCCATAGGATGCATCTGGCTCTAAATTGGTAAACAAAATATAAAGCTGCGAATCGGCAACCAGTTTATGAATTTTCTTTCTCAGGTAAATGGAATAAAAATTGTTATTCATTTGAAAATTTTTCCCCTCCCCGTGTAAATACAGAAATAAAAATTCTGTTTTGGGATTTAAAGAAACAGAAGCTCTTATTTCTTGAACGCTTCTGGACTTATAGTCTTCATTTTCAAACAAGCGATACCCCGGAACTTGGAGCCCCACTTTGAGTTTGAAATTTTTGTCAATAAGCGTATAACGGGTAATCAACGAGTAGTTTGCCGGATGAAACTCATCCATCATGATGAGGTTGATCAGGTTCAAACTGAATCTTTTTTTATCGTTTGTTCCTGCTCTAAGAATAAAGTGAGGCTTATTGGATGTAAAAAGTGGAATGAACGAAAACCCACCAGTATTCAACTCAATTGACCCATATTGTGAATGTACGTTTGAGCATAAAATAAAGAAAGCGGCAAAGCAAACAACGAAATTCTTCATAGGGGTTCAAAAATTGATTTTGAGATAATTTCCATCAACAAGATACATTCCGTTCCTATTTTTGCCAAACATGATCAATGAGATTCAATCAGATAAAATAGAAAGGGAGGAGACTGGCAAGCCGAGAGAGATCCCTTTTTCTCCGTCATCCTAAGGGTGTCTTTTTGGACAGAGATTTTGGGTTGCATGAAGATTAGCATCAAAAGGAAACACTAAAAGTTCTAATTTTTGTGTTTTAAAAACCTTCCTTTTTTACCGCGTCTCAATTCTAATTTTTTGGCCTTTTCAAATTCAGTGCGGTTGTATTGCTTCCCATTGACGCAAATGGACTGTGCGTTTTTTGGAAATTCAATGAATAATAAACGGCTTGGCATGATTGAAATTTTAATTCTATAAATATAGTATATAAATATTTAGATCTTCAAATTTCTAAACCTTCCGTAAAATCCCTACAATGAGCTGATTTATTTATTGAAAAATCAGTCTCTGCTCGGGCGATGAATAGCGTCTGAACGCTACCGTATTTTTTTTTGAGCAGAGCTTCCATAGGCTATGAAATCGCTCCTCTCAAAAATTTCATTTTTTTACAGCTTCGCTTGGAGTTATTTTATTTTGGCATAGGTTTTCAATCCCATTCGACAAAAATTTAGGCCACAAACGCTCATTCATACCCCAACAAAAGATGCGCTCTAAAAAATACGACAATCAGTATAATGGGATGTTCGTCAAAAACGCTGTAACCGATTCTCATAGGGGTCATCTTGTCCTTGGAAATGCATCACCAGAGGAGGAAATACACGAAAAGAAGTCGTCAAGTAGTTGTGCCGGCCAACGACTGACTTTCAACCGACGTTGTTCAGTCGATCATAGTGTTTTATCTTTGAAGAAACAAATTGTAGAGATGAATATTTTGAAGGAATTTAAGGAATTTGCCATTAAAGGAAATATGATAGAAATGGCGGTAGGGATTGTCATTGGAGCATCATTCAACTCGGTGGTAGATGTATTGGTTAAGAATATTTTATTGCCACCCATATCGTTATTGTCCAATGGGGTAAATATCCAACATAAAAAGATAATCCTCCGAAAAGGAACCTCAGACCTAAGCCAGGTATCCATCGATTATGGGTATTTTGTCAATACGCTTGTGGACTTTTTAGTAGTGGGATTTACCATATTTGTAGTCATCAAATTCTTCAACGCTTTAAAAAGAAAGTCTGAAGATGTGAATGAACCCTCTGTTCAAACCCCAAAAGAAATTGTATTACTCACCCAAATAAAAGACCTCTTGGAGCAAATTCATCAAAAAGACAGCCCTAATAAACCCAAGGCGTAAAAGGAAACGAATAAAGGGATCTCTCGTCAAAAATTCCAGGGGATGTATAAGTCAGAAGTCAAGGCAATCCTTCCAAGTCGAGCGGGCGATCCAAGACGACTTCGCGATAACTTATTTTCCAAATCCCCTCTATTTTTTTGAGCTTAAAATGGCAAGAAATGGGGGTTAGCATTACATTCGATCGCTTCTTATCGGTCGTCAAAAGGGTCATGTATTGATTTAAATCAGCAGAATTTTCTGTCAATTCGAGGAATAATGTATTGGACATCATATGCCTTGTTTGCCGAGTGTTATTTTTCAAAAAATCCATACGCTCTCGGCTGTTTTTAATGCTTTCTTTATCTTTTATGGGAGAAGAAACCCTTTCATTGCCCGAGCTGTAGCGAACCTCAAGAGCATCCTCAGTAAACAGCGAAAGAAAACCCTCTAAATTATGGGCATCCCAATACATGCCACTGGCATCGACAACCTCTTTAATGGCCATTCTGTCTGCTGCATTAAAATTTGGGTCGCCTGGAATTCCAGACCAGTTGCTTTTGCTTTTTTCTTTTTTACCCAATACATTTCCCAGTATATTTTTGACATCATCCATTTTGATTTTGTTCAAATCCAATGATTGTCCTTGCGCAGTCGAGAGTATAAAAAGGGCAAAAAGAAGGAAAATACGCTTTTGATTCATAATGAAATCGGTATGATTAATAACCTACGGAGAGATAATCCCTGTGACAAGATGGCCTTATTTTTTTCTAGCGCCTCTTCCGTCTATGGTATAAATTTAAATGATTTTATCATCGAATTCAGCAGGCCAAAACAAGAAAAATTTAGACAAAATTAAACTTAAAAATACGGATTTGGAGTGGGACCATAATTTTTTAAGATTTTTCCCAAAATTATTTGATCTTTGTAGTTATTAAGAACGGATTGAACCATTATTAAAGATTTTATATCTTGTATTTTCAAAACATTTCAATGAAAAAACTAATGCTGATTTGCTGGTTGGTTTTTTCCTGCTCAGAAGGTTCCAATAAGAAGGATCGGGAGACGATAAAAGCTCGAGTCATTGCTCACGAATTGAGTCGCTGGCAAGGGAGGACAACGCCCGAAAATTTTATTTTTTCAGAATTAAACGACTCAACTTTCACCCTTTCTTCTGAATTTGTTCACCCCATGCTAAAAAAAGAAGTAGAATTTACACATCGATATTATTTCACCGCTTCTCTTGACAGCATCAAATCGAGTGATTTGATAAAACGAAGAACCAAATTGAATGGCAATTGGAGTTTAGATTTCGATTTGTCCAATTGATTCATCACATCTGTTTTCAATCAAGAGAGCGATAATTCTCAATATTATTTAATTTAAATGGGATTAAACCAATGATAAAACACCCTACTTTCCGCCCCTATTTGTTGTTCTTTTTTGTTCAAACCGCATTTTTGTCTGCACAAAACATCATCACCGACCGCCCCGACCAAACAGAGAGTGCAGTTACCCTTGAAAAAGGGAGGTTGCAAATTGAGTCGGGCATATTGACTCAAACCGAAGGAGACGGCAACGAAAAATTAAACACTCTGGTCATTCCCACCAACCTTTTCAGGTACGGAATTTCCAAAAAAGTAGAATTGCGATTGGTTGTACAGCTCGATGGCATCCAAACCAAGGATGATAATGCCTATCAGTTTGCACTCGCCAGTGTAGAATTGGGAGCCAAAATCGTTCTCAACCAAACGGAAGATCCTACAGTGCAATTCGCCCTGCTCTCCCATTTGGTATTGCCCAAAGACAATTGGAGCCAATTTTCAAATCAATTGGGCTTTCTCAATCGCATTTCCATTGCCCACAACATCAATCAAAAAACCAGCATAGGCTATAATCTGGGTTACAATCATTATACCTATGGAGAGGGAAATTTTATTTATACGGTGGCCATTGGACATAGCCTTTCTGAAAAATTAAGTATTTACGTTGAGCCATACGGGTCTGTTTTTACCGATTTGATCCCGCTTTCCAATTTTGATTTCGGAATGGCCTACTTGGTCAATTCCAATATTCAGCTTGACCTGTCTTTTGGATTGGGGCTCAACAATACGATGAATTATCAATCGCTGGGAATCAGTTGGAGGCAAAAAGCCAAAGAAAAAACCCCTCCTATTCCGTAATCTTCCACGACGGCATCAGGCGTAAAAGCAAAATCAACTCCTTTCTCTGAAGGGAGAAAAGAAACGCAGTCCTCTAATTAAGGTTCTTAACAAATCCCCTCTTTTTGTTTTGGGAGAATATAATGGAGTCGCTTTTTCCCATTCCCCCCATGAATTTTTATATTTACTGCAGTCAAAACTTTATTATGAAAAATTCCGTGGGCTTATTGTGGTTTCTTTTTTCCTTTTTTACCCTTTCGGGGCAATCAGAAAACCCTCCCAATTTTGTGGTGATATTTTGCGACGACTTGGGTTATGGAGATTTGGGGACCTTTGGAAATCCAATCATCAAGACACCCCATCTCGACCAGTTGGCCCATGAAGGCCAAAAGTGGACCCAATTTTATGTAGCAGATCCAGTTTGTACTCCCAGCAGGGCTGCATTGCTAACGGGAAGATATCCCATCCGATCGGGGATGACTTCATCGAAAAGAGTGGTTCTTTTTCCCGATTCTTCCAGAGGACTGCCCCATGAAGAAATCACAATAGCAGAAGTCTTGAAAGACAAAGGCTATGCTACTGCGGCTGTGGGGAAATGGCACTTGGGCCATTTACCCCAATACCTCCCCCAAGCCCAAGGTTTTGATTATTATTATGGGATTCCTTATTCCAACGATATGAATAGCTCCAATTGGGGACAGTACCGCAAACAGGCCGATGACCCCCATTATTTCAGCAAAACAGAATATTTCGACGTCCCATTGATTGAAAATACCACCGAAATTGAACGACCCGCCGATCAGACCACCATTACAAAAAGATACACCGAGAGGGCGGTAGATTTTATAGAAAAAAATAAAGAGAAACCTTTCTTTTTGTATCTGGCCCACAGTTTACCCCACATTCCTCTTTTTGTTTCCGATGCCTTCAAAGGCAGAAGCAAAGCAGGTCTTTATACCGATGTGATCGAAGAAATTGATTGGAGTGTAGGAAAACTTATTGAAGCTTTGAAGAAAAACAAATTAGATCAAAATACGATTGTGGTTTTCACTTCCGATAACGGACCCTGGTTGCTTTTCAAAACCCATGGGGGATCGGCAGGACCCTTGAGAGCGGGTAAAGGAACTACCTTCGAAGGAGGACAAAGAGTACCCACTATTTTTTGGGGTCCGGGGAGGGTAAAACCGGGCACCATAAACGATTTGGGATCCACTCTCGATCTGCTTTCCACTTTTGCCGCTCTTTCGGGAGCTCAAACTCCCGATGACCGGAAAATGGACGGCTATGATCTGTCCAAAGTATTGACAAATAAAGAAGAAAGCCCACGAAAAGAATTTTTTTACTGGGCCTTCGGGGAGCTTCACGGATATCGAACCTCCCAATACAAAGTGCACATTAAGCAAAGAGAACCCGTCAATTACGGGAGGCCTACAATTGTTCTTGAAAAACCCCAGTTGTATGAGTTACGGTCAGACATTTCCGAAAAATACGATGTTGCGGATAGATTTCCAGCTGTGGTCTCTGAAATGCTGGAAAGGATGGACGATCATTTGAAGGATGTGGAAGACTCTCGTCCAGAACAACTTTCACACGTCATTAAAGATTTTAAATAATACGATTCTTCATAGACTCAAGCGCCGCATTTGTGTTTTTTTAATGAAACGCTAAGCGTTCACACATACTGTTTTATATACAAGAGTTGTAGGTACAAATAATAATTAAATAGAATTTCATAAAAAGCGATCAAATGAATTATCAGATTAAATAATTTTTTAATTTTATTAAAAATTTAAATATTGATTCATGAAAAGTCCAAATCCCAATCCCCTATCCAGTATGGATGAGTGGGAAGATGATTTACTCAAAAGATACCCTGATCCCAAAATGGCAAAGGAAAAGGAGGCCTTTAGAAATTATGTTGACTCCGACCGTGATGCCACCGTTAGGGAATTTTACCAACTCAACCACCAATATCAGACTTACGATTTTGTGGAATCCAAAGAAAAAGATTTCTTGGCCTTCAACAAGCGTAAAATGTCTGTTTGGGAAGCTTTGGATTACCTCAATACTTTGGTAGACGACAGTGACCCTGATATTGAATTGGATCAGCTCCAACACCTTTTACAGACCTCAGAAGCCATTCGCAAAGACGGTCATCCCGATTGGTTTGTCCTTACGGGATTGCTCCACGATTTAGGAAAAGTACTTTGTCTTTTTGGCGAACCCCAATGGGCAGTTGTCGGGGATACCTTCCCTGTAGGCTGTCGTTTTTCTGACAAAATAGTTTATCCCGAATTTTTCACCACCAACCCAGACTTCTCTGACGAAAGGTACAGCTCCAAATTGGGGATATATACCCAAAACTGTGGATTGGATCAGGTCAAAATGAGTTGGGGGCACGATGAATACTTATACCAAATAGTGAAAGATTATTTGCCCAAGCCGGCACTTTATATGATCCGTTACCATTCTTTTTATTCTCAGCACCGCGAGGGGGCCTACGATTATTTGATGAATGACGAAGACAGAGAATATTTTAAATGGGTAAATCTATTCAACCCCTATGATTTGTATTCAAAGGCGCCAGTCCCTCCCGATGCAAAAGCTTTAAAACCGTATTACGAGGATTTGATTGCCAAATACCTCCCAGAAAAACTAATGTTTTAACGCAGTAAACTTCTGCTTGTGGGATGATCAATTTTGGCATAGTAGGTATAGGGAGAATTGGTAAAATTCACCTCAGTAATGTACAGCGTTACTGTCCCAATGCTCAAATACTTGCGGCCTGTCCCGCGAGTGCCGAGCACAAGACATTTCTCAAGGAAAATGGAGTGGCCTTACATTTCGATACTTTTGAAGAAATGTTACAAGTTCCAAAACTCGATGCGGTTATCATTGCGTCACCTACTGCTTTTCACTACGAGCACATCCTTCAAGCGGCACAGGCAGGCAAACATATTTTTTGCGAAAAACCCATTAATTTGGAGTATGAGAAGGTAAAAAATGTTGCCCAAGTAGTAGCGCATGCGGGAATCCACTTTATGGTCGCCTTCAACCGAAGATTTGATCCACACATTCAGCAACTCAAAGAGGCAGTAGATACAGGTAAAGTGGGAAGCCCGCGAATTTTGAAAATTACCAGTCGCGATCCCCAGCCCCCTCCATTGGATTTTGTCAAGCATTCTGGAGGACTTTTTATGGACATGACCATTCACGATTTTGATATGGCCCGTTATCTAATCGGCGATGAGGTGGCAGAGGTGCATGCCCATGGAGCTGTTTTTGGGGATATTCCTGTCGACCAATTCGATGACATCGATACGGCTGTAGTTACACTGATCTTTAAAAAGGGCTGTATGGTCCAGATCGACAATAGTCGTTACTGTTCCTATGGATACGACCAACGAATCGAGCTTTTTGGCGAGAAGGGCAGAGTGGCCACCCAAAATGTATTGGAAGATTCGGTTGTAACGGTCGATGCCTTAGGGCACCACCACGCTCGTGCCCAATATTTTTTCATAGAGCGTTATGCCGATTCCTACCGCAACATACTGATGAATTTTGTGGAAACCTTACAAAATAAACAACCGCCCAACATTTCAGCCAAAGATGGCCTTGCAGCACTGGCCATAGCCATGGCGGCCAAACAATCACTAAAGGAAAACCGCCCCATTACACTTTCGTAATCGGATGTAAAAACCATATTATGCAATTATTTTTAACTTTTTTAGCCTACACTTTATTGGTGGCAGGCTATTCCTGGTATAAGCTGAGAAGCGAAAAATTGACCTCACAGGAAGGCTACTTTCTTGGAGGAAGAAGCTTGACAGGGGTCGTCATAGCTGGATCCATGTTGTTGACCAATATTTCTACCGAACACTTGATCGGGATGAATGGATCCTCCTACAAAAACGGCTTTATCATTATTGCTTGGGAGGTTACTTCTGCCTTGGCACTTATCGTTACTGCCGTATATTTTGTTCCCAAATACCTCAAGATGGGATTGATGACCATTCCACAGTTTTTGGAGGACCGATTCGATGGATTTACCCGCTCATTGGTGGCCTTTTTCTTGATGATTTCTTTTATCGTTACCCTTTTACCCATAGTCTTGTACACAGGGGCCATCAATTTGGAAAGTATTTTTAATGTATCAGAACTGCTCGATGTATCTCAAGCCCAAGGCATGAATTATACCATTTGGGCCATTGGATTCATAGGCTCGCTTTATGCTATTTTTGGAGGATTGAAAGCCGTTGCTGTATCGGATACCCTCAACGGTTACGGTTTGTTGGTGGGAGGCTTGGCCATTCCTTTTATCGCATTGGAAAGCATTGGAGAGGGAAATCCTATTGAGGGATTGAGTAGGGTTTACCAAAATGCCCCCGAAAAATTCAATGTTATTGGAGCCAAAGACTCTGTACTGCCGTTTGAGGTGCTCTTTACGGGTTTGATCATCAATCAGATTTACTTTTGGTGCATGAACCAGATGATCATCCAAAGGGCGTTGGGCGCCAAAAACCTTAAAGAAGCTCAAAAAGGATTGTTGTTCACGGGATTGCTCAAGATATTGGTGCCTTTGATCATTATTTTGCCCGGGGTAATTGGTTTTTATTATTACGGGGATTCGCTCTATGATCGCCAAGATATGATTTACCCAGAGCTCATCAAGAAGGTGCTTCCTGCGAGCTTTATTGGGCTTTTTGCTGCCATTGTAATGGGCGCGGTATTGAGCACCTTCAACAGTGTGTTGAACAGTGCTGCTACCATATTTAGCATTGATATTTTCAAACGACATATTGACCCTGGGGTAAGCGATACACGATTGGTCAAAATCGGAAAAATCACTTCTGCGGTTCTGGCCTTATTTGCGATTGGCGTGGCCCCCATGGTTGCCCATGCGCCCGATGGTTTATACCAATTGCTTCAACAACTCAACGGAATTTTCTTCATCCCCATAGCTTCCATTATGTTGGCTGGATTTTTCCTGCCCAAGATTTCTGCATTGGCTGCCAAAACTTCCCTTTTTGTAGGCTTAGCCTTTTACATGGCTTGTACCTTTATCTTTGAGGTTGATCTTCATTTTGTTCACGTTTGGGGAATTGAATTTGTCCTCAATATGACGGTGATGGTTCTAATTTCTCACTATATTCCCAGTGAAAAACCATTTGAAATTAAAGATTTGCAAATTGTAGAAATGAAAGGGTGGAAATACACCAAGGGCTTTTCGGCTTTTTTGGTACTGACCACGCTTCTCATTTATGTCCTTTTGGGAAACTTTAGTGTATATTGATTTAAAAACGTACCATTTTGGACTCTTCCAACCTATTGGGCATTGGTATTGCAATTACCGTATCGGTATTTGTGATGTATATCGCCAAGTTCAAAAATAAAATTGTACAAAAAATTCTGTACTGGCTTCCCTCCATTCTCCTCACTTTCCTCATTCCAGGGGTGTTGTCTTTTATCTTTAATTTATCGTTGGAAAACATTGTCCTTCACGATTGGAGTAAGACGTTTATTTATCCCATTACCATTTTTTGCATCATGAGTTCCATGTCGTTGGCGCAATTGAAAATTGTAGGATTCAAGCCGTTGATGTTGTTTCTGATCGGTTCTTTTACCATTGCTATTGTTCCGGTCCTATTGTTCATGCTCTATTATTGGGGAAGCGATCAAATGGTAGAATTGTGGAAAGGTATCATTCCCATTGTAGGAAGTTGGATAGGCGGAAGCTCCAGTATGTTGGTTCTTAAAGAATATGTTGTCGTTCGCGAAGACCTTTTTCTCTCGGTATTGCTATTGGACAATATGATTCAGAATATCGTCATGATCTTTCTTTTTCAAATCATCCGCAGGACCAATTTCTTTAATCAAAAATTCAACATACCCCAATCCGTAGTTTATTCGGAAAATATGGAGGACGAAACTACGCGGCCTAAAAACTCTTTTTGGTCGGTCTTGATTGCGATTGGCGTTACTTTCAGTGTGGTCGCTTTGGGCTTTAGCTTCATTACCAATGTCATCCTACTGTCCCTGTTGGGAATGGCTTTAGGAAATCTTCTAAAATTTTGGTCGTTTGGGATCAACCTTAAAATAGGTTCAGTGGGGATCATTCTCATCATGTCCATATTGGGACTCAAACTCAAGTTTAACGATTTTGAGTTGCCAATGATTTTGATCTTATTTATGATCAACTGGATGGTCATCAATATTTTGGTCATTGCCTATTTCAATTATAAACTAAAAATTTCAATGTCTTGGGGTCCCATCGCTATGATGGCCAATATTGGAGGCATTTCCACTTCTCCTGCACTGGCATCGGCCTACAACGAAAAACTCATGCCCCACGCAGTGGTTTTGGCCATCTTGAGTATGGCCACAGGAACTTTTTGGGGATTTTTGACAAGTTTTTTGATTGAATTACAGCTTTGAGTATGAGTTGCAGCAGCCAGAAAAAACAGTATTATACACAGGAAGAAGCGGAAGAAGCTTTGATCCGCTCCCAAATTCGATTCCATCAAGCTGCCTTAAGTTACTATTTGTGTGATGAATGTGCCCAATTCCACCTCACCTCTCGGGGAGAAAAACACCCGCTGCTTTCCCAACCCCAAGTGGTAGAGCGGATCAAAAATGAACAGCAGTTGCAAGATTGGTCGGATCGTCTGAGAAGAAAATAAAGAGCCCTTGAGCTCAACAAATCACTCCTGAGACTTAGGCGTTTCCTTTTGGATTTGATTGAAGTATGCGTCCAAATGCACTTCCCAATGCATACGGTAATCGAAACCCGTTTCGAATTCTTCCTCGCACTGACTGCATTTGATGATTTTTTGTCCCATAATAAAAATATAAAATTAATAAAACTTAATCGATCTGTATTGTTGTGCCAAATTTTTGTACCTAACGATGATTAAAAAAGGGTCAAAAAAGTCAAAAAATGATCCAAAATGAGTCTAAATTGTAAAAAAAATGAAAAAAAGACTCTATTTTGACCAAAAATGCCTTTTTTTAAAAGAGGTAAATTTTACATTCAGATGGTTTTTTATCTGTAATATTGAGATACTTTCCCACTGTTCATTACTATTTTTACCTTTAAACCATAGGCAACGCCAACCATGATCAAGGCTTTTTTGTTTGACTTAGACGGGGTATTTTATGTGGACGACCAAGTATTGCCCGGAGCCAATGCTGCCCTAAAATGGTTGGAAGCACAAAAGATCCCCTTTCGTTTTATCACCAATAATACCACTTTGCCCCGGAAAAAATTATCGGAGAAATTAAACCTTTTGGGGCTTGACGTCAAAGAGAATCAATTGGTGACTGCCAACTATGCGGGGGTGCTCTTTCTTAAAAAGCTGGCGTTGAAAAGCTGCCGATTGGTGTTGACTGAATCGGCAAAAACCGATTATAAAGATTGGGACACCCAATCTGCTACCCCCCAAGCCATTGTAATAGGCGATATTGGAGAAAACTGGAACTACCCCTTGTTGAACGCATTGATGAATCAGATATTGGAGGGATCCAAACTGATTGCTTTACACAAAGGGCGCTATTTCCAAACCGAGAATGGCCTGACTCTCGACAGCGGCGCTTTTGTTGCAGCGCTGGAACACGCCACCCAAACTACTGCTGTGGTGGTGGGTAAGCCAGAGGCTCCTTTTTTTGAATTGGCAACACAAGATTTTGACTGTAAAAGAGAAGAAATTGCCATGGTGGGCGATGACCTTATCAACGATATTGGAGGTGCACAAAAAATGGGCTACCGTTCTTTTATGGTTAAAACAGGAAAGTTCAGAGCAAGTTTGTACCAACAATCTAAGATCCGACCCGACTACCTTATTGACAGTATCGCTGACTTGAAAGAATTTATTTTAACTAATAATTTAATAAAAACATTATAAATAAATGAAAAACATTGCTTTAACATTAATTTTTGCTACACTTATTTTAGGCTGTAAACCCCCTGAGGTGTATGACGAAGACACACTCAATAAGGCACTAACAAATGCGGAATTTGCCCACGAAAGCTTTAAAAGAAGTGTAGAGTTCACCCATGCATGGCTTCAAAAAACCGATCCCCAAAGCGGATTGATCCCTTCCAATCTCGATGCCAAGTCAAACCTGTGGGATCCTGCCAATGCCGCTGCCGACAATTATCCTTTTATGGTGCTTACAGCCTATCTACTGGATCAGGAACTATTCAAGGGTCCACTGTTGGATATGCTCCATCAGGAAAAAAAATTGACCTCTCGGGTGAATGTACTGCCCGATGTGTACTCCTTTTCCAAAAAAGATTTTGAAGAATACCCCCTCAATATGGGGCATGTGATTTTTGGTGCTTCCGAATACATTAAAGACGGATTGATTCCTCTAAACGAATGGATTGGCCCTTCCCCTTGGCAAGACCGGATGATGGAGCTTTTGGATGAACTGCACCTTTATATTGAGGATTTCGACGCTCTGGAACAGTACTTTGAAAGAGCCTCTTCCGTGGAAGAAATCAATGGAGAAATGTTACAGACGCTATCCCGAGTGTTTTGGATGACGGGAGATTCAAAATATTTGGATTGGGCCCTTAAAATTGCCGACAATTATTTAATCGATAACGATCTTTCCCAAATCGAATATCTCAAGCTGAGGGATCACGGCTGTGAAATCATCGGTGGGTTGAGCGAACTTTATCTTACGCTCCATCACCTCGATCATCCCAAAAAGGGGGAATACCAAACTCCGCTGTATCGACTTTTGGACCGTATTTTGGTGTATGGCAGAAATGCAGACGGTCTTTTCTACAATGCCATCAATCTGAAAACTCAAAAAGTGATAGACGATCGGATTGCAGATACTTGGGGCTATACCCTCAACGCCTATTATACCGTTTGGATGGCCGATCAAAAGGAAGAATACCTCCAAGCGGTCAAAGCACCGTTTAAAAATTTAAATCAAAAGTACCGCAGCTACAGTTGGGAACCCAATGGCAGAACTGGTCCGTTGGGAAGTCATGACGGCTATGCCGATGCCATAGAGAGCGGAATCAATTTGTACAACCGAGAAAAGGACCCCGATTTAAGCAGTTGGATTGAAAGTGAAATAAAAGTAATGTTCGGGATGCAACAACCCGATGGGATCATCGAAGGTTGGCATGGAGATGGGAATTTCGCCCGAACGGCTTTGATGTTCGGACTATGGAAAACCTTAGGCGCGCATGTTTTGCCGTGGAAAGAAAGCCTCAAGTTGGGGGCCATATCTACCGAAAAAGGCAATTGTTTTGTGCTCAGTAGTTCAAAAGATTGGCAAGGAAAGTTGATCTTCGACCAAATGCGGCACAAATCCATTTTGAACCTTCCTGTGGATTATCCTAGAATCAATCAGTTTCCCGAATGGTTTACCCTAGACCCCAGCCGAGTCTATCGGATTACTTCCTCAGATAATACCATAAACGGAAGTTATAGTGGAAAAAAATTGCTTGAAGGCATCGACTTAAATCTCTCTGCAGGAGCAATCCTCAAATTGATGATCGAATAAAAAAACCCCGCTTCGAGAAGCGGGGACTAACAAAAACAAATAATTAATTTCCTTATCGGAAAAAAACTGTCCTATAAAGTTACAGATTGAAAGTGGTTGTAAAAAATAAAAATAAGTCCCTTCTGCTTCTTTTTTCGAAATATTAAAAAAAGGAGGACCTTTTTTAAGGGGATGCCATCAAGGGATTTTATTATTGATAAATTGTTAGATGAGTAGAATGCCCTGCCGGCAAAAAAAAATCTATTTTTTTATTTTTCTAAAAGCCTTTTACAGTAATTTACCCAATTAAAACCATTAATTGATATGAAACGTGCTGCTTTTTTGGTAATGCTGTGTCTGGTATGGAATGGCTGCGATACTCAGAGCAATTCTGACCAGGAGGAATGGATTTCTTTATTCAACGGAAACGATTTGTCGGATTGGACCATCAAATTTGCCAACCAAGATTTAAACGTCAACCACCGCAATACCTTTCGGGTACAAGACAGTATGATTCGCATTGCCTATGACGAATACGATACTTTCGACAATGCCTATGCCCATCTGTATTACAAAAAACCGTATTCTTATTATAAATTGCGTTTCGATTATCGCTTTACCGGTCAACAGGTGAATGGAGGGGAAGACTGGAATGTTCGCAACAGTGGTATCATGCTGCATTCCCAATCGGCCGAAAGTAACGATTACGGTCAGTTTTTTCCAGTTTCTATCGAGATCCAACTGTTGGGTGGATTGGGCGTGGAGGACCGCACCACTGGGAATGTTTGTACCCCTGGAACTGCATTGGTAAGAAATGGAACCGTGGATTACCGTCATTGTATTTCCTCCCGATCAAAAACCTATCACGGCGATCAGTGGGTGAGTGCAGAGGTAGTGGTATTGGGCGGTGAAAGCATTGCTCACCTCATCGAAAACGATACAGTACTAAAATACCAATTGCCCCAAATAGGCGGGGGCTTTACCCAACCCAAAATGGGAGAAAAAGATTGGACTTCTCGAGGGATAGAGGAAAGTATAGAGCATTGGACCGCCAAAGCGGGAGAAATACTCACCGAAGGGTATATCGCCCTTCAAGCGGAAAGCCACCCCATCGATTTTAAAAACATTGAACTGCTGGACCTTTGCGGTTGCAAAGATCCCAAGGCCAAAAATTATAAATCTTATTTTGTTAAAGCGGATAATGCTCAGTGCCTTTATTGATTGGATTTTGTTTTACCGTTTTTTTAATACATTTACTATAGAATGATCCCCAAATCTGTTCTACTGCCATAAGCGGATTCTGGTTTCAGTTTTTTAGGGACATAGTAATGAGAAACGCAATGCGTAGGGGTCTCCTTTTGGGTAGGTCTAAAAAAAGCATTGGATAAGGGACTTTAAAGAGATAAAGAAATACGCACCTCTGGATGTGAAGATATACGCCAGTTGTAACTCATTAAAGTAAAATATGAACAGAGAAAATGAATCAATATTAGACGCCTTAAATGAAACACCAAGATTGTTAAAGGAATGCATTGATGAGATTGAACCCAAACTTTATAAGAAGAAAATAATAAAAGGGAAGTGGTCAATTCACGAACATGCGACTCATATCGAGGACGATTACATCAACGGAAATTCTTATAGAATTACAGGTTCTGCTACAACCTACCAAAAGCCTTTCGGGGATTTTGAGGACAGCGGCAAGTTGATGAGGGACACCACTGCCCTTCGGATTGAACTGCACAGTCTGTCTCAGGAGCTGTACCATTTCTACATTTCGCATGCAGCGGTTTTAGTAAATCAAAACGACATTTATTCAGAACCAACACCTATTTATTCCAACATTGAAAATGGTTTGGGATTATTTGGAGGGGATAATATTACGATTGTGGAGTCGAAGATTGAGTATTAAAAAGGCAATAGCTTTACTGGGGTACTACTGCGTTTGCATAAACCCTTACCGAAGTAAACCCATATCCATAAAACAAATCCTACCCTTCGCTTGGCCCTATAAGGGAACATTCCTACTTCTCAAAAATAAGATCCACACCACCAAATCAATGTCCTGTATGCAGATAATGTTCTCGAATCAGGTCTTTTCCAAAATCACCTTCAAACTCTCTCCAAACCACATGTATATGATTGGCGTTGTTTTGGGAGTTGTCGTATTCGATCAAAAAGCTTTGCCCTTGAATGCGATAATAATAGGGAGTGAGTTTTTCCATTTCTCCTGCCCAGCTGAACGTTATACGGTCCCAATCTTCCTTTTCGAGCCTTTCGATTGCTTTTTGGGCCACTCCTTTTTTCATGCGGTCCAGGTGGTGGTACACGATGGTTTTCAGCAGTTCCTTTTGAGAAGGGTTCAATTGGCTGAAGGAGATACCGTTGTTTACAAAAGGCCTTACTTCAGCTTTATTGAGGCTTAGAATATCTCCATAGGTTTTGGAGCTGATCAAGGTTGTTGACAATTGCTGGGGAGTGAGGGAATGAATCAGTTCTAACCCCAGGTTGTGATCACTTTTCAGTATGAGTTTTCCTTTCTCTGCTCCGTCGGGAACAATACCGGGATTGGATCCCCAGAAAGCGGGGGCAAAAGCAATTTCGTTTTTTCCGATGGTGAAATTGAGAGAGATGTGGTGTCCTTCAAACGACCAGGCCCATAGCGAATCCTGGTGTGGAGTGCCATAGAAAGCGAGGTAGTATTTGGTGGGATCTCTTTTTATGGGATTGTTTTCCACTTCCGCCAGGTAGTTTTCCAGAGCGATGATTTGTTGCATTTGGTCGTAGCCACTTTCACTCAGATAGGCCTCCAGCAAGGCATAGGTTTTTTCAACTTGATCGGCCGTCATATCAGACAAGGGCAAGCCTTCGCGCAAAAAGGAAGAATGGGGCAGGTAGTGCCAACGGGATTTGGCGGGGTCTTCCAAATCAAAAGAAACGATTTCTTTTTGAGAGGCAGTAAGACTGTTCAGCAATTCAGTCGCCAAGGGGAGGGGTTCAAAAGCATTTTGAGCCATTACACTTCCCCCTCCTAAAATACAAAGCCACAGCAATTTTTTCATCTTAAGAATTTTTCTAAATGTAATGAAATTATGAAAGAGGCCTAAAAAATCAAATCTAACGATGAAGAGATGGGAAAGGCATAAACTACAGTTGTCTAATCTAAGCCTTGACTCCCATAATTTTTTTTAAAGGATCGATAAAATCAACAATAGCGATCCGAAAAAAATGATTTTTAATAATAGGGATAGAGAATTTTTTTATAAATTTACATACTAAATCAATACATCTTGTCCCCTTCAGAGAAGATTTGTTTCTTCCTTAAGAATACCCCGACTGCTAAAATTTTAAACTCACCAAGGGGCTTAAATACAGGTGCTGAAACAAATAATTTAAATTAACAACCATCAAATACAATCGTTCGACTTGTGCGTTGGTCAACCTCTTAGACATTATAGGGGATAAGTGGTCTCTTATCATCGTGAGAGATTTATTTCAAGGTAAAAAGACATTTGGAGAGTTTTTACTATCCCCCGAAAAGATTTCTACCACTGTCTTAACCAGTAGATTAAAGTTTTTAGAAATAGGTGGAATTATCGATCACGTTTTATCCAAAAAAGATAAAAAGGTCAAATTTTATTATTTGACCGATAAAGGAATTGACCTTTTTCCTGTGATTTATGAAATGAAGTATTGGTCTGTAAAGAATCTGGACAAAGAATGCCACCAAGTATCCCAAAAGGGGTTTAAAAATCATCAAAGCGGCACTTCAGAGGTTTTTGTTCAAACCAATCAAAACAATTACTTAGAATTGAGAAAAGAACTTCTGAACGCATAGTTTTTTTCTTTTGAGGAGATTTACCGATCTTCCACAAGTTAATCCTACCTGTCCACAAGCCCTGGCTTCGGACTTTTGCTTTTTAGTTCAATCCAAAAGCTGTGCAATATCGCTTTGGAGTTGGATGATGTCTGGTTTTAAAGTTCCGTTGTATATGCCCCTAAGCCTGAGATTCGAATCTACCAAAACCAAGTGTTCGGTATGAAGAAATTCTGAACTGTCTTTGGTATAGCCCAAATTCTTTTCGGCGAAATAGGAGCGTCTTGCCAAAGAATAAATCTCATTTTTTTGACCCGTGAGCAAATGCCAATTCTTAGCTTTTATCCCATAGCTCTTCGCAAAAGAACGTAAAGTCGGAAGGGAGTCCATCCAAGGGGTAACCGAAAATGAAAGTATAGAAAACCGAGCTTCGTTTTCATAAGCATCGGCAATAGTCATGAGGTGGTTGGTCATAATAGGGCAAATGCTGGTACAACGGGTAAACATAAAATTGGCCACATGCACCTTCCCCTTGAGGTCTTTTAGGCCAATGGTTTGATTATGTTGATCGGTGGCTTCAAATGCAGCAATGTGATGATCGATTTGCTTTTCCACCTCCAAAGCATTTTCGATAAACAAGGGCGTAAAGTCAGGGGTATTGTAATAGGGCAACTCACTTGGGTGGGAACACCGCCACAACAAAACGACCACCCATATACTACTGAATGCTGTCCGATACATTGGTACAATTTTTGGTTCCCAACAATCCATAACGCCGATTGTTTTTAATAATGTAATTCGTTCTCACGGCTCCATCGTCATACCAAAGCTGTTGTCGTCCTACCTCCTGTCCTCGTTCATAACGGAGAAATTTTATGATTTGTCCATTAGCGTTCCATGCTTTCAGACTTCCGTGGTACTCATCGTTTTCCAAGTGGTATTCAAAAGCTAAATTCCCATTTTCCCAATATCCCAGATGCCTTCCTTCTTTTTTCCCCATGCGATAGCTTCTTTCTTCAAACAATTGGTTGTTGGGATAAAATCTTTTAAACCTTCCGTGTTTGTATCCCAAGAGATAGTGTTCAATGAAAAGAGAATCTCTCGAAAGCGAATCCAACTTAAAAAGCATTCCCGTGAAGGGTTGATGATTGTAGTATTTCAAAGGGCCTTTGCCAACCAATGTTAGAGTATCGGCATTGGCCACCCAAGTGAGCATTGATTTCTCGTTTTCACAATTCAATAAGCCCAAAAAAAGTAGGGCGCTACTGAGTAACCGTACCAGGGGTGCCAAAGTATTGATTGCCATTGATGTAAGGGTCGTTGTCGGTGATGTGATAGTGGTAAATGCCCTCTGGAAAATCGGCAGTAGGGTGATGGTGACCGTGAAAAGCATCGAGATCGCTATTGGTCACTCTACTTCCATTTTCTTCAGGACCATAGACCGGGAATCCGTCCAAAAGAAAACCCATTAAGGCGTCTTTTCCTTTTTCTTGGGTGAGATAGAGGGGTTCAATATGATAATGATACACCCCTGTTCTTTCGGGATGGCCGTTGAATTGATCGAAAGAATTGATTTCGTTGGTCAGAGGAAGGTTGGGTCCTGCATATTGGTTGAAAATCGCAACTCCGTTGAGGGAAACTCCCATAGCGCCCAGTCGAGTATTACTTTTATTGCCGGACTCTTTTGGATTAAGAGGAATTTTATAGGTAAAATCAAAACTATTGATTCGGTTGGGATTCAAATTAAAATCAGGATTTACCCCATTATAGCCTGAATAAAGAGCATGGGTACTATCGAAATAAGGGCTGCTGTGGTCTGGGATACCCTCCACTTTAATTACAACATACGCACCTTCCACGGTGATTTGGGAAGCGCCGTAAATTTTTTTGTAAACGGCTGGCACATCGGTCGAAATCGTCGAGTCGATTTCAACATTGTCATCAGCGGTTTTAGAACAAGAAACCCATACTACAAATGAGCAACACAAAAATAGATTTTTCATAATCAGGAGCCTGTTTAGCAATATACCGTTTTCAAAAGTAAAAACCCTACTCTAATAACGAATCACTTTAAAATCGGTTCTTCTGTTTTGCAGATGTATTGCCTCTGAAAGATAATCGCAATCCGATTTTTTAATCCAGGTTTTTTGATTCTTTTCTAGGAGCGTATCGACAATCTCTTGAGCTCCAGCATAGGAATCTGCTTGACCTACAATAATGCGGTAAACACCATTATCAAGTTTTTGAATTTCGGATTTATACCCAAAGCTATCGATTACTTTTTGTTGTGTGAGCGCATTTTCCTGATTGAAAAAAGCACCCCCTACAATCAGATAATCCCCCGAGGTGTTCTCCGCAATTGTCTCTTCGCCATAACCCTTTCCAAAAATTCTATTTTCGGTTTCGATCTGTTCCTTTATATAATCGATTATGGTCTGGTTCCTTTCTTGAGAGAGCTTGAGGTTGTAGGCTTTGCTTCCACGACAATCCGAATAAGAACTCACTTCTACAATCATATGAGGGTTGGCCTTCAGGGCAGCGACCACTGCATCCACTCGGTCTTTATAATCGATCAGCAGATTGGAATTGTTGAAAGGGTAAAAAATGGGGAGAAAGGTTTTTTTCAATACTTCGGGCAACTGTTCAATGGCTACTTCAGCGCGTTGTAAAAGTACTTTTATCTCTTTGGATTTTCCGTATTTGCTTTTTACGGTATAGGTAAAAGAATCTTGGATTGCTGTCGGAGAAAGATTTTTATAAAGAAAGGTCCCGTTAGGATTCAATTGAAGTATACCGTGCTTTACATTTTTGACCAATTCCGCCTCTTTTTGAAACAGCGCCGTCAAGGGGTCTTGAGCCCCCATTAATTCCTCGTCATTTTTCAACACACTATTTTGGGATACGATCAGCGTATCAATAGGATTATAGGTGTAGGCATCCTCCAAACCTGCTAACTGAGGGGTGAATTTAAAGGCATATAGATCGTCGTCTCCTTTGCCTTGCTCCCGATTGGAGCTCAAAAAACCGTAGTCCAAATTTTCCTCTAAGTAAAAAGAAAAATCATCTTGTTTGCTCTTGAAGGGACTGGGCAATTCCATCACATTCCACCTCACATCAACGGTATTGATGGCCAGCTTTGGAGATAATTTTCCATTCCCTGTTTTGGCGCTGTAAAAGAGATATTTCCCTTGGTGTACAAAAGGAAAAACTTCATCGCCTTGGGTATTCACATCGGGTCCAAGATTGACTGGCGAACTGTAATTTCCTCCTCCCAGAATATCCACATAATACAAATCCATTCCTCCAAAACCTCCAGGGCGATCGCTTGCAAAATACAGTCTTCGATCGGGTTCGCTTACAGCAGGGTGAAGACTGGAATAGCCCTTAATATTGAAGGGTAGAGGTTGAGCGATTTGTTTTTTGCCCCCGGCGGTTGACCCCGCATAAATGTCCAATTGTAAGGTTTTTTGCTTTTGGATGTTTTCACTACTACGGGTCAAATAGAGAATTTGATCGTTAGGATCCCAACTGGAGGGACCGTCTTGAAAAACAGAATTGACCCCCAAAGGAAAAGCTTGCACTTCTTTGGTCTGAAAAGTTTCAGGATTCCATTGGGCTTGATAAAGATTAAAAATACTGTGTTTTGAACCCATTCTAGGACCTAAACCTTTAGTATAGACATTAGATTGTTTCTGTGTGTATATCAATAAGGTATTATTATGGATAGTCATCAAGTGTGCTCCAAACTCTGGACCTTCTGTATTCAGGGTCAAAGGAGTCAATTGATAAGGAGATTTCCAGGATGTAGGGGACTGTTTTCGAACCTCCTCTATGGGCAATCGAATGGCTTTACGCCGGTATTCGTCCCTCAATTGATCATTGTCGGTCAAGTAGGAAGCGAAGTAGTAATAATCATTCACTTGAGCCGAATCAGAATCGACTAAAGGCCGGAGGACTTGAGCCGCCTGTTGAAGTTGTCCTTTTAGGGCATAGATTTTTGAAAAATTTCTTCTCGACTCAAGGGGGAGATCCTCTCCCACTTTAAGATAGTGTGATTGGGCTTTGTCATAAACTTTATTCATATAATAGTACTCGGCCCATTCCAATGTACGCGTATTTTCGACAGAAACTTGAGCCAAAATCCCTTGAAAAACAAAATATCCGAGAAATAAGAATAAAGGCCTCATCATCAAAATATTCTGGGTGAGCGAAGCATGGTTTTTACAGCAGGAATCAAATCAAAACGCAGCAGGATCTCGTGGGTGGAATGATGGATACTGACGAACTCTCCCAACGAAGAGGTGTTGAAAGCATAGCCCAAGGAAATATTTTTGTTGAGGTAGATCCCACCGAGTATTCCGAGCCCTCCTCCAAAAGAGGTACTCGATGGCGCATCGCCTATAGACGACCTGATTTGTGGGCCTATCCAAAAAAGCTCTCTAAAAAGTAAAAGCATACTCAAATCATAACTCAATGCAGATCCCTGGGTGTGTTTGATCAAGCCACTGGGCTTAGCTTTAATCTGGTTGGATAAACTAAAAAGCCCTCCAAAAATACCATAATAATGCCGTTGTAATTTAAGATTTTCTTTTTCAATAAACCAGGGAATAGAAAATCCCGCATACCATCTTGAGTTATGATAATACATCCCAAAACCAACATTGGGGATAAACTTACCTTCTTCGTCAAAAGTAAAGGCAAGATCATTGGGTTCGGTAGTTTGAATCAAACTCTCATCAAAATCAAAGTTAGACATTCCTACTTTGATGCCCACGGCCAAAAAGGCATCATTTAGAGGGAGATGATAGGCAAGATCGATGGCAATACGACTGCCGTTTAAAGGGCCAATTTTATCATTCACCCCCGTCAACCCAAAGCCAAAATTTTTTGAGCTTATTTTATGATTGAACGTAAAGGCTTGTGATTCTGGAGCTCCAGGAAAATTCAACCACTGCGTTCTGTGGAGAATAGCAAAATGGGTGTATTCTTTGGAGCCGGCATAGGCAGGATTCAGGCTTTGGTGATTGAACATATACTGTGAGAAAGTCAACTCTTGTTGCCCTTGAATTAAAAAAGGCAAAAACAGGAGTACTCGAAAGAAATGTTGCCTTAAAAGGAGTATACTAAACAATATATATAGTAAATAAATTATTCAAAGTTAAGATAAAAGACAGTTTAATCCGAAGATGTGATTTTAATGATTAATTTTAAGCTTTGCCCCTAGAATATTTAATTTAGTCCAACTTTATAATGAGGGGTGCTGGCTCCAGTAAACTTTTTTCTTTGATAACGTTGCTGCTGGTGCAATATGTATCGGCCCAACTCAGTAAAGAGCATTATATTCCTCCCATAGCGGCACATGGAGCCTCCAATTCCAATGCTTTTCCTCGAGATCAATACATATACATTTCCACACCCTCTGTGGCTGATGTGAATTATACGATTACCCCCATTGGGTCCTTGCCAGAGGATTATATTTTGGGGGTGGTTTCAAATTCTTTTCCAGACGTTGTCCCGATTGGGGATGGCGCAACGTCTTTTGCCATCGCGAATTCGCCATTTTATGCTGGAAGGGTTATGGACGATAAAGGCTATATCATAAGGGCAAACGCTCCCATTTATGTCGCCCTAAGATTAAGAGCCGATAGCAGAGGAGGGGGCAATTTCCCTCAAGCAGGGGCATTGGTTAGTAAAGGATTGTCTGCACTGGGGACTTCTTTTAGATCAGGAACGTTTACCAGCGATAATCCTGGATCGAACAACAACAATGCCAATTACCTGAATTTTATTTCTTTAATGGCAACAGAAGACGCTACTCAAGTCACTTTTGATCATTTGGATAAAGCCCTCAGCTTAGTCAATATTTCATCTCCACCAGGATCAGGTACATTTTCATTAACGGTGAGCTTGGACCGTGGGGAAACCTATTTGATAGCGGCCGAGGCCGAAGATGCCCCTGCGAATCGAGACGGTTTGATCGGGGTTTCGATTAAATCAGACAAACCCATAGCCGTAAATTCGGGTTCGGCCAATGGAAGTTTTCATAACGGAGGAGGGAGAGATTATGGAATTGATCAATTGGTGGGAGCCGATAAAATAGGTACCGAATATATTTTTGTAAGGGGAAGTGGATCGGATGGATGGGAGAACATTCTTATCGTTGCCGACCAGGACAATACAGAAATTTTTACTGACGGAGGGGTTACTCCCATTGCTACTTTGGCATCTGCGGGAGATTATTATTTGATTGAGGGAAATTATTTCAGGAATGCAGGTTCCAACAACACACTGTTTGTGAGCACCTCAAAAAAGACTTTTGTTTGGCAGGGAATTGGAAGTAACAGTGAGGCCAATCAGGCCATGTTTTTTGTGCCTCCTCTTTCTTGTGGATCGCAAGGAAGGGTAGACAATATTCCTCAAATCGATAAAATTGGAACGGCCTCTTTCCCTGGCTTTGTAACCGTGGTAACCAATCAAACCGCTTCTGTCACTTTTTCTGATGCAAATAATACCGACAAATCATTGGACGATTCCAGTTTTATGGGAGGGGTCAGTGTTACGGGCCCTGAAACTGTTGCGGGGGCTCAATACAAGGCCTATATTATTCAGAATCTAACGGGAAATGTTTCCGTTAATTCCTCTGAAGAACTTTATTGTGCCTACTATAATCAAAACGGTGCTGCCACTTCTGGAGGTTTTTACTCTGGATTCCTTTCGCCCCCCGAAACGGTAATTCAATCTCCCCGCTTGAACGGTGAAAAATGTCTGCCCAATGTTGAATTGAGAGGGTTAGGATTGGAGAATTATGACAGTTATACTTGGTTTTTTGACGATGGAACTGGGTATGTAGATTTAGGGTCAAGTGACAACCCTTATACGCCTACTCATCCGGGATTTTACAAAATCAAAGCCCAGCTCAGTTGCGATGGATTGACCAGTATTGCTTATTCCGAACCCTCAGTAGTAAGTATCTGCCCACCCGATTTTGACGGCGACGGAATCAACGACAATATAGATTTGGATTTGGACAATGATGGAATTTATAATTCTTACGAGTCTATGGGGATTTATCAACTCGATATTTCGGATATCAACAACCCCTTGATTGTCGAAACAGTGACCATCACTACAGCAGGGGCATACACAGTCTCTAGTGTGGTAGCTCCCAACGGCTCCATTACACAAACGGCCATTGGAGAAATAACCTCTTCTCTTGCTCCTGGAGCCCAGCAAAATCAAATTGAATGGAACTTTAAGGAGGAGATCAATTTCAAATGGATCCATAAGCTTGATCACAAGCACGACTATTTGGAAGAAGAATTTTTTGTGATATCAACAAATAATCCCAACAAGAGTATTTCCCTGTGGAACCCCAACAATCATATTTTGGTCGATTCGAATTATGACAACGACTATGAGTCGGGGATTACTTTATATTCTGCCAATGAAATCCGATTCAGATTCAACCCATCCCTTACCACTCCCCCCATTTTTTCTTTCCTTGGGGAAAATATGCAAAACATAAAATTGACTCATTTCAATAATAGTCTTACCTCTACCTCGGTACTCAAGTGGGATTTGTTTTTAAACCAAAATGACTTGGATACCGATGGAGATGGAATCCCCGATGCATACGATCTAGACAGCGATGGCGATGGCTGTTCGGATGTCATAGAAGCGGGTTTTACGGACAGTGACCCTTTCCCCGATCGAAGGTTGGGCGCCTCGCCTGTATCGGTAAGTTCATTAGGTTTGGTGGCAGCTCCTGATGGATATACTGTTCCGAGAGACGGAGATCTATCGGGAGTATATGATTTTCAAGAAGTAGGTGTAGCTCCCTTGGCATCCAGCATCACGGGTCAACCCGTTTCACAAAGTTTATGCCTGGGGGGAACGGCCCATTTTGAAGTGGAGACCGATTTGGTGCAACCGGTTTTCCAATGGCAAATATGGAACGGAACAGATTGGGTCGACATAAATGATAGCGCTATTTACAGCAATACCACTTCATCGAATTTGAGCATCACTCCTGCCGATAATGGGCTACACAATTCTCAATATCGGGTTACGGTTTCCAAAGGAGAATACCTCTGTGATCCTGTGATATCGACTACTGCCCAGCTCACCATGGCCCCACCCAAATCCTTTAGTCTCACCCCGGCTCTTTTTCGCTTGAGTGAAACAGATTCGCCCACATCATTCTGGGTTGCTTTGGATGCAATTCCCGCTTCCGATGTGGTGTTAGATATTTCTAATCCTGATATTACCGAGGCCGTAGTATCTCCCACTCAACTCATTTTTACTCCAGCCGATTGGAGGGTGCAACAATCGGTCAGTATTATTCCCAAAACCGATGACCTATTGGATGGAGATCAGGTCATTTATCCCGTGGTTTCGATCAACCGCGCTTTGACTCAAAACTGTTATGCTTTTGCCGAAAGCCAAACCGTTAGCCTAACGATTTTGGACATTAACACAGCCGCTATTGAAATTGTGGTTTTGGATAATTTGACAAGTGAAAACGGGGATACAGCTTTTTTTACCGTTCAGCTTTTGTCAAAGCCCCAAGGAATCGTCTCTATTGATCTATCTTCAAACGACTTGAGTGAGGGAAATGTAAGCCAGACGAATATTCAATTCAATCCCCTCAATTGGAACATTCCCCAAACGGTGGTCGTCACAGGTTTGCCCGACCCCATTCCCTTCAAGGACGGTAATGTGGCATATCAAATCATTACCGGAAATGTGAGTTCCTCCGATGCCGATTACAATGCTTTGGATGGCAGTACCGTGGAGGACATCCATTTGATCAATCAAGACAACTCAGGACCTGGAATAGCACTAACGGTTGTAGGAGGCGACGCTACTACCGACGAAAATGGCGGTTTTTTTGTCGTTCAATTCCACCTACTCTCTCAGCCTTTTGGAGGTGCAGATGTAAGTTTTGGACTTTCTGTATTGGGGGACTCAGCGGAGGTATCCCTATCCACTACAAGCCTTACCATTTTGAATTCGGATTGGAACAAACCCTTCAATAACCAAATCATCCTTACAGGATTGGACGACAGTCTGGTGGATGGGGATATTTTTTTGGTACTGGAAACTTCGGATCCTACCTCAGCCGATGCCGTTTATGATGCTTTGGACGCCTTTGATATTGCCGATTTGATTTTTAA
>JAURMQ010000092.1 GCA_030830625.1 Flavobacteriaceae bacterium
GTTTGCAGCGATGAAATCTACAGGCATCTCACTGATTCGATGCATGAGGGCATTATTTTTTGTACATATCGCCATTGGGGTGGGCAGTTTTTATTTTTCCAATTACGTGATTCCTTATGGTGAAGTTAAATCCTATAATTTGAGGAGGAATTTAGCAAAATTAAAACCTGCAATTGCGATTAGAGAAGGGGTTTTCAACGACTTAGGACAAATGAGTATCAAGGTTAAACGCAAATATGGGGAAGATAAAAAGTTATTGGAAGATGTGATCATTCATGAAAAAACGAGCGATTTTAAAAACCGTATTGTAATCAAAGCTAAGAACGGGGAACTCAAAAGTGAAACTACCGATGCTACCCTCCAATTGGTATTATACGACGGTTATCGTTATGAGGAGATCGTTGGAAAAAATAATGAAGAACGTCTACGCTTCCCTCATGCCAAGGTTCATTTTGAAGAATATGTGATGAATATTGATTTGTCTAAGTTTAATAATGTAGATCTCTCTGAAGAAAACTACACAACTACCTATAAAATGCAAAAGGTAAATCAATTAAAAGTGAGTATTGATACTTTAGAACTTGACTTTAATTCTCGAAGAAAAATATTCAGTGACAATTTCAATAATAAATATTATTACAATCATATAAATACAACGATTGAGAGGGATACTTTTAAAATTGATTCCCTGATCCAAAAGAGTATTTTGAATATCATTGAGGGGGATGAGGATTGGAAATTGAATCAGATAATAGAACGCTCCTCTACTGACGTGAGAGGGATTCTTTGGAGTATGGAAAACAAGAAAGGCACCTATTTTGTTTTTCAAAAAAACATCAATCTTCATATAATGGTCATGATGGACAAGTTTACATTGATCCTGGCTTGTATTTTTCTATTTTTGATAGGGGCTTCTATTGGAGCGATCATCAAAAAAGGGGGGCTGGGTTTACCTCTGGTATTGTCTGTACTCATTTTCTTGTCCTATCATTACATTGGAATATTTGCAAAAAATGCTGCAGAAGACAATAGTATCAACCCCATAGTAGCGAGTTGGATTTCAACATTAGTATTGGCGCCATTTGCTTTCTACCTCACCAAAAGGGCCTCTTCAGATCAGGGCTTTATCAATCTGGAATTCATTCTCCTTCCCCTTCAAAAATTATTTTCCAAATATCTCGGTATAAAATCATAAAAAATATGTCAAAATCATTACTCAATTCCATCGAAGAAGCCATAGAATCCGTCAAAAGGGGGGAAATCATCATTGTGGTAGATGATGAAGACCGAGAGAACGAGGGTGATTTTGTAACGGCGGCTGAGGTCATCACCCCCGAAAAAATAAATTTCATGGCTACCCATGGAAAAGGTTTGATTTGTACCCCACTGAATGAAAAAAGGTGTAAAAAATTAAAACTGGATCGAATGGTAAACACCACCTCTGATCCTATGGATACTGCATTTACAGTATCTGTAGATTACAGAGGGAGTGGAATTACGACAGGGATTTCGGCCACCGATCGGTCTCAAACGATTCGTGCATTGGTGGACAAAAAAACCCGTGCCATTGATTTGACTCGACCGGGTCATGTGTTTCCTTTGATTGCTAAAGAAGGTGGGGTTTTACGCAGAACTGGACATACGGAGGCCGCCATCGATTTTGCACGTTTGGCAGGGTTCGAAGCGGCCGGGGTAATTGTTGAAATCATGAATGAAGATGGTTCCATGGCAAGATTACCCGAATTGTTAGAAGTAGCTAAGAAATTTAATCTTAAAATTGTATCTATAGAAGATTTGGTCGCCTACCGAATGCAACACGATAGTTTGATTGAAAAAAAGAGCGATTTTGAGGTAAAAACACGCTTTGGAACTTTTCGCCTCAGAGCCTTTCAGCAAACTACCAACCAACAGATTCACTTAGCCATTACAAAAGGGATTTGGAAAGAAGACGAAGCGGTATTGACCCGAATCAATTCTCAAAGAATCAGCAATGATGTTTTGGGGATGCTCACGGGTCAAATCACGAAGAGCATGGACGATATATTTTCGTTAATCAATCAGGCCGAAAAAGGCGCTGTAATATTCATCAATCAGCAACAATCCTCCGAAAACCTATTGTCGAGGATACAAAAACTTGAGGGTATGCAACGCAAAGGAGAGATTGACAAAGCCCCCCCTATTTTGATGGACAGTAGAGATTTCGGGATAGGGGCTCAAATTTTACACAACCTCAAAATCAAAAAACTAAACTTGATCAGTAATTCGAGAAAAAAGCCCAGAGTGGGTATTACGGGCTATGGATTAGAGATTGTTGGCTATGTTAACTATTAAAAGAAGTGAATATCTTCTTTTGTTTTTAACAAAAAGCAATGGATTGAAAATCAATAAATATTATATTTGCACTGCCAGGAGAAATGGCAGAGTGGTCGAATGCGGCAGTCTTGAAAACTGTTGAGGGTCACACCTCCGGGGGTTCGAATCCCTCTTTCTCCGCAACAACAATCTCTATTACATTAAAATACAATGTTTTAGGGATTTTTTGTTTTTATATTGTACGGTATTTGTACGGCTACAATATTTTAAAACCTAAAAACTTTCTAACCTATCTGATTACCTTTCGGTGGGGTGGGTTTTGTAGAATGGTTTTTCTTTGGAGAATAGAGCTCTTGATATTATATATAACCCCATGCCCACAAGGTTGAGACCAATCCAAATCCTTTGTAAACCACTATCATCATTGACCTAACAGGGCTTTTAGTGATGCCTTTAATGGGGGTGTTTGTTTGGGGTTTGTGTGGATACGTGATGGGGTTAATCAATTCGTTCGAAAGGCATAAACCCCAGAACTGGATTGGTTTCCATTAGCATCAACTGCGATTATTTTCCAGTAATAGGTTGTGTTGTTGGCTACTTCA
>JAURMQ010000093.1 GCA_030830625.1 Flavobacteriaceae bacterium
AAAATTGATTTTTTAAAAGACATTACCCACAGCCCCAACGATTTAGGGTTTGACTATGCTTATGGCCATTGCGGTTCTTTGGACATGCCCCCCTATGTTTATGTAGAAAATGAAAAAATTACTGCTCCTGTTGACAATATCACCGAGAGAAAAGGCGATTATCATTGGTGGAGGAAGGGGCCAACGGCCCGCGATTTTGACCATGAAAGGGTCACCCCACATTTGTTTGATAAAGCAGAAGCGTTTGTAAAAGAGATGCGTAAAAAGGCAAAACCCTTTTTTCTATACTTGCCCTTGCCCTCTCCTCACACGCCCATCCTTCCTACCAAAGAATGGGCGGGCAAAAGTGGTTTAAATCCCTATGCCGACTTTGTCATGCAAATTGATCATAGGGTAGGCCAACTCAACAGTCTATTAGACCATTTGGGCATGGCGCAAAACACCCTCGTTATTTTTACCAGCGATAACGGCTGCTCGCCTCAAGCAAAATTTGACGTATTGGAAGAAAAAGGACATGATCCGAGTGGAATTTTTAGAGGACATAAAGCAGATATTTTTGAGGGAGGACATCGGGTTCCTTTTATTTTAAAATGGCCCAAAAAAGTTCAAGCCGGTACCATCACACACAAAACCATTTGTACTACCGACTTATTGGCCAGTTGTGCTGACCTCTTAGGGAAAACCCTATCGGACAATGAAGGAGAAGACAGTTTTTCCATGTTGCCTCTTTTGTCCAAAGAAACAGAGAAGAACCATAAAAGAACCTTCACCATCCATCATTCCATCAATGGCAGTTTTGCCATTAGAAAGGGAATTTATAAGTTTATCTTTTGTCCTGGATCTGGGGGATGGAGTTTTCCCCGACCACGGAACCAAGAAGGTTTGGACCTGCCTAAATTCCAACTCTACGATCTCAAAAATGATCCTGCCGAAGAAAATAATCTTTATGGTCAACTCCCAAAAATAGAAAGTGAAATGATCGCTCTTTTTACGGCCGCCGTTGAGCGCGGAAGGACGACTGAGGGGATTCCTCAAAAAAACTTTGGAACGCACTTCAACCGCGGGGAATGGAATCCACTTGCTGTTTTTCAGGATCAATGAAAAAAGGGCTTGGAATTCTGTACCCCAAGCCACTAAATAAAATTAATATTGAAGTTTTTTTTTACTCTTTCTCATTCCAGCGTTCTCTCAGATAGTGCGCTGCCATTTTGGGCTTACGGTCGCGCGTAAATACCCCCTTATAATTCATTCCCCCAAAACGAATGATGCCTTGAGTGGTCTTAAAATCAGCAAAGGCCCAAATGTGCATGCCCGTAACAAAATCCTTACTATCTGCCACATCGAGGTAGGCCTTAATAAACTCTTTTTGGTATTCTTCGGTAAACATTTCGGCTTGTTCTGCATGCATCCCTGAATACGTGTCAACCCCAAACTCCGAAACAATAATTGGTTTTTTGAAAGCGGCATAGAGTCCCTCTATCTCTTGATTGAGCACGGCTGCGCCCTTTGCTATTTCGCCCGACTGAGCATACCAGCCCCAGTAACGATTGATGCACACCACATCGGCCATTCCTATCCACTCCAGCGGACCTCCCATAACTCCTACCAAAGTAGTAAGTCGTGTATCGTCAAGAGACTTGATCAGATCGAACAGCTCCTGAAAAGCCACAATCGAATTAGGGTCGGTGGGTTCCCCCCCTTCCAAAGAGAAGTTCATCTTTTCTGAAAAAGGTTCATTGGCCACACACCACATGATCACCGAAGGATGGTTTTTGTCTCTGTAATAAAGTTCCTCCAAATATTGCTTACACATTCTTTGACGCTCGGCCAAGTCGTTTTTGTCGCCGTGAAAAAACAAGCCTACAGCAGGGATTTCATCAATGATCAATATCCCCTCTCGATCGGCCATGCGATAGTACTCCTCATCATAGGGATAATGGGATGTCCGGTAAGAATTGGCTCCTATCCACTTCAGTAGGGCGTAGTCTTTTACGATAACGGGATTGGCCACCCCTCTTCCAAAAATGGGAAAATCCTCATGTTTCCCAAATCCCTTGAGAAAAACAGGCTCTCCATTGAGCAGAATGGATTTTTCATTTACCGATACAGTCCTGACCCCTACAGGCAACTCATAGCGATCCAAAGGATGGCGACCGTCTTTGAGGACCACCCTGAGGTCGTATAAAAATGGGTTTTTTAAAGACCATAGATTTACCTCGGGAACCTCTATTTCTACCATTGCTTTGCCCCCCGAAAAAGTGAACGATTTCGTGATGGTTTTTGGGCCTCCCAAAAGGGTAATCTCTCCCGAATTTGCCTTTCCTGTTTTCTCGATCGCAATAGCTATTTTTCCCGTCGTATTTTCAAAATCTGTTTTTACGGTAATGTCATTGATTTTTCCTTTTTTGGGAAGGGTGTACAACCAAACCTTTCTGTTGATCCCTGCATAAGGAAAAAAGTCGAAATTGGATTTTGGATAATTGGTGAAGAATCCATTGGGTACATTTCCTGTGGGAACTCTACTGGGCTTTAATTCATTCTCTACCCTTACCACAATGCTGTTGTGGTTTCCAGGCTGTATGACTTTGGAAATCTCAAAAGCAAAAGGCAAATGCCCTCCCTCATGAATGCCCAAACGCTCCCCATTGACCCATACTGTTGCGTGATAATTCACAGATCCGAATCGAATCCAAACCTCTTCTGTCGACCAATCGGCTGGAACAAAGGTTTTGGTTTCGTACCAAACGACCTCTAAATAATCTCGGCTGTCTGTAAACTGTTCGTTCCAACTTCCAGGAACGGCTATCGGTCGTGTTTGATGTAACCCCTCAAACCATTTATTATTAACCCCGATGTTTTCAGGATCCTTTTTGAAATTCCAGATGCCTGAAAGGTCACTCAAATTTCGAAACGGATTCGACTGGGGAAACAAGGCGATATCCTGGGGGTGAACTTGAGACATCAAAAGACAACTAAAAAGTAAAAAGGGCAGTAGAATTAATTTTCTCATTTTTCGTAATGTTGATTGATCATTCATTTTTTTATGAATGACAATGTAGTATTTTTAATTTAAAAAATGGTATACGGTCGGCTCTGTATCGTGAGCCTCAAATGGTGATCTCTTTGAGGATCGTTATGGAATGTGACTTTACAATACTCCATTTTATTCGATAAAGATCTATTAAATATAGTAAGCATAGATTTTTGAAAATAAAACAAGAAGATTGGGTCATTTCTCCCCTGTAAATGGGTTGATTTGTGGTTTTATTGTTAGATTGGATCAAAAAATATACCCCATGCGCATTTATTTATTTTTACTCCTCAGCCCCTTTATGATGGCACAAGAACAACAACTCCCTTTGTATGAAATTCCTCCAGCGCCGTCAGTATTGAGCCCTGGCGACCTTATCGCTCGAATGATCCAAGGGTTGGGCTACCGTTTTTACTGGGCATCGAATGACTTAGTTCCCAAAGATTTGGCCTATCGCCCCAGCGATGGGGCGGCTTCCTCATTAGAAACCCTACAGCATATTTACAGCCTTTCTCTCCTCATACGCAAAACCGCAGCATCCAAGCCCTTCAATCGAAGGCTTGAAAAAATTCCCAATGATTATAAGGTTTTACGGAAAAATATATTGATCCATCTGGACGAATCGGCTCAACTATTTTCAGGAAAAAATGCTGAACAGCTCCAAAAGATGCAAGTGGTTTTTGAACGAGAAGAAGGAATGAGCCGTTTTCCTATTTGGAATTTTTTGAATGGCCCTTTGTCTGATGCGATTTATCACACCGGCCAACTTGTAAGCTTTAGGCGTACCACAGGAAATCCAATCCAAAAAGGAGTGAATGTTTTTTTAGGAAAAACAAAAGATCTATCTCCGCCCTCAGGTGATTGACCGCATGAAATGAGGCTCAAAAAAACCCTCCGAATGGGAGGGTTGTATTGTTTGCTTCAATTTTGGGGTTTTTTGAGTTCCTGCAAAATCAAACCGAGAATTTCAGTTTGTTTTTTTAATTGAAATAAAACATCTCTATCGGTGGTTTTTTGTTCGATAGTTCTGGTTTTGTTGAAATATTTCATAACCATTGACCATTAATACTGCCATAAATTGATGTTGGAAATTATGAAATTTAAAAAAAATGAACATAAATTTTTCGCCCTTCAATTTATTTTAGCGTTAAACTTATGTAACGATTTTTCCGGATGCGTTCTCTCCACCCGCGACTCTATTTTTAATCCCAGTCCACACGGGATAGTTAAAGGTATATAATTTTTTTTAATTCTTCAACAAAGAATCCCGAAAGGGTATATGTTTTCGATCAAAGGCTTTAATGATTCAAAAAAAATTAGCGGATACTCTTTCTTTTCTGTTTTCTCCGTTCGATCATAAGGTCTGAGAAAAGAACCATATTAATGAGGAAATATAGTATTGCCGGTAGGGTTTGAATCAGTGTGTCATTGATTTTTATTCTCACGGCTACCCCCATCAGCATCATAATCGATAGCCCTAATGATGAAACGATCAATATTCTCTTGTGAAAAATTCCAATGATACATCCCAATCCTCCTAACAGCTCAAAACAACCGACCATTTTTCGATAATCTGCCAATCCATATCGCGAAAATTCATTGATGAATGCATCGCTGTAAAAGCACGCTAAACCAAAAAATATAAATGATGCCCCTGATAGAATAGAAAGTATTGACCTCAAAACATATATTTTTATGGGTGTGAAGATGCTACAAATATACTAGGACCCTGGACCTATGACCTACGTTGGGTGGATTCGTTTTAGAATAACGGGAAGGATTGATCATTGCACAGTTTCCCCTGCCCTCTTCTGAGGAAAGATCTAGTCGCAATGGGTAGTATGAAACCCATTTTGGCGATTCCCTTTTACGGAATAAATTCCCAAAAGGAAAAGATAGAGTGTCAAAAGGTAAAATAAGCCGCTCCCTTCAAGCTGTCTAATTGCCCCTTCCTGTCTTTCTTACTGCGGTAGTTGGCTTAATTGACCCTGATTTGATGTTCTTTTTATTTTTATCATTTGTTGGGCCTTTGACTTTGCTGTTTCCGAAAAATTTACTGCTCATGGTCTGTGTTTTTATATTATAAATTTAATAAATTAAATGTTGATTTTAAAGACACTTCCCGATTTATATGACAATGGAGGAATAGGGGTTTGGATTGCCTCGAATCCTGTCAAAGAACTTCCTATGAAAAACCTCTGTCTCATAGCTCCTTATAAAAGTATTGATGTACAGAAGTAAATACATTCTCCGTACCCAGTGAGCTCTATATTACTTCTGGGGGGCTTAGAAAATGATTGGGGTACTCGTCATTACTGTTGAATTTAGCCTAGGTTGTTTCTGACAATCTTTTATATATTTACTTTAATTATTTTTTTAAAATCCTAAGCTTGAAAAAATCATTCTTTTCCCTATTCATCTTGATTCTTTTTTTGGTTTACCGATGTTCTGGTCCCGATCCTACTGAAGGTGAAAAAATACTCTCTGATCCGTACTCTTTATCGATAAACAAAGATTCGACAAAAGTTCTATGGGATGAGCAAAAGGGATTACAAATCAACATAAATCGTCGGGACCTAATTCGATTTAAAAAAGAAGGGAGTGTGTACTACAGTGATCTTGGAGCTAAAGGGGATGGTATATCGGATGATGTAATTTTTATTAGGGCGACCCATGTGCTGGCCAACGAGTATGGATTTGATGTAAAGGCTGATCATGATGCATTATATACAGTTGGTGGAAAAAAAGGTTCGGCTATCATCAGCACCGATACCGATTTCGGAAATGCAACATTTATCATTGATGACACCAATGTGGAGGATTATAACTCTTCTATTTTTGAGGTGAGGTCTAAAATCCCCGCTGTTAAAATAGATGAAATACCATCCCTAAAAAAGGGGCAAAAAAAAATAAACATCAGCATGGATCAAGCCGGCTTGATCACTGTGAACGATACCACCGTTAGACAGTATATTCGGTATGGGTTAAATCAGAATAATGGGAAAGAACAAACGGATATTTTTTTGGTAGATAAAAATGGTTTCGTCGATGAAAACACTCCTGTTCTTTGGGATTTCAATCATATTTCAGAAATGACTTTCCTTATGATTGACAAAGAAAAATTAAAGATTAAAGGAGGAAAATTTATAACGATAGCGAATCAAGAAGAAGAAGAAAATCACCCCTACTACAGCAGAAATATTGTGATCCACCGGTCTAATGTTGAGGTAGATCATCTAAAACATTTTGTCAAAGGAGAGGGAAAACACGGAGCTCCCTATCAGGGTTTTATAAGCATTAAAGAAGCATCGGGGGTTCAAATAAAAAATTGTTTGCTGACGGGGCACAAAACCTATCAAAAAATAGGAAATGCGGGTAAGATTGTATCCAGGGGTTCGTATGATTTGTCGGTAACAAAATCCATCAATGTATTGTTTGAAAATTGCCGACAGACCAATGATGTGAATGATGAAACCTATTGGGGTATTTTTGGGTCTAATTATTCGAAAAATTTAACTTTTGAAAACTGTAATTTATCGAGGTTTGATGCCCATATGGGGGTGTACAACGCAACCATTCGCAATTCTACTTTAGGATATATGGGCGTGAAATTGATTGGTTTTGGTCAATTTCTAATTGAGAACTCAACCCTTAGAGGAGAAAATTTGGTCAGTCTCCGTCAAGATTACGGAAGCAGCTGGAATGGTGATTTCAAAATTAAAAACTGTGTTTTTATCCCTTCCAAAACTAAATCTTCAACCTTAAGTCTTTTTTCTGGAAAAAATTCAGGTCTTCACGACTTTGGATATCCCTGTTATATGCCCAATAAAATAGAAATAGATCAACTTCTCGTAGAAGATTCACATCTCAAAGATTACGAATCGCTCTTTATTTTCTCCGATTTCAATCCCGAAATGAAAAATGAAAAATTCAAAGAACTGTTTCCCTATATTAAAACGAATCTTGTACAAATGAAAGGGGTTAAAATTACGAGTGAGAAAAAACTTGAGTTAAGTAATAATCCCTATATGTTTAGGGAGGTGAAAATTGAGATCGATCAATAAATAAAGCTGTTGAATACAACCACCCAATGATAGACCTTCAAAAAAACAAATTACTCTTTCTTTTATTACTATGTCCATGGTTCTTGTTTTCTCAAGTTTTAGATCTTTACAACCAACAATGTGCGGGTTGTCATGCTTCTGATTTAAAGGGAACTCCCGCAGGTTCTTCTTTGTTAGAATCCCCATTAAAATATGGAGATTCACACTTTGCTTTATCCAAGTCAATTGAACTGGGTATAAAGGAAACGCCCATGATTGGCTGGGGTGAATTGCTGAAAAAAGATCAGATTGACTCCCTTGCAGATTTCATCCTGAAAAAAAGAGCTCAAAAACCACAAAAAATTCAAGAGGCCTCCCCACAAATAATAATGACGAAGGATTATAAAATAAAAATAGAAATAATAATCCCCGATGGGATGACACATCCTTGGGGGATCGATTTCGTCAATGAAAACATGGCCTATATAACAGGACATAAAGGAGAATTGTATCGCATGACGAATGGTAAATTGGACCATGTTCCCATAAAAAATTTACCGGAAGTATTCGCATATGATATGGTAGGAGGGATGATGGATATTATTTTGGATCCAAATCACCCCAAAAATGGATGGATTTACTTGAGTTATAGTTATACTCCAACCGGAACCAAAGACCCTTATGCTCCTGGAATGACAAAAATTGTCCGAGGAAAAATTAAACATAACCGTTGGGTTGAGCAGCAAACCCTTTTTGAGGCAGCAGATTCTATATTGGTCAAAGGAGGAAAAAGGTGGGGCAGTCGATTTCTATTTGATCGAAAAGGATATTTATATTTCAGTATTGGAGATATGCAACAAAGTGTTCAAAGCGGAAATAATCCCCAATTAAAACACCGGGCTGAAGGAAAAGTTTTTAGAATTTACCCCGACGGATCGATCCCCATTGACAATCCTTATGGTAATGATAATACGGCTTTAAAGGGAATTTATGCTTGGGGAACAAGAAATGTTCAAGGAATCGCCCAACACCCAAAAAATGATATTATTTATTTTACAGATCATGGTCCTCGAGGTGGGGACGAAATCAATCTGCTTCAGAATGGGGCCAACTATGGATGGCCAATTATTTCTTATGGGGTGAATTACAACAAATCCATCATTACTCCCTACACAGAAAAAGAGGGAATGGAACAACCCATAAGATACTATGACCCGTCTATTGCTATCTGTGCTGCCGAATTTGTGATTGGAGATTTATTCAAAAAATGGGAAAATGATCTTTTGGTTACCGCTCTCAAGTACCAAGAAATCAGGAGACTGAAGGTTGATGGAAAAAACATCCTCGAAGAAGAAATTATTTTGAAAGGAATGGGAAGGGTAAGAGATGTGAAAATAGGTCCTGATCAAGCCATTTGGGTTTTGACAAACGCCCCAGATCAATTACTGAGAATTACGCCTATAGAATAATTCGACCCCTTGGTTCGATACAGGGGCACTCCTCCCTTTTGTAAGATCTAATTGAAGTTTTTTCTCCTATTTTATTTACGTTTTCTCAAGTTTCTAATACTTTTAGATCGAACCAATGCTTCTGCTGAGTTTTAGGTTCCTCTAAACAAAAATACTTCGTCTCCCGAGACGCTCCCCCTCACGCTTGGGGAAGTCCCCCATAAGGACCAAACCTCACCAATAGGGAAAACCCGTCTAATGTTCCGAGAGGAAAAGCAGAAAGAGCTGAACTCGAAAAATACAGATCGACTGAATTCTTGTTTGAGTGTTTGTTAGATTCAACTGAAAAATGGAAATAGTTTTTTAAAA
>JAURMQ010000094.1 GCA_030830625.1 Flavobacteriaceae bacterium
TTGGCATAAATGGTTTGATATCTTTCCTCGTCCTCAGCTTCAATAGGACGGTTGATGTATTTGGGAAGAGGGGTCTGACCTAATTCTTTCAGCTTGGATCTGAACTCACTGTACGAACCGTCAAAAAGAAACCGAAGCGTTCTTCCTCTAGAGGTGGTATTGTCGATTACTTCGGCAACCAAGCTATCGTCATTTCCGAAATAAAGTTTATTTCCAATTCTAATTTTTCGAGCAGGATCGACCAATACGTCCCATAAACGTTGTTCCTCATTCAATTCTCTCAGTAAAAAAACTTCGATTCTAGCTCCAGTTTTTTCTTTGTTACCAAATAGTCTGGCAGGAAAAACTTTGGTATTGTTCAATACCATGACATCCCCTTCATCAAAAAAATCGATCACGTCCTTAAAGGTATGGTGACTGATGGTGCGATCGGCACGGTTGAGAACCATCAAGCGGGATTCATCCCTTCCCGCTGAAGGTCTTTGAGCTAATAACATATTGGGGAGATCAAAACTAAAATCTGACAATTTCATAAGTATCTTTTTTGGAGCTGCAAATATAGGTTCTTAAGGGGGGGGTTGTCAAGTAAATGAGAATAAAATAGTCAGATCTTTTGATCAAAGTCTATTTTTTTAAGATCCTCCCAAAAACCAGGATAGGACTTTGAAACCACTCCCGCGTCGTTAATTGAAATGGGAACTTTCAAACCAAGTGGGGCAAACGCCATTGCCATTCTATGATCGTTGTAAGTTTCAATGGAAATGTCTTTTTTGATGAAGCCCGTATTCTTCAGCTCAAGGGTATCGTCGGTGATATCGACTGTTGCTCCCAGTTTTTCCATCTCGACTTTCAAAGCGGTTAATCGATCCGTTTCCTTTATTTTGAGGGTATGAAGGCCTGTAAGTTTACAATCTACATGGAGTCCCAAACAAGTAACGGCTATGGTTTGTGCTAAGTCTGGGGTGTTTCTCAAATCAATGGAAATGTGATTGGGTAGAGAATAGTTTACCCTTTTGGAAAGTTTTATTTTGCCCGCATCAAAAACAGTCTTAACTCCAAATTTTTGATAAATCTCAGTTAGTGCAGCATCTCCTTGTCTGCTCTCTTCGAAATAGCTGTCCAAAATTATTTCACTTTCTTGAGCCAAAGCCACGATTGAGTAAAAGTAAGAGGCAGAACTCCAGTCCGACTCCACTGTCCAAGTTTTGGCGTCTATAATTGAAGAAGGTTGGATGGAAATTTGACGCCCATCGAATGCCGTTTCAAAACCCAATTGATTCATTATTGTAAGCGTCATCTGAATGTAGGGAACCGAAGTGGTCTCCCCCACCAAATCAATGACCAATCCGTTCTCCAAGGATGGAGCGATCAACATCAATGCAGAGATATACTGACTGCTAATATTGGCGGGAAGGCTTACCTTATTTTTTGTGATTTTTTTTCCTTTGATGACAAGAGGAGGAAAACCATATTCTTTTGGGTAAGTAATCTCTGCTCCAAGAGAATTTAATGCTTCCACCAATAGTTTTATGGGGCGCTCTTGCATTCTTTTGGATCCGGTTAAAACGACTTCTCGGTCTGACTGGGTTGCAAAAAAGGCAGTCAGAAATCGCATGGCAGTCCCTGCGTGATGAATGTCTATTGTATCCCCTTTACTTTTTAACCCCTTTTGAGTAACATTAGAATCATCAGAGTTGGATAGATTCAGAATTTTAATCTGAGGATATAAAGCTTGAAGAATTAACAATCGGTTGGTTTCACTTTTTGAACCTGTAACGGTAATTTCGCCACGCGCTATTTGGGTGGGATGATTTAACTTCAGCTGCATAGCGTAAGATTATTTCAATTTTGGATTGTTTTGGTGTCTTTGGCGATCTCTTTCCGACTTAATTTTCATTTTATGATCAAAAGCTTGCTGCAGATCAACACCTGTTTGATTGGCCAAACACAAAACAACAAAAATAACATCAGCCAGTTCTTCTCCCAAGTCTTTAGTTTTGTCACTTTCTTTTTCACTTTGTTCACCGTATCTTCTGGCAATGATTCGTGCCACTTCCCCAACCTCTTCGGTGAGTTGAGCCATATTGGTCAATTCATCGAAATATCGGACTCCGTGTTCCTTAATCCAACGATCGACAATTTCCTGAGCTTTTTTTAGTTCCATTTGATGGCGAATTTAAAACTTTACTTTTGGGGATGAAAGTTTAAGTTTAAAAATCATAGCATAGCTCTTATTTCCTTCAGGTTTTTTACAACTGGACAAAAATCATGAAGAGGTTCATTATGAGAATTGAAATGAATGGCTTGCATTCCAACACCTAAAGCTCCCAAAATATCTGCCTCGAGACTGTCACCAATCATTAAGGATTTGTGCGCTTCCGAATTGGACTGTTCCATAGCATATTCAAAAATGAATGGATGCGGTTTTTTATAACCCACCTTTTCAGCAGTAAAAATATTCCTAAAATAGGAGGACAAACCTGAGTTTTTGATTTTATGGTGTTGAACGAGTTCAAAACCATTGGTGAGCACATGAAGGTTATATTGGTTTTGAAGTTCTTGCAAAAGTGAGATCGCCCCCTCAAACAAATTTGAGAATGTTGAAAGATGTAAAAGGTATTGATCGGATATCGAATCAATGTTTTGAGGATCAAAAGCATAGTCGATGGCTTGAAAAGATTGAATCAACCTTTGGTGCCTCAATTCTTTCTGGGAAATTTTGTTTTCCCTGTAAAGCTTCCAATAGTGATGATTTATTCCATCGTAAACCCGGAGGAAATCTTCGAGCTGAAGGTCAATATTGAGTTCCATAAAAATCTTCTCAAATGTCAGCGCAGAATTTTTTTCAAAATCCCACAAGGTATGGTCTAAATCGAAAAACACATCAGTAATCCTGTTTTTATCGAGCATGATAACGGAGGTAATTAATGAATTGATCCCGCCAATTATTTCTTATTTCTGGATCGTTGAGAATAGCATTGGAAAAAGAAACCCCTTGATAAGCGGATCGAGTAGGAAGATTTTCATAGAGTTGCTCCAATTTTTCAAATGCCTTTCTACCGGAAAACTTTCTCAATCCAGCTTCATCGGCTACAACGGGATAAAGTTTAAGAGAAGTTTGGAGGTCGTTATTCAAATCGTAAAAATAAAAGGGTACGGCAGTTGAGGCTCGGTAACCCAACTCATTTACATACCCCATACTGTAGTCTTCATGAATTTCGTGTTCCAACAAATGGGTGTAGCCAGAAGAGGCATTCAAAAGACCATAATTGAATCTAACAGCTTCAATTTTTTTTATGATTAATTTTTTCAAATGATCGGATTCAGTATAAAAAGTTTTAGATTCTTGTTGTGCAGCAAAGGAAACCAAAAGGGATACGGCATTGGAGTCTGCAATATGTTTGATAAGATTTCTAAAGCCGTGATTGTATATGGATATGCCTCTATCGAAAAAAGTGTTTTTTGCGAAAAGAAAAAAATAGATGGAATCATTTCCAAATTCTTTAAAAAGGGCATCCAACTCTTCGAAGTTGTCATTAGGATCTTTTCGCAAGCCCAAAAGAACCAGATATTGTTCTATGAAGGAGAAAAAATCAAGTCGCCAAAGGGCGTTTATACTGTCGTTCAGCATAAGTAATATTGATTTATTCAAATATAGGTAAGGGTTGACCACCGAAATAACCGCTTGGAATTTTGGCTTTTCCCATGAAATATGGGTTAGATCGGGAAAGAGTTCATGCAATTTATCTTTCAATCGTACTGCCCATAAATCGATGAGGGGCAGTTCTAAGAAATTGTTTTTTGAGGCCAAACTCTGATAGGGTAAAAAAGCACCGTGTTCACCTTTTATATGAGGAAGATACTCTTCATACCTGCTGATCAAATAGAAAGATGCGGCGAATATATCGTAGGGCATTTTGGAGGACTTTGCGACCTTAAAAAAGGCAGGGATTCCAGACCAGTTAGAAACTTCAATGGGAATTTCCTGAATTCCTTGTTGAAAAAGCAATTCATGCGATGCAATGAAAAACTCATTCCCCAAGGCTTGATGGGTATAGCTTAATTTTGGTCCTGAGTGTGAAACAAATTTTTCTATGCTAGAGGTAAAATCTAGAGGGAGTTCTAAAATTCTTATGAAAACTTGCCTAAAAATGTATGTTAATCGGGGAGTTATCTTGTGAGAATAAACCAGCAGCATTCAGATTAAGTTTTCATCTTTAAAGCTAAAATAACGCTTTTCGGAGACAATCAGATGATCTAAAATTATAATATCAAAAGTATGGGCGGCCTTAATGAACTTCTGAGTGATTTTTATATCTTGACCGCTGGGAGTTAAATTTCCTGAAGGATGATTATGGGCCAAAATCAAAGAGATGGCACCGAGCTCTATGGCATATTTTAGACCCAACCGAATGTCTACTACAGTTTGATTGATCCCCCCTTTGCTGAGGCATTTTTTTTCCAATAAGCGATGGGATTGGTTCAAATACAAAATCCAAAACTCCTCATGATCCAGAGGACAAAGAAAGGGCATCAGAATTTTGAATACCAAAGCGCTGGAAGTAAGTTGCTTTTTTTGTTCATAAGGAAGGAGTTGAAGGCGTTTCGAAATTTCAAGTACCGCTTTTATTTTTATGGCTTTTACCATTCCGACTCCCTTAAATTTTGTAAGGTTCTGAAGCGAAATATGCTGCAGGTCCATCAATCCGTTTTTTTGATGATGTAATACCCGTTTCATTAAACCTACGGCACTTTCTCCTGGACTGCCACTTCCAATAATAATAGCAAGTAATTCAGCTACAGAAAGAGATTCAGATCCTTTTTCTTTTAATTTTTCTCTTGGACGGTCATCGGGATGCCATTGCTTGATGGTTAGCTTTTGGGACACATTGGACATAGATCTGGGTTGATAACCTAAAGATAATCATTCTTCAGTAATTTCAGAAACCAGATAGTTTTTCTTTGAGTTCCTCCCAATTTAAACCTCCATAATTTCCAGAACTCATCATTAATAAGACTGTCTTATCGTAATCTTGATTCAAAAGAAACTGTTTTAGGTCCAAGGGGTGGGTAAAAACAGTGAGATCTGTTCGACCAAACGCATCGGTTATTTCTTGTGTACTGATCGGAACTCTGTTTTTTATTTTTAATGCCTCAGGGTCATAAAATACGATCGCTTGGTCAGCATACTCCAAACTATTTTGATAATGGACCAAAAAAGAGGGATCCAGACTACTGTAGGTGTGCAATTCTAAACATGCAACCAATTTTGACTCCTTAAACTGTTCTTTCACGGCTTGGGTGGTGGCCCTAACTTTGCTGGGGGCATGGGCAAAATCCTTAAAAAGACAACTTGACTTTCCCGTAACCAATCTTTCAAGACGTTTTGAAGCTCCCCTAAAACTCCCTATAGCTTGGTAAAAATCGTCTTCATCAATTCCGATCAACTGACAAATCCACTTAGCTCCCGAAAGATTGGAAAGATTGTGTTTTCCAAAAACGCCTAATGGAATGGCTCCTTCATCGGTCTCCAGATAGGTAGTGCCTGAGGAAACGGTGAATTCTAATGTACTGTAAGGTTCTTTCCTAATGGTGTTTTGGGAGGCCAATACCATCTCACGCAATAGCTCATCCTGCTCATTGAAAACCAAGACTCCGCCGTGTGTTATGGAATCTATAAATATCTGAAACTGAACATTGTAATCTGAAGCTGTTTTGAAAACATTTACGTGATCCCAAGCAATCCCGCTAATCAAAGCTATTTGAGGTTTATAATGGTGGAACTTAGGTTTTGAATCTATAGGAGAGGAAAGGTATTCGTCGCCTTCGAGTAGTATAAATTCGTTGTCCTGAGACAAAAAAACCGAGTTTTCATACCCTTCCAATTGTGCACCGATCATATAGTCCAACGATTTTTGATGATAGTTCAATACATGAAGAACCATTGCCGAAATAGTCGTTTTGCCATGACTTCCTGCAACAA
>JAURMQ010000095.1 GCA_030830625.1 Flavobacteriaceae bacterium
CGTTTTGAGCGCCAACTAAAGTTTTTATGATTTCTTTAGATTTGTATTTCTCCTTAGTGTCTATCACCGTTTGAATCAACATTTTAAGTTCTTCACCAGCCTCTATTTTGGTTTTGGGATAACGCATATTGTCGTCCATGTCTGCCCCTTCTCCATTTTGAGAATCAAATGATTCTCCAAAATAATGTAGAATAAATTTTCTTCTCGAAATAGAGGTTTCTGCATAGGCCACCATTTCATTCAAAAGGGCAAATCCCACTTCTTGCTCGGCTATAGGTTTTCCGGACATGAATTTTTCTAATTTTTCGATATCCTTGTAGGCGTAAAAGGCCAGGCAATACCCTTCCCCTCCGTCTCTTCCAGCTCTTCCGGTTTCTTGATAATAGCTCTCTATACTTTTTGGAATATCGTGATGAATCACAAATCTTACATCTGGCTTGTCTATTCCCATACCAAATGCAATGGTTGCTACTATTACATCACAATTATCCTTGAGAAACATATCTTGATTTATCACACGGGTTTTGGAATCCAAACCAGCGTGATAGGGTAAGGCATGAACTCCGTTAACTTGAAGTACGCGGGCCAATTCCTCAACCCTCTTTCTTGAAAGGCAATAAATGATTCCCGATTTATTGGGATTTCCTTTAACAAATTTGATGATATCGGTTTCAACCTGAGCGGTTTTGGGCCTTACCTCGTAATATAAATTGGGACGGTTAAACGAGGACTTGAATACTTTTGCCTCCGTAATTTTTAAGTTTTTCAGGATGTCCTCTTGCACCTTTGGTGTAGCCGTTGCGGTCAAGGCTATGATAGGTATTTTATGACTAAATTGATCTAAAATCGTTCTCAAGTTCCGGTACTCTGGTCTAAAATCATGACCCCACTCAGAAATACAGTGAGCCTCATCTACGGCCAAAAAAGAAATTTTAATGGTTTTGAAAAAATCAATAGTATCTTTTTTGGCCAATGACTCGGGGGCCACATAAAGCAACTTGGTCACACCATTGATCAGATCATTTTTGACCTGAAGTGTTTCGGTTTTATTTTGAGAGGAATTTAGAACATGGGCCATTCCATCATCTTGAGAGACACCACGTATGGTATCTACTTGATTCTTCATCAAAGCGATTAACGGTGAGACAACCAGAGCTGTTCCTTCACATAACAATGCGGGCAATTGATAACACATTGACTTCCCACCACCCGTGGGCATAATCACAAAAGTGTCATTGCCAGAAAGTACGTTTTCAATGACTGGTTCTTGTAAACCTTTGAAAGTAGAAAAACCAAAGAATTGTTTTAGAGATTTTTTTAAATCTTCTTGTTTCTCCAATGGGTACAATTTAATTTTAAAAATTAGCTAAATTTGTATTTACAATATAAGTCTTTTAACAAACAAAAACTAATCAAAGAATTACAAATTGACTGAAACCTCACGTATTTCTGAAATTGCACGAAATACTATAAGTCTTGAAACCCAATCCTTAGCGTTATTGAGGGATTCCATAGACAAGCGTTTTGAACAAATCGTTCATTTAATCCACCAATCCAAGGGGAAAGTGGTATTTACAGGAGTGGGTAAAAGTGGTATTGTAGCCATGAAAATTGCTGCCACTATGAGTTCTACAGGAACTCCCTCTTTTTACCTCCATGCGGCAGATGCTACCCACGGGGATTTGGGGATGATTGAGGCCCGAGATGTTGTGATAGCAATCTCAAAAAGTGGTAATGCTTCGGAAATAAAAAACCTCATTCCATTTATCAAAAAAAAGGGTAACTCACTTGTTGGAATGACTGCCAACCCTTCCTCATTTTTAGGCAAAACGGCCGACTACCTTCTTCATACTCCTGTTGAAAAAGAGGCTTGCCCCTACAATATGGCGCCTACCACCAGCACTACGGTTCAGATGGTGATGGGAGATGCTTTGGCAATGTGTCTTATGGAACTGAACGGATTTGAGTCTGATGAATTCGCCCAACTTCACCCTTCGGGTGCATTGGGAAAAAGACTCAACCTCAGGGTGTTGGATTTATTAAACCACTCAGATCCTCCAAAAGTTGCCCTAACATCCATCATGAAGGAGGTGATTTATGAAATTTCCGAAAAAAGACTTGGCGCTGCAGTGGTCGAAGAAAATGGTGCCGTTTTGGGATTGATTACCGATGGTGATATTCGTAGGATTTTAGAAAAATACGATAACATCAGCCCACTCAAAGCCTCGGATTTGATGACTAAAAATCCCATATGTGTAAATGAAAATCTTTTGGCTTTCGAAGCTTTGAAAATGATGCAAAACAAAAAAATAAATCACTTAGTGGTTACTGGAGAAGGAAATATGTACAAAGGAATTGTTCATATTTTAGATTTTATTAAAGAAGGATTGGATGAATAAAAACCCAAATGAAATGTCGTTTTTGGACCACTTGGAAGAATTGAGGTGGAATTTGATTCGGTCCTGCCTCGCCATTCTGATATTGGCATCGGCAGCTTTTATTGCTAAAGATTTTATTTTTGATACTATAATTTTTGGTCCCAAAAAGATAGACTTCCCCACCTATAAATGGTTCTGTCATTTGTCAGAAACCTTTGGCCAAGGGGACAGTTTCTGTATCAGTGAAATGCCCTTCAGGATTCAAAGCAGAACTGTAGCGGGGCAATTTTCTGCACATTTGTGGACTTCCATTTTAGCCGGTTTTATCGTTGCTTTTCCTTATGTTGTTTTTGAGTTTTGGAAGTTCGTAAGTCCTGGTCTCCACGACAATGAGCGAAAAAACGCTAGGGGTTTTATCTTCATCTCCTCTTTGTTGTTTTTTATAGGTGTGATTTTTGGATACTATGTTGTCACTCCACTTTCTATCAATTTTCTAGGAAATTATACGGTAAGCGGAGAAGTGTTCAACGATTTTGATCTTAGCAGCTATATTGGACTGTTAAGAGCTTCTGTATTGGCCAGTGGATTGATTTTCGAATTGCCTATCATCATTTATTTCCTCACCAAAGTTGGCATTGTTACCCCCAACTTCTTAAGAAAAAACCGAAAGTTTGCATTAGTGATTGTGTTGAGTTTATCGGCCATTATTACCCCTCCCGATATCGTAAGTCAAATAATTGTAAG
>JAURMQ010000096.1 GCA_030830625.1 Flavobacteriaceae bacterium
AAACTTTTGATCTGACGCGAGAAAGAGTGAGACAAATTAAAGAAAAAGCCATCAGAAGACTCAAACATACCTCTCGCAGTAAGATTTTAAAAACTTACTTGGGCTAAGCTAATTTTTGAAAATGGTAACCCTCATTGCGCCTTCACTTTTAGCTGCAGACTTTGGAAATCTAGAACGGGACTGTAAAATGGTCAATGCCAGTAAAGCCGACTGGTTTCATATTGACGTAATGGATGGTGTTTTTGTACCCAACATATCTTTTGGTATGCCTGTATTAAAATCCATTGCCTCTCATGCTCAAAAACCATTGGATGTTCATTTGATGATTGTAGAACCAGAACGTTATATCGATACTTTTGCCGCCTTGGGTAGTGATTTACTTACGGTCCATTACGAAGCTTCAACTCACTTGATGCGTACTCTACAATCCATAAAGGAAAAGGGAATGAAAGCAGGTGTCGCTTTGAATCCGCATACACCTGTTGAATTATTGGAACCCATCATCAATGAGATCGATTTGGTCTGTTTGATGAGTGTGAATCCCGGTTTTGGAGGACAAAGTTTTATCGAATCCACGTATAAAAAAGTCACAAAACTCAAGTCCATTATTGAAAAAGAAGGAGCTTCAACATGGATTGAAATCGACGGAGGGGTTACCGATCAAAACGCCAGCAAGTTGATGGAGTGTGGCGCAAATGTATTGGTAGCGGGTAGTTTCGTATTTGCTTCCGAAGATCCAATAAAGACCATTGAGGTACTCAAAAATATATCTTAAAAAAGGGGAGGTTGAGTACCTCCCCTTTCTTATCAATTGAAATCCACACTGAACTGAACTCTTCTGTTTTTAGCTCTTCCCTCAAATGTTTGATTGTCGAAAAGAGGTCTTTCTTCTCCAAATCCTTCGGTTCTTAACCTGTCGGGATTTACGCCCTTCTCAATCAAAAATATTTTTACTGCATGGGCACGTTTTTGGGAAAGTATAAGATTTTCCTCGGCTTTACCATCACTTGAAGTATGGCCTTCAATCACTAAGTTCCCCTCGGGATTGTTTGCCAGTAGGTTTTTAATTTCTTCTAAAGCATCGAATACAGCTCTTCCTAAAATTCTATCACTTCCTGCCACAAAATTAATTTGAGTAGCCAATTGATTTAAGGTTTGAACCACTTCGTTAGAAAGCTCAGGACATCCGTTATTTTCTATAGTTCCTGGCTGTTCAGGACAAGCATCTACCGTATCATTTACACCATCTCCATCGGAGTCTTTCAAAGGACAACCACTATTTTCAGCTAATCCAGCCTCTAAAGGGCATATATCGTCTTTGTCCGCAATACCATCTCCATCGGCATCTGGACACCCTTTTAGGTCTGCTAATCCCTCTGTATCGGGACACTCGTCATCTTTGTCCGCAATTCCATCTCCATCCCTATCTGGGCAACCGTTCATGATCTCGGTACCAAACTCTTCAGGACAATTGTCTACATGATCAGGAATTTGGTCTCCATCCGAATCGGGACAGCCATTAAATTCTTTTAAACCGGGAACATCTGGACAGTTGTCTTTTTTATCTATTATACCATCTCTATCAGAATCTCTTCCCCCAAAAGAATAATAAAAGCCTAATTGATGACGAAAATGCTTCACTCCAGTATCTTCTAGAGGCGATTGATAGAGAGTTTCAATTGATAAACCCGCAAAGTCAGTAATTTTTACATCAAAACCAAAACCACCCGTAATATTCATAGACGTGCTGGTGGAGAGCAAGTTCAATTTTTTGTTGTCGGTATAATCTATATCCGAAATACCATAACCAACGGTAAGAAAGGGTTTGATTCTTTTGGGGAGAAAGAAGGTTTGCTTTAAAAATCCGCCTGCAGCAAAATACGAATAATTCGCATTTTCATCGCCTTCAATTTTTTTAATCAAGTTGAGTGATACCCTGGCACCCACCGAAAAACCGTTGATAATGGAACGGCTTACGTACAAGGTAGGACCTCCAAAATTCCAATGATCTGACACATTGAAAAAGTCTTCAAACATTTTCCCTTGAGGAGCAAAGGGATCATCTCCTTTAGCACCGGTAGGGTATACATCTACCACATTAAAGCTAAGTCCTACGTGCCAAGGAGCATCTCTGTTTTGAGCCACCAAGGTGGATAGGGATAAAATAAAAAAGGTGAAGGGTAAAATTAATGTGGACTTCATTTGAGATAAAGATTTGTTGGACATATTGAAAGGATAAGGGTTTATTACTTCTAAAGCATGATATCGATTAAGTTTAGACAGTATTGAGGTTTTAGATTGGGTCTGGTAAATCATTTTATACCTAATATCAATTAAATATAATAACAAATATCAAAATGTCGTTAATTTAATTATTGAAGTTAAGCGCAGTATCAATTAAGGCTAGGTGAGAATACGCTTGGGGGAAATTACCCAATAATCTTTTGGTTTCAAAGTCTATGTCCTCACTGAATAATCCTAAATGATTGCTGTAGGACAGTAATTGATCAAACATGGCTTTTGACTTTTCCTGCTCCCCTATTTTGTATAAACTATTGATAAACCAAAAGGTACATACCGTGAATGAAGAACTGGGTGTTCCAAAATCATCATCATTTTTGTATCTAAAAAGTAAACCCTCATGAGATAAATCCTTTTCAATAGCCTTAACCGTTTTGATGTATTTGGGGTCTTTGGCCTCCATAAAACCGTAGGGCTCCATCAGCAAAACAGAGGCATCCAGATGTTCCGTGCCGTAAGACTGTGTGAAAGCCTGAACTTTCTCATTCCAGGCGTTTTCTATAATATCATTGTAAATTTCTGTTCGGAGTGCTTCCCATTTTTTGGCAGATCTTCCTGACTGGATGATTTCGGAAATTTTTATGGCCCGATCTACAGCAACCCAACACAAAAGTTTGGAAAAAGTAAAATGACGGTCTTCTTTTCTAAATTCCCAAATCCCCTTATCGGCTTTTTTCCAATTGTGTTGTACCACCCACACTATAGATTTGACAATCGACCAAAGTTCCTCGTGTTTGTCGGTTTCTTCAGTATATTTTTCAATTTGGAAATGGATTGCATCCATCAAAATTCCATAAATATCGTTTTGTTTTTGAGTAAAAGCTGCATTTCCTATTCTCACAGGTTTTGACCCTTTATAGCCCGATAAATGATCTAAAATTTTTTCAGTCAACCTTTTTTGGCCATTGATCCCATACATGATTTGTAACTTTTCGTCTTTGTCTGGAATAAGATCAATGATAAAATCGATGAAATTTTTTACAATTTTAAGGTGTCCCAACTTTGCAATAACCTTGATTACCATAGAAGCATCTCTGATCCAACAAAATCGGTAATCCCAGTTTCTTACCTCTCCAAGGGTTTCTGGTAAAGAAGTAGTTGCTGCCGCGAGCACAGCTCCTGTTTTTTCAAAAGTCAATAATTTGAGAGTAATCGCACTTCTGATAATTTGATCGTTGTATGGATTATTAAAAGTCGGAGTTTTGAAACACCAGTTGATCCAATAAACCTTTGTTTTTTCAAACTCAAATTGTACATCATCAATTGTAAAAGGCTTTATTTTTTCATTATAAGATATTTTAAAAAAGCAATCTTTTTCGATAGAGATTTCCTTTCCGTAAAGCACAGAAGACTTATCCAAATCGGTATAAAGGGTCAAAGAATCGTAATTTTTCTTATTTACAATGCTGATGATGAAATCGTCTTTCACATAGCTCTTTGTTTCACCTTGAGCATATTCCAGCCGAGGATCATACAACACTTTGATGAGGGGTGTACCTTTGATTCTTTTTAGGATTCTTGAAATTTCGGGAGGGGCATAATAAACTCCATTTTCCTTTTGATATCGTGGCATAAAGTCAATCAATTGGAAGGCATCTGTACCATTGTCAAAAATAGTGAGCAAAACAGCTGTATTATCTAGGTATCTTTGAGTAACTTTATAAGATGCGTCGCATTCTATTTTAAAAAAACCTCCTTTATCATCATCCAATATTTTTCCGAACACTGAAGGAGAATCAAATTGAGGCAAACAACACCAGTCTATTGAGGAATCCTCATTGATAAGAGCCGATGATTTGCAATTTCCTATAATTCCATAATTTAGGTTGTCTGTAGGAGGGATAGACTGCTTTAAATGCATAATTTGGAATAATTAAATTGATTCATTAGAGTAATGGCTAAAAATATTATCGTATCGAATAGGCTTCCTATACAGCTGACTAAATTAGATAATTCTTTTGATTTTACCCCCACCAGTGGAGGCTTAGCAACCGGAATGAACTCAGTACATAAGGGGCAAGAATCCCTCTGGATAGGGTGGCCAGGCATCTCTGTCGATGAGATTGACAAAAAGACATGGGGTAGAGTAAAAAAATCATTAAAAAAGGAGGGGTATTTTCCTGTATCCCTAAATCTTACAGAAATCGAAGATTTTTATTACGGCCTCTCTAACAAGTCCCTTTGGCCCCTTTTTCATTACTTTATCGAGTTTTCTGTATTCAATAAGGAACAGTGGAAATCTTATCAGGAAGTCAACCAAAAGTTTGCCGACACTGTGTTGAAAAATATTGAAAAGGGAGATACCGTATGGATTCACGATTACCAATTACTGCTGTGCCCCAAAATGATTAAAGAAGTCCGTCCGGACGTAACCATAGGGTTTTTCCTACACATCCCCTTCCCCTCTTTTGAGATTTTTAGAATTTTTCCGTGGAGAGAAGAATTATTGGAAGGAATGCTAGGAGCCGATTTGATCGGATTCCACACCTACGATTATGAACGACATTTCTTAAGCTCCGTCAAAAGAATTTTACGAAAAGAAGTCTCCTTTAATCGGGTAAACTTAGGCACACGAGAAGTCGTTGTAAACACCTTCCCGATGGGGATCGATTATAAAAAATTCAGAGAGGCTGCCCAGAATCATCAGAACATGGCCACCGATGAAAAATCTGACCTCAAAAAACAATTGGAACTCCACAAAAAAGAATCCCAGAAGGGAACTCTGATCCTTTCCATAGATCGGTTGGATTATACCAAAGGGGTTGTCAACCGAATCAAAGCCTTTGAATTATTTTTGACCAAATATCCCGAGTACCTCGAAAAAGTCCGATTGATCATGCTTACAGTTCCCTCCAGGTCAAATGTTTCCGACTATAAAAGGCTAAAAAAAGAAACCGATGAAATTGTTGGGCGTGTCAACGGAAAGTTTGCCACGATTAATTGGACCCCCATTTGGTATTATTACCGAGCTATGGCATTCGACGATCTAATCGACTTGTACATGACCTCGGATGTCGCAATGATCACGCCCGTAAGGGACGGGATGAATTTGGTGGCCAAAGAATTCGTAGCCACTCGTATCAAAGGAGATGGAGTATTGATTTTGAGTGAAATGGCAGGCGCTTCTAAAGAACTCTATGAATCCCTCTTGATCAACCCATTTGACCTCGATCAGATGGCTGAAGCTCTGTTAACGGCCATCAAAATGCCCGAAGAAGAGCAACAAAAAAGAAATCTGAGCATGCAAAAAAGACTCAGCCGTTATTCTGTAGAGCATTGGGCCAATGAATTCATGAAGGCACTGAAAACCAAACACCAAAGCAACGAAGAATCTTCAGTCCTCAAAATCAATGACGCGATTCAAAAAACATTTGTCCAAAAATTTAGATCGGCAAAAAAAAGAATGATCTTCTTGGATTATGACGGGACGCTTGTGAGATATAACCTCAACCCCGAATTGGCCGTTCCCAACGAATCTTTATTACAACTGCTTCAAGACTTGGTACAATTCCAAGATACCGAAGTTGCCATCGTCAGTGGGAGAGATCAAGATTTTCTTGAAAAATGGTTGGGACATCTTCCCATAACTCTGGTGGCAGAACACGGTCATTTCATCAAACACAAAAACCAAAAATGGGCCGCTAAAGAAATCCATCAAAAAAACTGGAAAAAAGATCTGATCCCCTTGATGGAAACCTTTACAGATCGGACTCCAGGAACTTTTGTAGAAGAAAAAAGAAACAGTTTGGTCTGGCACTTCCGCAAAACCGATCCCGAATTGGCCGCAGAGCGTGTTGTAGAGCTCAAAACCGTATTGAGCAGCTTGATCTCCGATGATTTGCACATCATGGATGGAGATAAAGTAATTGAGGTAGTCAGCGGACGTTATAACAAAGGAACGGCCGTTTCTGAAATCATTGGAGACAAAGAGGCTGATTTCATTCTCTGCTTTGGAGATGACGTTACCGACGAATTTATGTTCAATGACCTACCCAGCCACTCCATCAACGTCAAGGTGAGTAAAAAATCTACCCAAGCCAACTATTTTATTGACCATATCGAGGCGGTTCAATCGCTACTCAAAGCGTTGATTACTTGAAATTAGTCTTCCCCATGTTTTTTTTGTATAATTATTAATTAATTTAAAAAACACCTGACGATGAACAGAAGGCCTTTTTTAACGACCTCCGCTTTGGCATTACTCTCGATTCTATTTCCTACACAGGCTTTTTCTTCAAGAAAAAGATTGCCCAACGTGCTTATATTAGGAGATTCTATATCGATCGGTTACTATCCATTTGTGAAAGATGCCTTAGAAGGTAAAGTCAATCTGCATCGACCCACCTTACCACAAGGTGGTTTTGAAAATTGTGCGGGTACTACCCATGGTGTTGCAAAAATAACGGAATGGATCGGAGATACTAAATGGGATTTAATTCATTTCAACTTTGGACTGCACGACATCAAACACATTGACCCGCAAACCGGAAAAAACAGTTCCAGTTTCGATGACCCCCAGCAAGCCTCACCAGAGCAATATGAAAAAAATCTAGATTTTATTGTCCAAAAACTGAAGAAGACAAACGCCAAATTAATTTTTGCTACGACTACCCCCTATCCCGACAGTAATCTCAAACCCGCAAGAAAACCAGGGATGCATAAGGTTTACAATACTGTAGCGCGCCACGTGATGGAAAAACACAACGTTTACATCAATGATTTGCATGCTTTTGTTTTGCCCAGAATACAGGAATTACAACGCCCTCAAAATGTTCATTTTTCTGAATTGGGCAGTCAAGAACTCGCAAAAATAGTCGTGAAAACGATCCTAAAATACCTTTAACCAGAAATGTTGAACATTCGTTTATTCCTTTTAAACCTCCTAATTTTCAGTTGGGCCAATGGGCAAGAACATCGTTTTGAGGTGAAAACAACTCATATAATAGGAGAAAATACCGAGTTTTGGAAAGCCGCTGGTTCCGATCATCTTTTTTACCACAGTCTTAAGCCCGCTGGACAATATTTACTCAATAGGATGAAGGCAACGGATTCTCATCATTATTTGCGTTCTCATCATACGTTCAACCAAGATTTGAAGCACGGAGTCCTCAGAGGACAAAACATTTATAGCGAAGATGCAAAGGGTACCCCTATTTACGATTTTTCAAACCTAAACAATGTTTTTAGAACCTATGTTGAAAATGGAATAAAACCCATAGTAGAATACGATTATCTCCCCGAGGCATTAATTCTAAATGAGGGAAATGTCTCCTCCGGAAATGATGAGGGCATGACAATGCTTAATACCGGACCCAATGATTGGAAAAAATGGTCTGATTTAATGAAAGCTACCACTCAAAATTTTATTGACGAGTTTGGAATAGAAGAAGTCCGGACTTGGTACTTTGAAGTATGGAATGAACCCGATGGGTGGCCAGAGGAAGAATGGGAAGTGTTTTATAAAATGTACGATGTATTTGTTGATGCCGTGGGCTCGGTAGATGAAAAACTTCGAGTGGGTGGACCCGCTTGTTATCATGAATATTTTTTAAAAGCTTTTTTAAACCATGTCGCCAATGGAACCAATTATGTGACGGGCAAAAAAGGAAGCCGTATTGATTTTATCTCTTATCACCTCTATGGACTTTCAGGAAAATGGTTGAATCTTTTGCCACACATTCAGCCTCAAGTTCAGCGATTCTCCCAATCTGTATTGTGGCAAAT
>JAURMQ010000097.1 GCA_030830625.1 Flavobacteriaceae bacterium
AATCCAACAGGTAAATTTGTAATTGGTGGACCCCATGGAGATACCGGTTTGACAGGGCGTAAGATTATTGTAGACACCTATGGTGGAAAAGGGGGTCATGGAGGGGGAGCTTTTAGTGGAAAAGATCCCAGTAAAGTAGATCGCAGTGCGGCATATGCCGCCAGACATATCGCTAAAAACTTAGTGGCAGCTGGTGTAGCCAAAGAGCTATTGGTCCAGTTGAGTTATGCTATCGGTGTAGTTGAACCAACCTCCATCAACATCAACACATTCAATACATCTAAAGTTTCACTTTCGGATCCCGAAATCGCAAAAAAAGTTAGCGAGATTTTTGATCTACGGCCTTATGCCATCGAAAAGAGACTAAAACTTAGAAACCCCATTTACCTTGAAACAGCCGCATATGGTCATATGGGCAGACAACCCAAGGAAATCACTAAGATTTTTGAATCACCTTACAGTGGACGGGTGGAAAAAACGGTTGAACTTTTTACTTGGGAAAAATTAGATTATTTAAAACAAATTAAAAACACTTTCAAATTATGAGTTTAAAATTAGCAACCAATGCACTTCATGCGGGGCATGATGTGACCAAAACACAAGGAACAAGAGCTGTTCCTATTTATCAAACATCTTCATATGTATTTAATGATTCCACTCATGCGGCCAATTTATTTGGATTGGCAGAAATGGGATACATTTATACCAGATTGAACAACCCCACCAACGACGTTCTAGAACAACGATTGGCTGCCGTTGAGGGAGGTGTAGCTGCAGTAGCCACAGCCTCAGGTACAGCTGCAATTGCAACCACATTCATGACCCTTCTTAAAGCAGGAGATCATATTGTAGCTTCCAACAGCCTTTATGGTGGAACTTATAATATGTTGAACAATACTTTACCTCGGTTTGGAATCACCACTACATTCGTTGATCCGGATGATGTTGAGAATTTTACCAAAGCAGTTCAACCCAATACAAGAGCATTTTTTGCCGAATCTTTGGGAAATCCCAAATTGGACGTTTTGGACTTAGAAGGAATCAGTAAGGAAGCTAAAGCAGCCAAAGTACCCTTTATAGTGGACAACACCATTGCTACACCCGCCTTATTAAACCCGATCAAACACGGTGCCAATATTGTGATCCACTCTTTGACCAAATACATTACCGGTAACGGGACAACCATTGGTGGAATCATCATCGATGCGGGAACTTTTGATTATTCTAACGGGAATTTTCCCGAGTTTACTGAGCCCTCTCCTTCCTATCACGGGTTGAAGTATCACGATGCCTTGGGAGCCATTGCCTTTATTGCTAGAGTAAGAATCGAAGGTCTTAGAGATTTGGGAAGTGCTCCTAGTCCACTCAACAGCTTCCAAGTCATTCAGGGATTGGAAACTTTAGAAGTGAGAATGCAAAGGCATTCAGAAAATGCTTTGATACTTGCCAAATGGCTGCAATCCAGAGATGAGGTGAGTTGGGTGAATTACCCCGGATTGGAAACTTCAAAATACAAAGATTTGACGAAGAAATATCTTCCCAATGGACAAAGTGGTATCGTTACTTTTGGATTGAAAAATGGATTTGAAGCCGCCAAAAAAATAACTGAGAGCACCAAAATTTTCTCACTTTTGGCCAATATAGGCGATACTAAATCACTGATCATCCACCCTTCGAGTACTACCCATTCTCAGCTCACTGAGGAGGAGCAAAAAAGTACCGGTGTGAGCTCCGATTTGGTAAGAATTTCAGTTGGAATTGAGAATATAGAAGATTTAAAAAATGATTTAGATCAAGCGTTAAAAGCGATATAAGTATTTAAATGACTGAGGTTAAGACCATTTATATTGAGAATTTTACTACCGACTCAGGTGTTTTTTATGAGCAAATCGAATTGCATTATCAGCATTTTGGAAAAGCATTCGACGAAGCACCCGTAGTACTCATTAATCATTCCCTGACCGGCGACGCCAATATTGCCGGTCCAAAGGGATGGTGGAATGAAATTGTTGGACCCAACCTCACCATTGACACCAATAAGTACGCAATTATTGCCCTCAATATTCCTGGAAATGGTGTAAATGATTATACTCTTGACCACTACCTGGACTTTCATACTGGTGATATTGCTGAAATTTTTTATCGAGGACTTCAATTATTAGGCATCCAAAAACTATTTGCTCTGATTGGTGGATCAATTGGAGGTGGAATAGCTTGGGAGATGGCTGCTCTTTACCCCTCATTGACCGAAAAGCTGATCGCTGTTGCCGCCGATTGGAAAGCCTCGGATTGGATCATTGCCAATACTTACCTCCAAAAAAGACTTTTGGAAAATTCAAACCAACCTTTGAGGGATGCTCGTATTCATGCGATGTTAACGTATCGAACTCCCGCCTCCTTTACCGAGCGATTCAATAGGACAGTCAACAAAGACAAAAATATTTTTAATGTTGAAAGCTGGCTCATCCATCATGGCGATAAACTACAAAGTCGATTTTTGCTACAAGCTTATAAGACGATGAATCATTTATTGGCTTCTATTGACATAACCAGAAAGGGGGAGACCTTGGAACAAATTGTCGAAAAGATATCATCAGAGATACACCTCATTGCAGTAGATAGTGATCTCTTTTTTACAGCCGAAGAGGACCAAAAAACGCTTAAAAGAATAAAGAAAATAAAAGAAAATATTTTTTACCACGAGATCAAATCCATCCATGGACACGATGCCTTTTTGATCGAGAATGAAACAGTGTCGAAAATCTTACTAAATATATTTATATCCTAACTTATTATTTTAATTCTTATGCGAGTTAACCTTAATAGAGTCAATCAAGATTATCTGTTTGAAGTCGAAAATGATAACGGACACAAAGTGCTTTTGGACAATAAATCCAAAAAAGAAGGAAAAGTAGAGGGCATTAGTCCTATGGAGCTCCTTTTGATGGGTCTTGCGGGATGCAGTAGTATTGATATTATTGCCATCCTTAATAAGCAAAAGATCAATCCTACCGACCTCAAAATGGAGGTTGTGGGACATCGTCATCCGGATAAAGTTCCTGCCTTATTTCAGAGAATTAACGTCCATGTGAAACTCGAAGGGGACATTTCCCCCGAAAAAGTGAGAAGAGCGGTAAGCCTTTCCTTTGACAAATATTGTTCAGTAGCCAAAACCTTAGAACACACCTCCTCGATAGAATATTCCATTTATTTAAACGGAAAAACCATATGAACAAAAAATTTGAAACCGAGGCGATCAGAACACAAATGGATCGTTCTCAATTTGCTGAGCATTCTGCACCACTCTATCTGACGTCTAGTTTTGTATTTGAGGATGCAGAAGAGCAAAGGGCTGCCTTCGCAGATGAATTAGAGCGCAATATTTACAGTCGATTTTCCAACCC
>JAURMQ010000098.1 GCA_030830625.1 Flavobacteriaceae bacterium
CAGCCATCAGCCCCCCGGCTACCAGTCCTTTTAGCCCAACGGGTAATAGTGTTTTTACCAACATAGGAAAAGCTCGATCTGCTCTTTCCACCACAAAAATTTCTGGTTGTTGGAGGGTCAATGCAAAAGCAATAATCCCAGGAACCAAAAATATCAAAATGGGCAATAATTTTAGATAAGCTCCAAAAATAGCACCTCTTCTGGCGATGGTGATGTTGTTGGCAGCAAGGGTTCGCTGAACAATATATTGATCCGTACACCAGTACCATATTCCTACAATGGTTCCGCCAATCAACAGGCCTGTCCACGGGAAATTAGGATCCGACATCGGACGCCACATATTGAAATGGTCGGGGCTAACCGCTGTAACCGTTTCGCGTAATTGTCCCCATCCACCAACTTCTTGAAGCCCCAGGTAGGTAATGACCACCGATCCAAAAATCAAAACAATCGTTTGAAGTGTTTCTGTATAGATAACGGCCTTCAATCCTCCTACTACGGTATAAATACCCGTAAATATTACAATTCCAATAGCACCGTACCAAAAAGGTATGCCCAGCAATTCAGAAACTACTATACCTCCAGCATATATAGTAATTGAAACCTTAGTGAGAACATAGGCAAACAAAGAAAAAACAGAGAGAAACCAACGGGAACGACTGTCAAATCTTTTTTCCAAAAATTCAGGAGTTGTAAAGGCTCCACTTCTGATGTAGAAGGGTAAAAACAGCCATCCTAATAACAATACAATCCAGGCGTGTAATTCGTAATGTGCCATTGGCGTTCCAGACTCAAATCCTGTTCCTGCCAGCCCCACCACATGTTCTGAACCAATATTGGAGGCAAAGATAGAAGAGCCGATTACAAACCATCCGACGTTTCGTCCTGCTAAAAAATAGTCCTCTGTATTTTTATTTTTTTGAATAAAAACCCATACCGCAACTCCAATTAGAGCCAAAAAATAGATTCCCAAAACAATCCAATCCAATTGTTGAAGTACTGATGTCATATTAATTTTGTTTTTTTTCTGGATTATTAATGCAATATAATCAAATCTCAGCGCTATTTTTTTTTTAATCGGTCTTCAAAAAAAATCCATTCCAAAAAATTTATATATTTAAAAAATTAATAAAAATCATGAACGACTTTTCACGTAGATCTTTCATAAAATCTACTGCTGCCGCCTCAACTGGTTTATTCTTCATCCCAAACTTTATAAAAAACGCTCCTAATAATCGTCTTAATATTGCTGTGATTGGCGTCGGCGGGAGAGGAAAGGCCAACTGGGGTGCAGTCCCCGAAGAAAATATTGTAGCCATGTGCGATGTGGATGATAACCGCGCAGCCAGTGGATATAAAATGTTTCCCAAGGCGAAAAAGTTCAAAGACTTCAGGGTCATGTATGACCAAATGGCCAATGAAATTGATGCAGTAATCATTACCACTCCAGATCACACGCATTTTGCGGCAACAATGATTGCTATGGCATTGGGCATGCATGTCTATGTGGAAAAACCTTTAGCGCACAATATTTGGCAGTTGAGAACCTTAAAAAAAGCTGCGAAATACTACAATATTGTCTCTCAAATGGGAAATCAAGGACATACCACCAATGGCATTCGCTTGATCAAGGAATGGTACGATCAGGGGATTTTAGGGGATGTTAAGGAAGTACACGCTTGGCATGGAGCTTTTAATTATGGCCCCGGAAAATATTGGACAAAACCCGAACGTTTTCCTGCTCCTGTTCAGCCCATACCCGATTATTTGGACTGGGATTTGTGGTTGGGCCCTGCTCAATACAGAACTTTTAATTCTGCCTATGCTCCCAAATCGTGGAGAGGTTTTTATGATTTTGGAAACGGTCAGCTGGGGGATTGGTCCTGTCATACTTTGGATGGTCCTTTTTGGGCACTTGATTTGGGTATGCCCCATACCGTTGAGGCCACCGTTCCCAACCCCAGAACACAGCATGGATTTATTGCAGACGAATCTGTAACCCACTATCAATTTGGTGCAAGAGGTGACAAACCCCCTGTGACGCTCAAATGGTATGAAGGGGGGGAACAACCCGAAATCAGACCCGAATGGGGAATTAAAAAATTTGACCGCTCTGGAATGATCATGATCGGTGACAAAAAAACACTCTTGACCGGTGGAAGACCCAACAATCCAAAGCTTTTGGTTTCTGATGAAGAGTGGCAAGCCTTCCAAAAAAACCCACCCGAAAAAACCATTCCCAGAGTCCATGAAGAAGGTCCCGTATTGGAGTGGCTTGATGCTATAAAAGGCAATAGCCTCCCAGGATCTCATTTTGGCTATTCAGCCGAATTGACGGAGATGGCACTGGTTGGAGCAATGGCTCAGCGTTTTGCTGCTAAAATCGAATACGATGCCGAACAGATGAAAATCACCAATCGACCCGACATTGACGCATACATCAAAGAACCAACCCGAAAAGGATGGTCCTACGGTGAAAGTCTATAAAATCAGTATTGCCCTACAATGAGACATTTTATGTTTTTTTTATTACTCCCTGTATTTGTTATGGCTCAAACTGAAGTGCAAAGCTACAATGTAATCCAAAACCTGTCGGAGGCGGAAATACGGTTTTACCCTCCAGTGATGATGGCCAAACATACTGCCACTCCCCCAGAATCGGGTTTTGGAAAACTCTTCCGTTATATTTCTGGAAACAATACAAAAAACATCAAAATCGCGATGACCACTCCTGTTCATATGGAAAAAAGAAGCGGTGAAAATACGATGGCTTTTGTACTCCCCAAAAAATTCACAGATGAAAATACTCCCCAACCCAATGATGCCTCTCTCAATGTTTATGAAGATAAAGGGGGATATTATGCTGCCATTAAGTATTCTGGTTACACCAATGCCTCCAAAGAAAAAGAGAATACTAGAATTCTCCTTGAACTCCTCGGAAAGAAGGAAATACTTCCTACAGGCTCTCCAAAAGTATTGGTTTACAACAGCCCCTACCAATTCATCAATCGCAGAAATGAAATTGTAATTCCTGTTCAATTTAAATCCCAAAAAAATGATTGACTGTCAAATAATAGACGTTGTGACCAAGGACATCCGATTCCCTACTGGTGAAAGTTTGGATGGATCCGATGCCATGAATCCCGACCCTGATTATTCTGCCGCCTATGTTGTTCTGAAAACAGACCATCCCGATGGACTCGAAGGACACGGACTTACTTTTACCATTGGACGGGGCAATGAACTCTGTGTTCAAGCCATAGAATCCCTTTCCTATTTGCTGATTGGAAAATCTATGAACCGTTTTACACAAAATATGGGTGAATTCTGGAAAATGATGACAAGCGACAGTCAATTGCGATGGTTGGGACCAGAAAAAGGAGTCATACATTTGGCTACCGGCGCACTGGTCAATGCTGTTTGGGATTTATATGCCAAAATGGAACAAAAACCCTTATGGCAATTGATCGCAGACATGAGTCCAGATGAACTCATCGATTGTATTGATTTCACCTATATTACCGACGCTATTACAAAACAAGAGGCCCTCCAAATTTTAAAGGATAAAGAAAAAGGAAAAGAGGCACGCTGGGCTCATTTGATCGAAAACGGATATCCTGCCTATACTACATCTGCAGGGTGGCTGGGTTACTCAGACGAAAAAATGAGAAGACTTTGTCGAGAGGCCAAAGCTGAAGGCTTTACGCACATCAAAATGAAAGTAGGTTCCGATCTTCAAGATGACATCAGAAGAAGCAAAATCATTCGCGAAGAAATTGGCTATGAAACCAAACTGATGATGGATGCCAATCAAAAATGGGATGTAGAAGAAGCCATAAAGAATATGGAACATCTGGCTCAATTTCAACCCTGGTGGATCGAGGAACCCACCTCCCCCGACGATGTGTTGGGTCATGCCAGGATAGCCAAAGCGGTAAAACCCATTCATGTGGCCACAGGAGAACACTGTCAAAATAGAGTGATTTTCAAACAACTGATGCAAGCCAATGCTATAGGTATTTGTCAAATCGATAGTTGTCGCGTAGGAGGAGTCAATGAAATATTGGCCATACTGTTGATGGCTGCCAAATTCGATATCCCAGTTTGTCCCCATGCGGGTGGAGTCGGCCTTTGCGAACACGTTCAACATCTTTCGATGATCGACTATCTCTGCATCAGCGGATCTATGGAAAATCGAATCATAGAATACGTGGATCACCTGCACGAACACTTTGTAGATCCTGTTGTCATTCGAAATGGCAATTATATTCCACCTTCTCTTCCAGGATATAGCATTGAAATGAAAAAAGATTCGCTGAAATCCTATGATTTCAATACAGGAATCATTTGGAACAATCCTAATGAATGACAATATGAAAAGTAAAAGCCTCCTTTTTTTATTCATTTTGTCAATCGGATGCACATCTCCCTCACCCAGTCAAATGGATGAATGGCTTAAAAACACTCCGTTTTTTGAAACCCAAAAAATTTTTGAGGATGAGAGATTCCCCAACCTGGTGGTCGCCAAAGATGGGTCCATAGTGGCAACCTGGGGTAAAGAGAATTGTGTGAGCAGAAGAAGTAAAGACGGAGGTGTTACCTGGGAAGCTCCAGTAAGTATTGATCAAGGCATCAATGGCGGTGGTCTCACAGTAGATGAAAACAGTGGCAATATCTTCACTTTTGTTGAAAAAGATAGACACCCCCCTGCTCCTATTGTGTGCTACATCAGTAAAGACAACGGCCAATCATGGCAATCCCACCCCATATTAATTCAGCCCGATAAAAAGGGAAACCTCCCTTCGATGCATATGAATGAACACGGTATTACCCTCAAAAAAGGCCCCTATAAAGGAAGGCTCATAAGAGCTTCAAGATATTATTCCCAAGCCAACGAACACAAGTATTGGCCTGAGCATTATTCCAATGCCATTTATAGTGACGATGGAGGAAAAATTTGGCATACCAGCGATCCATTTCCTGCTCTTGGAACAGGAGAGGCAGCTATAGTAGAATTGGACAATGGTACATTGTATTTCAATTCACGCCGTCATTTATCCACAGAGGGATTGAATCCGAGAGTCCGTTACACAGCCTACAGTTCAGACGGAGGTCAAACTTGGAGTAATCTCCAACTGAGTGAGGAATTACCTGATGGAGAACAAGATCGGGATTACGGACTTATGGCAGGACTGGAACGTATTCCCATCGATGGTCATGATTTGTTGATTTTTAGTAATATTGAATCTCAAAAAGGACGAAAAAATGGAACCGTTTGGTTGAGTTTTGACGGCGGAAAATCCTGGCCCGTAAAAAAATTAATCGATCCAATGGGTTTTAAATACTCTTCCCTCACTATTGGGAGAAAAAACACTCCAAGTGAAGGATTCATTTATTTACTTTACGAAACCGGATTAAATGATGATATTCATGCCTATAATGGAGCAAAAATAGTACGCTTCAATTTATCATGGTTATTGGAAGGAAAAGACATCAATCAATATTTATTATAAACCTATGAAGTTTGATTTAACGGGAAAAAAGGCAGTCGTTACGGGGGGAAGCAGTGGCATTGGCAAAGCAATAGTGGAAACTCTTAGTGCACAGGGTGCGCAAGTATTCATCATTGATTTGAATGAAAATCCATCCCATAAAAAAGCAGGAATACCCACCCTCACAGCCGACATTACCCAATCCAAAGAACTCGGTCAAGCCTTAGCGGTTCTTCCCGATTCCATTGATATTTTGGTTAACAATGCAGGAATTGGATTTGTGGGTAACATCGAACAAACTGAAGAGGAAGATTTTGATCGGTTGTATCAAGTCAATGTAAAAGGTGTTTTCAATTGTGTCAAAGCAATTCTCCCCAAAATGAAAAAACTGGGAGGGGTAATTGTTAATATGGCCTCCATTGTTTCTCATGTAGCAGTCAACAATCGATTGGCTTATACCATGACCAAAGGGGCCGTATTGGCCATGACCAATTCCATCGCAAAAGATTATATTAGGGATGGAATTCGCTGTAATAGTATCTCACCGGCACGGGTACACACCCCTTTTGTAGATGCTTATTTGGCTAAAAACTATCCCGGTAAAGAAAAACAAATGTTCGACAATCTGTCTCAAACACAGCCCATGGGAAGAATGGGTAAACCTCAGGAGGTTGCTGATTTAGTGTTGTACTTGTGCAGCGACGAAGCCTCATTTATTACTGGATCAGACTTCCCCATTGATGGAGGATTTATTAAACTCAACGGAAATTAAAACAGCATGAAACTCATTAGATTTGGAAAACCAGAAAACGAAAAAATAGGGGTACAACTCCCCGATGGACAAAAAATAGATGTATCCGCATTTGGAGGGGATTATGATGAGCTTTTTTTTGGTACCAACGGTATAAAAAGACTTGAAGAATGGCTTTCTCTTCATCAAAGTCAATGCCCTAAAATCAGTGATGATGAACGTCTGGGATCACCCATAGCTCGACCTTCAAAAATTGTTTGTGTCGGCCTTAATTATGCCAAACATGCACAAGAAAGCGGTATGGAAGTTCCCACTGAGCCAGTCCTGTTTTTCAAGGCCAGCTCTGCTATCGTTGGTCCTTATGATGATGTCATTCTCCCTAAAAACAGTACAAAATCTGACTGGGAAGTAGAATTGGCAATAGTCATTGGAGCCAAGGCCAGCTATGTGAGCGAAGCCCATGCTATGGATCATATTGCCGGATACGTTTTACACAATGACATCAGTGAAAGAGCATTTCAGCTGGAAAGATCAGGACAATGGGTGAAGGGAAAAAGTTGTGATACCTTTGCTCCTTTGGGCCCTTTTGTAGCCACTCCTGATGAAATTAAAGACCCCCACAATCTCCACCTATGGCTCAAATTGAATGGTAAAACCATGCAGGACAGTAGTACCTCAGACTTGATCTTTGGAATCTCCAAAATGGTCAGCTATATCAGTGAATTTATGACCTTACTCCCGGGCGATGTCATCTCTACCGGAACTCCTTTTGGAGTGGGGCTGGGATTGGACCCTCAATTATTTCTCAAGGCTGGAGATGTAATGGAATTAGGGATCGAAGGACTGGGAGTCTCCCGTCAAAATGTAAAAGCATACTAACCCAAATTTCAACTCTTGAAAACAAAAAAACTTTTACTGAGCATTCTCATATTAATTATGACCTTCCAGGGGTCGTGTGGTGAAGCACCCAAAACTAAAAAGGTATCGACTGTTGACTATCTCAATGAGTCAAAGGAAGATTTTGACCAACGGATGAATTGGTTTCGCGAAGCCCGTTTTGGAATGTTCATTCACTGGGGAGTTTATGCTATTCCTGCTGGAATACATAAAGGCAAAAAAGTTAAAGGCATAGGAGAATGGATTCAACTTCGCGGACAAATTCCGATCGCAGAATACGAGAAATATGCCCAACAATTCAACCCTACCCAATACGATGCCATGGAATGGGCCAAAGCCATGAAAAAGGCTGGAATGAAATATGTAGTCATTACCTCAAAACATCACGACGGTTTCGCACTTTGGGATTCTGAGGTATCCAATTACGACATAATTGATTTTGCTCCGTATGGTAAGGACATCCTAAAATCATTAGCTAATGCCTGCAAAGCACAGGGCATCAAATTTGGATTGTACCACTCCATCATGGACTGGCATCATCCTCAAGCTCAAGCCATAGACGCCCCAAGATATGAGTATCAGAAAAATCCCAATCCCGAATTCCCTCAGTATTATAAAAATTATCTCAAACCTCAACTCAAAGAATTGGTGGATCAGTATGACCCTGATATTTTGTGGTTTGATGGCGAATGGATTCCAGAATTTACTCACGAAATGGGCTTGGATTTATATCAATATGTGAGAAGCCTAAAACCCAGCATCATCATCAACAACCGCGTGGATAAAGGAAGAAAAGGAATGGCAGGAATGAATCGTGACGATAAAAAATATGCCGGAGATTTTGGAACACCCGAACAAGAAATTTTGGAGGGAACCTCAACCATGGACTGGGAATCCTGTATGACCATGAACGATAGTTGGGGTTACAAATCTTATGACGACAATTGGAAATCATCAGAAGTATTGATTCACAACTTAATAGACATCGCCGCCAAGGGAGGAAATTACCTCCTCAACATAGGCCCAAAGGCCAATGGTGAAATTCCTAAACCCAGTAGTGATCGCCTTGAAAAAATGGGCGAATGGTTGGCAATCAACGGAGAAGCCATCTATGCCACCCAAAAATTAGAAAAATCATACAAACAAGGGGAAAACATTCGATTTACCAAAAAGAAAAATACGCCACATTACTATGTAATCACACTGGAGCAGCCTCAAAAAGAACTGCATATCAAACACATTCAACCCCAAGAAAAAAGCAGTATAATGTTGTTAGGGTACCCAGACGAATTAGTCTGGTCTTTCGACGAAAATAAAGGATTGATCATTCAAATTCCCGAGGACATTTCTGGAGAATTAGCTTGGACTTTTAAAATTGAAGGAACAGAAATATAATTTTTACTATGATAATAGACTCCCATCAACATTTTTGGCACTACGACCCCGTTAGAGATGCGTGGATTGACGAATCGATGCGAATCATTGCAAGAGACTTCCTTCCAAAGGACTTAAAACCTATTTTAAAAGAAAGTCGGGTGGAAGGATGTGTAGCCGTTCAAGCAGACCAATCGGAAGAAGAAACTCATTTCCTATTGAGTCTGGCGGTGCAAAACCCTTTTGTAAAAGGGGTAGTAGGCTGGGTTGATTTAAAGGCTGACGATCTTCCAGAGCGACTGGCTTATTTTTCCAAAAATCCTTTATTCAAAGGAGTAAGACACATTCTTCAAGCTGAAAAAGAAGGGTATATGCTGCAAGACTCCTTTCTCAATGGAATCAGCCTGTTGAAAGATTTTAATTTGACTTATGATATATTAATTTATCCTCATCAAATCAAAGAGGCCATTGAATTGGTCAAAAAAAACCCTGAACAACCCTTTGTTATAGATCATTTGGCGAAACCCTATATCAAAGACAAAAAGATCAAACAATGGGCATCAGACATCAAACAATTGGCCGCCTTTGAAAAGGTTCATTGCAAATTGTCTGGAATGATAACGGAAGCCGATTGGAATCATTGGCAATCTAACGATTTCAATGACTTTATGTCGGTAGTATTAGAAGCTTTTGGTACAGATCGCATCATGTTCGGCTCAGATTGGCCCGTTTGTTTGCTCGCCGGAAGCTACCTACACGTAATTCGTATTGTAGAGGATTTTATTCAGAATCTTTCTCCTGTAGATAGAAACAAAATAATGGGGGAAAATGCTCGTAATTTTTATAGATTACAGCTATGAATTTGAAACTCCAAGACAAAGTCATCCTCGTTACCGGAGGATCGAAGGGTATAGGTCAAGCCATAACAAAACTGTTGGCAGAAGAAAAGGCCATACCTTTTATCGTAAGTAGAGACGAAGAAAGCATACTGGAAACCGTTCAACAAATCGAAAAGAAGGGAGGTAAATGCCACTACGCTCTCACTGAACTCACAGATCCACAACAAGTAAAAAACGCAGTAGATAAGGCTATTTCAATATTCGGTACGGTACACGGATTGGTGAATAATGCTGGGGTCAACGATGGAGTGGGACTTGAAAATGGGAATTCCGAAAGCTTTATCAATTCACTGAAAAAAAATTTAGTCCATTACTATACCATGGCTCAAGCTTGTTTGCCATTTCTTAAGAAAAACAAAGGGTCAATCGTCAATATTGGTTCGAAAGTGTCCATCACTGGACAAGGAGGGACTTCTGCCTATGCCGCTGCTTGTGGAGGAAGAAATGCCCTGACCAGAGAGTGGGCAGTAGAACTGCTTCCTTATTCCATAAGAGTCAATGCTGTCATGGTGGCAGAAAGCTTCACCCCACTCTATGAAAAATGGATCAATACATTTCCAAATCCACAAGAAAAATTAAATCAAATTGAACATAAAATTCCGCTGGAAAAAAGAATGACCCGTCCAGAGGAAATTGCCAACACAGTCGCTTTTTTACTGTCCGAAAAATCAAGCCATACTACAGGTCAATTGTTATACGTAGACTTACCTACTAATATTCAAACATCAGGTAATATACAAGCTAATGGCTTTATTTCATCTAATGCAAACATAAGTGCTACGGGAAACATTGTAGGTGGTAATTTAACTACTAGTGGTTCTTTGGCTGTAACAGGCAATGCTAATATTACAGGTAATTCTTCA
>JAURMQ010000099.1 GCA_030830625.1 Flavobacteriaceae bacterium
TATGAGCACCACTATCCATTAGGGCTTTAGCAGCACTAGCTGCTTCGGTGAGCCATTGCTCATGTCCACTCAAATTGTGATACTTTCTCCAGGTTCCTTCAAACAAACAAATTCGAGATTTGAGAAGTTGAGCTGCAGCCAATGTTAACTTACCAGGGTTTGAGGCACGGATGTTCGCAACAGCAAAGTTTAGGTCTTCTAAAACTTTTCCCATCACAAAATCTCTACTGTCTCTTTTTCCGTAAAGAATATCGTCATCAGTAGTGGTCACTTCTTTATCGACCCATTGAACATCTCCATATTTGGAGACTTTGTCTGCATAAAAAATCGCCCTAAACAAACGAGCTTCGCCCTTGTAATGATTTTTATCACTTTCAGGGACATTTGCTTTGTCATATTGAGCCAATCCGATATTTATCGCTCTAATAAGCGCCCATCCTTTGTATCCAAACCATCCTCCTGCATCATCTTGATTTGCTGAAGTGGGAACATTCCAAACTCCAGATCTAATTTTCGCAAATTTGATTCCTCTCGAATGTCGAGGCGCAGTGTTATCAGACATTCCATCAAGGTATGCATAGGACCATTTCTGAGAATCAAAACCGTCATCATGCCCCATCAATATGGGATAATCATTATCATTCTGAACCAGATGATAGAAATAGTTGTTGTACACCGCCAAATCGTTTTCGGTATTCCAAAAGGAGGAATTACTGATCTGATCCAATGGTTGTCTCTCCAAAAAATCATCATTACAACTTAATAATATGATTGATGTAGTAAAGACTAATAGTATCTTATTTAAATTGTTTTTCATCATTATATATTTTTTATTATAAACCAATTTTTACTCCAAAAGCATGAGTTCTGTTCTTGTAGTATTCTTGAGTAAGTGTGGGTCTTACTTCAGGATCAAGAGGTGCTCTCATGTTTGTAAATTCCCAAAGGTTTTGTCCAGAGTAATAAAGGTTCAAAGACTGAACTCCAATTAAATCAACAATATCTTGAGGAACTCTATAGTTCAAATTCAACTGCTTAAGCCTAATGTAGGCGGCATCTTGAAGGTAGCGACTATTTCCCTGTAGGTTCTTCTTGGTATTTGTACCAATATCGGGAGCAGGAAAATATGCATCTGGATTATCAGGTGACCAAGTATCCGTAATATAGTATTTTTCTATATGACCCGCGTTGAAGGGATAGAATGCAACCCAGTTTCCGTTAGGTGGAAGATAATCTCCTTTAAGGATTCCTTGGAAGAATGAATTCAAGGTCCAGTTCTTATACCTTAAGTCTAAATTCAAACCAAACATGTAACGCATTGATGAATTTCCAATAATGGTTCTATCACCTGGATTGTCTAACGTATTGTTTCCAGGATTCACAACCCCGTCACCGTTGAGATCTTGATATTTCAAATCTCCAGCTTGCCAACCGTAAAAGTTAAGGCCGGTAAGGTCAGCCCATGCGGCAACCTCAGCATCGGTTTGAAAAATACCATTTCTCCCATCGTCTACTTTGTAACCCCAAATTTCACCAATTTTTTGACCTATATAGTACTCATTCAAAGCACCTGTAGGGTTGTCGTATTTAGTGATTTCTGCTTGAGAATCAGACAAAGCCAAAGTAACGCCATAATACCAATCGTCGTTGACTTGATTTTTCCAAGTGGCAGAAAGTTCCCACCCTTTAGTCTGTAAGTCAGCAGCATTCGATTTAGGTGCAGCAGTACCGAGTATGTCTGGATACGTTACATTCATCAACATGTCTTCGGTGGTTCGCGTATAAATATCGAAACTCAAATCTAATTTGTTGTTTAACAAGGTAGCATCAATACCAAAGTTGGAGGATACAACCGTCTCCCAAGTCAAATCGGAACTAACCAATCCGGCGGGTGATACATAAGGAGCTCTTGAACCTGCAGCTAAAAGATAACTAGAGGTATTAGAACCCATGGTCGGTATGTAGGGATACCAGTTGTTACCCAAAAGTTGGTTCCCCAGTTTTCCATAAGAACCTCTGATTTTTAGATTGTCTAACCATGAGGAAGTATTGGCCATAAAAGCTTCTTCGGAAATTTTCCAACCTGCAGAAAATGAGGGGAAAAAATCGAAGCGGGTATCGGTAGGAAATCGAGAACTGGCATCGTAACGACCGTTCAATTCGATCAAATATCGATCTTTAAAGATATAGTTCAAACGATAAAAAGCACCTCTCAAAGACACATGGCTCGCTCCTGAGTAGGCCTCTTGAGCACCAGTAGTGGCATTGAGGTTGGTGATATTGGGCGTAATCAAACTGTAAGCTTTTGCTCTGGTGTAATGTCTATTACCCATTTCCTGGTTGAAACCAATAATCGTGTTGAAGTAGTGATCACTATCTTCTGGCTCAAAGGTATAATCGGCAAAGGCGTTAAATACATAATAAAAACGCTTGTCGTAACGATTATCAATCCAATCTGTAGCAGAGAACCCTTCATCTAAGGTAATGTTGGATAAATCAACACTGGCTCCGCCTAAGATTCCTTGAATTTTGGTTTGTTGATCTTCATTGTATATATAGGTATAATTGGGAGAAAATTCCGCCCTAACCTTAAGGCCTTTTGCGGGAGTAATGGTCAATCCCTGAGTGGCCAAGATGTCGTTTTGGTGCATCGTATCCCGTCCTCCTTGTTCTATATAAGCCATAGGATTAACAGACATAAAAGGCGTTCCAATCCATTGCTCATATTGAGATCGGTCTCCCGGTGTCAAATAGTAAGGCAGATCAGGAAAACGAACTGCATTTGCTCCCATTCTTGCCAAAGAGTTGATGTTTACGTCCCAATTGTAAAAGTGAGGTTGATCGTCTTCTTCTACAGTCACAAGCACTTTTGTGTCCATTTCCAACCAATCCGTAATCTTATAGGATGTTTTGGCTAAAATATTATAGCGATCGTATTCGATGTTTTTTTCATCGTTATTGATCCATCCCTTTTTTTCAAGAAAACCAAGAGAAACATAGTAATTGGATTTATCTGTGGCTCCCGATACACTCAAATTGTGACGTTGTTGAGGAGCCCAGTCTTTGACAAACTGTTCTGCAAAATTATTGAAACCAACATGTCTGATTACTGTTCCATCTCGAATCCACGCATTTTCGGGCGTTGGGTTTTCCACCCAAGCTTGAGCACCAGCCAAATATTCAGCGTCATATGATTCTGTCCCATTATTCTTCATGGTAGCTGCATTTCTAATGAGTGCTGCTTCATAGGGATTATCTACCAAATCAATATTCATGATGGGTTTACCAAAAGAAAATTCAGAGGTAAAGCTTACCGTTGTTTTTCCTGATTTTCCTTTTTTGGTTTCGATCAAGATCACCCCAAAAGCGGCTCGTGCTCCATAGACTGCTGCAGAGGAGGCGTCTTTCAAAACACTCACACTGGCAATATCATTGGGATTTAAACTTCCCAAATCCATGGGGACCCCATCGACAAGAATCAGAGGACTTCCTCCGTTGATCGACTCAAAACCACGAATGTTGAACTCGGGCGCAGTAGTCGGGTCACCGTTTCGGATGTCGATGTTCAAGTTGGGAATCACCCCTTGAAGACCTTCTCCAACGTTGACGATAGGACGATCTTCCAATACATCACCAGAAACCGAGGCTACCGATCCAGTAAGGTTGACTTTTTTCTGAGTCCCATAACCTGTTACTACTACCTCTTCCAACTCATTGTCGGCCTCAAGGGTGGTAGCAATACTGTTCTGATTGGCAGCAACCGTAATGAACTGCGTTTGGAATCCTACAAAGGAAAGTTCCAAAACATCTCCTGCATTGGCCTGAATGGTAAAATTACCATCAAAATCTGTGCTAACTCCGTTGTTAGTTCCCTGAACAACCACTGTCGCTCCGGGTAGTGGCCCATCGGCATCAGATACTGTTCCTTTAATGGTTTGTTGTCCCATTAATTGAAATCCTACAAAAACCAAAACCAAACATAGACTTCTTTTGAAGGAATTCAAAGTTTGAATTTGATTTGATAAACTTTTGAAGTAAATCATAAATAAATTTTTAGTTAATAAATCCAATTGTTTTTTTCCTAATTCTACTCTTATTATAATTGTAAAATTAAAATATACATCCGTGTACCCACACGAATGAGTGCAATTTATTAAAAATGTTAAGAAAAACTAAATTTTTTTTTTTTTTTTTTAGAAATCAAGGAAAAAAAAAACCGCTTTTCGGAGCGGTTTTTTTTGTCAACTAAGCCGTATTTACTGGGAATATCTAGGGTTCTGAGCATAACCACCAGAGGTTCTATCAATCTGACTCAAGGGAATGGGTCGAACGATATGATGCGCCTTGATGTTGTCCTTGGCATCGCTGTTGTATTCTTTCACGCGCTCAACCAAAGTACCTGTTCGGGTGAGATCATACCATCTGTGGCCTTCCCCTACGAGTTCTCGAGCTCTTTCTTCAAGAATCATATTCAAAGTAACTTGTCCAGCATTAATCTGCATCTCGGCTTCTTTACCGTCCCATGCTCCACGGGTTCTGATCATATTGATGTCGGCAGCAGCCCCTTCAGTATAGGTTTGCTTGAGCCGAGCCTCTGCCCTGATCAAATAAGCATCGGCCAATCGCATCAAGATAAAATCTCTTTGTCCTTGAGTGTGTTGACGGTTGGGGCGCGTAGGGTCAATCCACTTATTCAATGAAGGGAAAGTACGTGTATCCCACTCATCGGAGGTATAAACTTGATAAAGCACAGTTTTTTGCTTCTCAGCATTCCAATAGCCATCTTGATCAACCCCATTTTTATCTAGTCCGGGTCCTGGAATATAAAGAGCTGTGTCACCAACCTTAATACCCGGTATTATTTTTGCAGGATCAGTTTCATTGGCATACCATACGTGCTTAAAGGTTTCATCATATCGACGGTCTTTGGTTCTGTCCCACAAGGATAATAAATAGGGAGTGGGTCGAAATCTTTTCCAAGGTCTTCCGTTTTCAGTATCGCGAGTCATCCCCGGTTTTTTATCATATTCCATCAAGAAATACAAATGACCACGGTGCCCATACCCATCTAAACCTTCATCTACTTGAGACTTGGAGTTCTGAACACTCCAAACCATTTCTGAGTTTTTTTCGTTGTCGATTCTCCACAAATCAGAGAAATTTTCCAACAAACGAAACCTTGGGTTTTTGATTACGGAAGTCATCAAAGACTCGGCTCTCGAGGCATCGTCTGCAGCTGCAAAATAAGTGTAACTTCTTCTAAGCAATACCTTGGCCATCAAAAATTGAGCCGCTGATATTGAAGCACGACCATAATCTCTGGGGTTGTCTTCCAGAATAGGTTTGTTGTGCAAATGAAACTGTTGTACAACATAACAGAATCAATAAGAGTAAGTTAAAAAATCGATTTTGTTTACTCCCATTAATTTTGAAGGCGTATCCAGCGCCTTTGGAAAAATCAATCATAAAATTTGGTTTTTAATTAAACTAAAATTATTCATTTCGTGTGCGCACACGTTTTTGTGGGAACAGGAAATTATTCAAATATAAAAATTAAAATACATTATTTATATTATTTTGACTTTTTAATTGTATTTATAATAATTATAGTGAAAAAATATTAAGAATAATGTAAAAATATTTACTTTTTTTTGAATATTAATAAAAATATAAAAGGAGTTTAAAGATAACCCATAAAAAAACCTCCCGTGGGAGGTTTTTTTTATCTTACTGAATTGATGAATGCTGGCTATTGGGCAAAAGCCGGATTATACTGTCCACTTTTGTTGAATCCAGAAAAGTTGCGCATCGAAGAATATCGAGGATAGCTGTCAAAAACAGGGCTATCCTTAACCCGCGGATCTCCTTGTTCCTCCAAGTCCCTAAAGAGCTGTTGTTTAAGCTGGCTGAGTGCGGCCTTGTACTCCGGCAGTGAAGCCACATTTTGAGTACAATACGGATCTTTTTGAATGTCGTACAATTGCTCTGCTGGTCTTTTGGCAAACGACCATTCGAAATACAGCGAATCTTTCATGACCATAACCACGTCCTTGGATGGAGAGGCATCTACATCGTGATAGCCAGGATAAAGAGTTTTGAAGCCCTTTACCAGATTTCTTTGATCATTCTCGGGGTTTTTGGGAACGGGATCTCCTTGAGGCCAACGATTGGGTTTGAAGTGATGCACATACAAAAACTGTGGGGTTCTGATTGCTCTGGCAGGATACCCCAAATTGTCGGGACGTGCATGGGTATGACGTTCCCTTCCGGTGAGAACATAGGGTCGGTGGAGAGGATGCTGTTCTTGAGTCAAAACCGGTAGTAAACTTTTCCCAGTCGTATTCATCGCGTCGGTCAACCCCACAAGTTCCATCAAAGTAGGCGCCAAATCGATCAAGCCTACAGGATCATCTACCGTTTTTCCCTTAACGCCATTGGGCATCGCAATGGCCAATGGAACATGAGTGCCAAATTCTTGAAGATTGGCCTTGGCATAGGGGAAAGGCATACCATTGTCGGCGGTAACCAAAATAAATGTATTCCCCAATTCGCCTTTCTCTTTCAAAAATTGGATCATTTCATAAAGGTGTTTGTCGAAGTGTTCAATTTCTAATATATAGTCCAAGATATCGTTGCGGACTACTGGGGTATCGGGCAAGAATTTGGGAACCTCTACGGCTTCTAAATTTTTTCCAGATTTGACGCCTGTTTCGTATTCGTAATCTCTATGCGGCTCATGCGCTCCATACCAAAAAACAAAAGGGCTTCCCTCCTCTTTTTGGCGGTAAAAATCTCTGAAATTCTCGACATAATTGTTCGGCCTAATCCCTTTGGTAGGAGGAGACTCCAATTGATGACGGTTGAACTCCTTTCCTACTGGGTTTTGTTCTCTTCCACTGATCTTCCAATTGCCCGGACCCCATGGTTTTCCGGTATACCCTACAAAATATCCTTGCGCTGCCAAGACTTCCGTAAAGACCTTGAACTTTTTGGGAAAATTACTGGCATGAGTACCCGCCTCTTCGAGTTCCCAAATGTTTTTTCCCGTCAGCATAGCCGCTCTTGAAGGACTGCATTGAGGGGCCGCCACAAAGGCGTTGTGGAACAGTGATCCGTTTTGCGCTACAAAATCAAAGCCAGGAGTCTGGATTTCAGCAAAACCATAAATCCCGGTATGGGGATAGGATTGATCGTCGGCAATTGCAATAAGAATATTGGGTGCTTTTTGAGTGCTCTGTACAGGGGATATACAAGATATAACGGCAAACAAAGCAATCATCAAGAGGAAGCTCGGGTAAGTGTTTTTAAAATTCATCGTGCAGAAATTAAATTAAGTTGTTGGATCGAATCGAGTTTTTGTTTCATGAGTTCGAGTTGTTCGGGAAACTTTTGTGAAACATCTGTTTTTTCAGAGGGATCCTCTTTAAGGTTAAAAAGGCGTTCTTGTTGTCCGCCCTCCGGTGTAGGAAGTTTCACGGGCGACGTAAACCCCCCTGAACCGAGTTTTTCAATCATTTTCCAATCCCCAAAGCGAAGGGCAAAATGTCCTCTGGAAGAGTGGTGTACAATAGGTTTTGACTCTATCTTACCTTCCTCCGACATCAGATCGCCCAACACACTGTAACTGTCTAAAGCATTGGAAGGAGTCGAAAACATATCGGCTAAGGTGGCATAAAAATGAGCCAAAGAATTCGTTTGATGTGTTATACTTCCAGGTTTTACTTTTCCGGGCCATTTAACGATATAAGGAACCCGATGTCCCGCTTCGTAGATGTCTCCTTTCATTCCTCTTAAATCTGCAGCCGCCCGATGTCCATAGGTGGCCATATGGTGCGGTTTCCAATAGGGGCCATTGTCACTGGTGAAGATGACCAAGGTCTCATCAGAAATGCCCTGTGCATCAAGATATTCGAGTAATTGTCCTACCTGATCGTCAACCATTTCAACAAAGTCTCCGTACATACCTGCGGCCGACTTACCTTGACTTTGGGTTTCGGGAACCCATGGCGTGTGGGGAGCAGCAAGAGGAAGGTACAGAAAAAAAGGCGCTGTTTTTTTTTGAGCTTGATCGATAAAAGCTTTGGCTTTTTCCATGAATGTGGGCAATACGTTGTAGAAATCAAAAGCTTCGGCCATGGGGCCTGGGCGCCAAAAATCGTAATCCTTGTCTCCCTCTAAGTTACTCCCCTCGGTGTAAGCATTAATCGGTTGGGTGAATGTACCGTTTTCCAAATACACATAGGGAGGAATATCGAGTGAAGCAGGAAGAATATAACTGTAATCGAAACCGACATTGGCAGGACCTCTCAAAGGATTTTTGGAAAAATCAATAATTTCTTCATTATAATCGGTTATAAAACCCCATTCGTTTTTGACGATTTGATTTTCTTGATAGGGTGTTTTTAGTTGCCAATCCAGCCCCAAATGCCATTTGCCTACCACTGCAGTTTGGTAATGGTTTCTTTTCAACAGCTTGGCTACCGTTTCTTTTTGATCCGGGATCATCAAAGGACCAAAACTCCACAACACGCCTGTCTTGAGTGAGGTTCGCCAAGCATATTCTCCAGTGAGTATGCTGTAGCGGGTGGGCGTACAAACGGAAGAAGTGGAATGCATGTCCATAAAACGCATTCCTTGCTTTGCCATTTGATCCAAATGAGGGGTTTTGATTTTAGAATTTTCATTGTAAATACGCAAATCACCATACCCTAAGTCATCGGCCAAAATATATATGATATTAGGATGTGGGGTTGAAACTTCTTTTTTGGTTGAACATGCCAAAATCAAAGTGAACCATAATATCACAAACGGAAAAGTCGGTTTTTTAAAAGTCATATTTTTTGTTTTTTTTTAGTGTTTAGGGTTCTCCCCTTTTGGATGCTGCATAGGCGACAAACTCATTCAGCGGATTTCCATCCACATCATAATGTATTACCGTAATACTTCCTTTTTTCTGGGGGTCTATGGTTACCGTCATGGTTCCCCCTACCACATTTAAATACAAATGTTCAGGCCTTAGATCGTTTTGTTTCCATCCCCCGGCATGATCCCTACTGTTGGGACCAATCGAAAACTCAACAATTCCGTATTTAGGGTGTTTCGAAACATATTGCCAATGCCGGTCCCCACAAATGACATACATATTGGATTGGGAAGCCATAAATTCTCGAATCTGCTCTCCCTCATAGGAAAAACCTTGGTTGGAATGGTTGTCTTTTTTCGTGCTTCGGTCGGGACCAATTATGGGAGTGGGGCTTATCAGTAATTTGAAGGTCGCATCCGAAGCAGTTACTGTACTTTTAAACCACTCCATCTGTTCTTTACCCCAAATGGTTTTCTCGGGCCCATCGGGCTGGGTGTTGGGACTTCTATAATCCCTGCCTTCCACCAACCAAATCTGCAGGTCTTTACCCCATCTGAAGGTTCTATAGGTTTTGTCTTTGATCGGCATCTCTTGACGAAAAACTTCTAATCCTTGGTCAAAAGTAAATTCGCCCATGAAAGAAGTTTCAATCCCTCGATAGCTGTCGTTAAACCAAGCGTCATGATCGTCTTTTTCAAAATAGCTTGTCACTTGTGCATGAAAAGACTTGTTGGTAGGCAAACTGAACATCCTATCCCAATGGTAATGGGCCATACCTTTATTTTTTGCTAAGTTGTCATAGTAAACAATATCCCCTGCGTGGACAAAAAAATCGAGGTCAAGCCCCTCCAAAAAGGGGTAGATTTTGAAGCCTTGCGGGTGATCCCGGTCTGGATACCCTTGGCAGGTACTGGCGGCAAAAATAATTTTTCGAGAGGATTTTTCATCAGGTGGCGTTTTGAATTTTCCCTTTAATTGAGCACTTACTTTGGAGGCTTCAACGGGTCTTGCTTCAACCAAAAGCTCGTAGGTCAATCCGGGCTTCAAGTCGGATAATATAAATTTCCTGCTGAAATTCGCCTCAAGGGATACCGCTTGCCAAGTTGTAGATTGCCATTCTTTGGATTCAGCGCTTTTGTATTTTATCTTCACCAAACCGGCGGCTCCAGGTACTGCCCCTTCAATGGTATTGATGTTATATCCTTCGGGAAAATAAACCACTCCATTTTTATCTTCTCTGGTCTTTCTTGTGTGTTTGGCTCCTGTTTCAGGATCGGTATATAAGGCTATCGGAAGCGGAGCATCACTTACCCTTGTTGGGTTTTGGGTCAAACGCGTCCAGATCACTGCCTCGTTTTGACTGACATCCCCGATACGAATTCCAGTAGCAAAATAAGGCCCTTGAGGATCGCCCAATTGAGCCATTAACTCCAAGGGAACCAGTAATAAAAACAACAAATTTTTACTCCGTTTTTTAAGAAAAAAATTGGGTTTCATAATTTTTGTTTTGAAGTTTCTATAAAATATTCATTGATGTTGTGAGAACTTCCCTCTTTCCAATCCAGGTTGATTTTTGGAAGGTGGTTTTGCATGGATTTTTTAACAGCGTCCAATTCGATAGACTGAGAAAGATTATTTCGTTCTCCTGGGTCGGAGGTTAGGTCATACAACTCCTCTGCACCATCTTCATATAGAATGTAGCGGTATTGGCTGTTGACCAAACTGTGATTGTTTTTGCCATAGGTAGTAATGGCCACCGCTGAGGGATCCCCCCTTTGCTCAAAAAGAGGCACAAGACTTTTGCCCTCATTGGTAAGGTTTTCCTCCAAACCGGTTAAATCTAATAGTGTGGGGTAAATGTCTAATAATTCTACTGCTTGGTCAATTTTCTTATTTTGTTTCGTGCCCGGGAGTTTAAAAATCAAAGGTACTCGAGTGGATTCGCTCCAAAGGGTTTGTTTGCCAAAAGATCCTTTTTCTCCCAATTCGTATCCGTGATCCGACCACAATAGCACTATGGTATTGTTCTTATAATTACTCTTTTCCAATGCATCGAGAACTACTCCTACTTGATGATCGACAAAAGAAACACAGGCCAAATAAGCCTGAACAATGTTTTTCCATTCACCACTTTCGATGGCCCAATCAGTAGTTGGCATCATTCCTTTGAAGGCAATTCTTTTGGCAATTTCGGGCAAATCGTCAAAATCGTTTGGCCAATACGAAGGAAGAGTGACTTGATCGGCTGGGTAAAGATCAAACCATTCTTTTGGGGCATACCAGGGAACATGAGGGCGAATAAATCCAACGGCCATAAAAAAAGGACGGTCGTGTTTTTCTTGTAATTGTTTTTCGGTCCATTGTGCGTAAGAGAAATCGTGCATTAAACTGTCTTGATCGGGATAAGGTCCCCAATCGGTTGAAGTTCCTGTTTTGTTCCACTTCATTCTTTTTTCTGGAAGTGGGCCAAACCCCCCCACTCTTCCTCCTGAAACTTCGAAAACACCCTCTGGGGCATGATTGTGGAAAATCTTACCCACACCAATCGTTTTATATCCGTGTTCTTGAAAATATTGGGGTAAAAAACGAACCGACTCCATGACTGAACTCCCATTCCTAAGGTGTTGATCTTTAATCTGACCGTAAATCCCCGTAGTAGAAGGTCTGAGTCCCGACATGATAGAAGCGCGAGAGGGACCACAAATTGGCGCCTGGCAGTGAGCATTGGTAAACAGAATCCCTTCACTGGCCAATCGATCGATATTGGGGGTTTTCGCGTCTGGATGGACCCCTAAAATTCCAATCCAATCGTTTAAATCATCAATACTGATCATTAAAACATTGGGCGGATTAGTTTTTTGATCATTCGCCTTACAACTGAGAAGTACAGAGAACAATGCTATAGTGAGTATTGAGAACAAATGTGTATTTTTTAAAAACATGATTAATATCTTTTTGATGCACTGATGATACTCTTGGGGTATGAATCCTTAACGATTTTTACGAATTCTTTTCCTTCCAGGTATTCTACCAACTTGGTCGCTCCTCCCTCAGACGGAACATGAGAATAAAACCGTACCGTTTCATCTTTATTTTTTACTGTTATCCATCCTGGAGTCGTGGGATCCAAATTGGCCTTGATGGTCCATCCGTCCACCTGAAATTGATCGACATTTTTTGAGACCGCTATAGAATTGTAGCGTAGATCATCACTCACTTGAATTATGGCCAAAAACCGCATTTTATCTTGTTTCTCCTGGGTTGTTGCTTTGAAATGCCAGTGGTTGTTGTAGGTAAGGAAGTTACCTTGCGCATCATTTTTTCTCAAAAAGTTTTTAGGTTCGACTGAAAATTTATCGGTAACCGAATAATTCAAATCTGCTCCTCCAAAAAGAGTAACCCGTCCCCCTCTGTCGTCATAAGTTGTCTCTACCGTCTTATTTTCTGCATCTAATTTGAGACCGTGGTAGTTATGCACCAGCCAACTCCAATCGACAGGTTTGTGGGCCTCCATTTCATCATAAACAATAAAAAGATTGGGTTTGATCAACAAATAGTGTCTTCTGAAAAATTTGACTTCCATATCATTGGGTGTATTGTCTTTTCGATTTTTTGCAGACAATTCGTGAGCTTCATAAGCATGAGAGGCATCGCCTACCACATAGGTCAACTGCTTTCCTTCAATGAATCTCGGCAAGAATCCGTAGGCCCCTGCATCGTAGGGCTGTCCTTGTTGATCGACCAAAATACCGTTGTGACCCTGAGTGTGTTTATACCAAGCGGTGGTGTGGGGTGCGCTCATCCACGGACGGTAACCCGAGTTGTAAAACAATCGTTTTCCTTGGTAAGCTATATTGAACGTATTTTGCTCGGCATGGGTATGGGCTAAAGGCCCCAATGGAGAGCTTTTGATCGATATTCTTAGGTTGTTTTTTATATCAGTTCTGTCTGAGTTCATATAGGCTACGCCCACATCTGGAAAAATTTCCGCATCGGTCAATTCTACGGCATTATCGGTCGATGGCAAAGACAAATCATAGCCTTTTGAAATTCTAAACCATGCATAATCTTTATCATCGGTTAAACGGGCTTTTTCCACGGGTCCTCCAGTGTAATCCAAATCGATAATAGGCTCGTCCAATTGATCCAATTCAGCCAAAACAGCCTTGGAATATTCAACCCCCAGTGGGTCTCGGATGACTCTAGCAAAGGCATCTGCAAAGGCCGCATACTCAATAGTGGGCATGGGCCATTTTCTTCCATCATTACAAAATCCATCGCTGGTTGCTCCTGGAGGATAGGCATAGGTGAGCCACTTCATAAAGTTGCCATACCAGGGAGCCACAAAAAAGTTTTGCCCTGTCAACTCTCCCAATTTCATGGGAATGTCCAAAACAGTCATTACATTCATGCGTATATAGCCGGTTCCATTAAACCAAGCTCCGTCTTCTTCTCCCATTTTAGGATGTTGTGCCAACCATAATTCGTAAATGTACTCCAGCCAAAGGGTCGCATCAGGCACTTCGTTTATCAAGGCTACTGAAGTGAGGAACAGTCGGTGTAATATATGTTGCCAAACATGCATGGAAGAGTTTCGGTTTTCTAAATAATTCAACCAATGCTCATAAAATCCATTGGCTCTGACCACGATGTGATTGAGAACATCTGCCCGATCTTTTGGAGTGATTTGATCCCAAAAAACATCGACCGCTGTGGCCAATGACTCCATAATCAACGCATCTCCAAAGTCATTGATTCGGGTCAATCCTTTTGGATCCCAGCTTATTGCCTCTCGCATCCATTGTATTGCGGAATCAAAATACTTTTGCTCTTGGGTCAACACATACGCCTGAGTGAGTGTTTTTAAAGAGTTACCAAACTCATCGCCCACTTTTTGACTGAATATTTTTTTTATTTTTTCGGTTTCATTTTCGTCTCTCCCTTCATATTGAATGGTCGCGTCTCGCTCACTTGGAATTCTCCTCTCCATGATACGATCTGCCTCTTCTATAATGTGGGAGCGTTCCTGGTAAGACATTGATTTGGATCGCAATCGGTCCCACTCTTCCTTTTTGACCATCACCCTTGGATGGTGCTTTGGAATCGACTCCAAAAGGGTTTTGAAAGCGGGGGGTACAAAATCGATTGAATGATCATTTACAGTGAAGGAAGCCCGATTACTCCAATCCTCATTTTGAGCCCTATACTGCCAATACCAAACGCCAGGAGTTAATTCATTATGAGTGTTAATCATTGAAAATGAAATATTTTTTAGGGTAATGAGCTCTTTTGTAAAGTCTTCATCTTTAGCCAGTCTCACTTCAAAAACCTGTGAACTTTTGGAGGGCCATTGTAATCTTGGACTGGTATAAGTGGCCACCTCTCCATTATCGGGCGACATCCACCGCCTGTATTTGGGATAAACCATCTGAGGAAGTTCCCCCACTGCTGTAAGGGTTTCTTTTTGAGGCATTTGAGCGCTCAAAAGGATGGGAGCCAAAGCCAATACTGTCACAATTTTCAATTTCATTGTTGGCTTTTCCATGTCTTGTATAAGTTCTTAAGTTCATTCACTACCGCTGTTTCCTTATGGTACAAATTAATCGATTCTCCTGGATCATTTTCCAAATCAAAAAGAACAAATTTTTCGATATAAGTATATTCTCTCCTACTGGTATCATAGGGGTTGGCATAGAGTTTCCACTTTCCTTTTCGCGCTACCCAGGATTCTTGTCCCGCTCTTCCGTATTCCCAACAGTACCCCTTTTCATGGTTGGAGGGTGCTTTTTCATTTTTGATAATCGGCATTAGAGATTTTCCATCCATTTGGGAAGTATCGGTTTTAAAACCGCATAAATCGATCAATGTCGGCATCCAGTCAACATTCACACTCATTTGATCTCTGAATTGTTTGGAAGGTATTTTGCCCGGCCAAGAAATGGCCGCAGGAACTCTAATTCCTCCTTCAAACAAGCACTGCTTGGCTCCTCGATAGGGGCCCGTGTAGCCTCCCCCATGATACGCGCGAGTTTCGGTAGAATGTCCATTATCCGATTGGAAAATAATGATCGTATCTTCCCTCAGGTCGTGCTCTTCCAATAATCCGATCAACTCTCCGATTTTTTCATCCTGTGTGGTTAAAAATGCAGCGTATAAATCTCTGGGATGTTTGACCCCCTTATCGCGGTAGTATTCAATCCATTTGGCATACCCCTGGTAGGGATAATGAGGGGTATTCATTGCGAAAAAAATAAAAAAGGGGTCTTCAGACTTCTTTTCAATTACTTGTTTGGCTTCTTGCAGCATCAGATCAGGAAAATATTGTCCATCCAAAAAAACCTCCTCATTATTTCGGTAAAGGTCATGTCGATTCGGTCCTCCTACATAATTGCTGTCTCCTCCCCAATAATAAAAATGAGAGTAGTTGTCAATACACCCCACTAAATGACCAAAACTGTAATCGAAACCTTGTTGATTGGGACGCATTTCGGGTTGGTAACCCAAGTGCCATTTTCCGATCAGATAAGTATCGTATCCGTTTTCTTTGAACATTTCTGCCATGGTGAACTCCGAAGGCGGAAGCCCAGAATTTCTGCTCAAATCTTGCCCTGCATTTCCTGGTACTCCCGCTCTTTGTGGGTTTTTTCCCGTCAGTAACGATGCACGCGATGGTGAACAAACGGGTGAAGCGTAAAATTGAGTGAAAATAGTACCACTCAACATCAGCCGATCCATATGAGGGGTTACCAAATCTTTAGCCCCCAAAACATTAACATCGAGGGTTGCCTGATCGTCCGTATAGATAATAATTACATTTGGTTTTTTTTGCCCATATACCACAGTTGTGTTGATACAAAAAAGGGCCAAAACGGTTAATAAAATAGTTTTCATTGTCTTTAATTTATGTTCCAAATTTTTAAATTCCTATATCTAAAATGGGTCCATTGCATTTGTCGAAATGCAAATTTTCCCTCACCATAAGCAAGGCCATTTTTTATTCCGTCATCGATCCAGTTAATCACCTCTCTCCCGTCTATGGTCATACGGATATGATTTTCTTTTTTTACCAAGTGAACTTTGTGAACAGCCCTGGAAGAGGCTGGAATCCCTTGCTCTCCATATTGAACCGTTACAAAACCTTTATTTTTTCGAATATGAGTAAAAGGACGATTTGGTTTTTTGGGGTTATTGGTATGGTAGGATATATGGTAATTATTGAGATCACTTTTGGTGTACTGACTAAAAACTCCTGTTCTCTTTTTTTGTGAAGGATGCATAACATCCCTTCCATTTAATCCCTTCGCAGCAAAAAACACAATACAGAGTCCTGCCTCTGGATTGAGGTTTTGCAATTCCCATTCTGCCATAAAATTGGCCGGCAACTCCTCTGGGCACCAAAACACATGATGGGATTTTTGATCGGGGGAATACATTTCCATCCAATTGTTTGACCACCACCTTTGCCTCTCCTTCAAGGACCCAATCTTTGAGATTGCTTTTTGATGAAAAATCATTTTCATAAAAAAGGGATTGTTTTTGATAGCTGATGGGATTTTTTTTAATGGGATTTTTCAAATAGTTGATGTATTCCGAAGCAGCCAATAAGAAGGCTCCTGTTCCAAACTCTTGCCATGAATCCTCTCCATAGGGTTTAGGATCTTTTCCTACGGGCTGAACAAAACCCAATCGTCCTTCTTTGTTGACGTGTTGGGTCAACTCTTTCCAAGCTTTAACCATTGGCTTTTCATACAAATCGGGATCCAGCAATCCCTTGTTGATTCCCCAAACAAAGCCATAACAAAAAAAGGCACTTCCGCTGTTTTCTGGGATATCAGCTTTATCGGTTTCAATAAACTGAGTTCCGTCTCGATTGAGATACGCGAAAATCCCGGGATCTAAAAGGTTGGCTCGCCACAAACCATCGCTGCTCATCTCTTGTAAATCCAAAAGACGTTGTGCCATTTTTTGGAATTGATCGACCAGCAAATGGCGCTTCGGGTGATTTTCGGGAATCATTTCCAACATGTGTACCAATCCTCCAAAAACCCATCCGTTTCCTCGACTCCAAAAGATTTTCTTTCCAGATTTGGTTCTTTTATCAAAATATCGATCATCGCGATAGATCAAATGCTCTTCTTTATCCCACAAATAATCGGTGCTTACCAGCCAATGATCAATCGCATAATCCAAATACTTTTGCTCTCCCGTAATTTGATACATTTTGGCAAAAGTTGGCGGGGCCATAAACAAGGCATCGCACCAGCTCCACCACTCGTGTTTATAGGGATTATCCTTGTACCGTACATCGGGCTTTGGTTGATTTCTCAACAGATTAGCATCCAACACCCACTTTAGATTTTTAATCAACTCCGTTCCTCCCTTTTGTTGGTAGAGATCCAGATAAATTTGTCCCATTGCAATCTTATCGGCATGATACATATCGGGCATAGTCTCCCAATTGTGGTCTTCTCCGATTTTATACAAATAATCCTGATAAACAGTATTCCCTGTCGTTTTAAAAGCCTTCATCATCCCCATGTAGTAGGTAGCAAATTGCCAATTGGTCAGGGTGTATTTTTCGACATGATCCGTCTGTTGACTTTGCCAATGGATTACCCGATCCATAAGATCAACCACCTCATCTATGGACTTATTTTGAGGTTGGGCCATGAGGGTATAACTCATGATCAGAAAGAATAATTTGAATGCGTATTTATTTATTTTCATTGATTTTCATGATTGGTTGTAAATATCAGAGGCTTCACTGCCTTTATGTTTCCAAAAATAATGATCTGAAGGATCACTTGCCGATTTTACTATTTTTTTTGCTTTCTCTATCGATTGGGGAGGAGACTGACGGATGTCAAAAGTATCGGGAGTATGGCAAGACAAGTTGCGTATTTCAATAGGTCCTTGGTCCTCTTTATACTTATTTTTTTGAATGGCTTTCCTTTGCCCAAAAAGAGTTGAACGCCTCCCATTGTTCGCATAAAACTCCTTGTAAAGAGCTTGGCTTTCAAAGGTTTTTTGAGATCCGTGTAAATTTCCATCAATGCAATTAGCCTCAACATTTTCGTGGGTATTTGATGGGATAAATTCGATCGAAAATTTCTTATTTTTCGGGGGATGGTTTTTAATAGAAGCCCTGATCTTTTTCACTAAATCGGGAACCTCCTTGGCTATATCTTCAGCATTCCTGCCCTCCAACATTAGATTAAAAACCTGAATGCTTTCATTTTTATGGATTAAAATTTTATACTCACCATATCGAATAAAATACTTCCAATTGGGCTCCTCTGGAATGTGTTTTTTTAACTGGTCGATGATTTGAAGACTTGAGGATTGCTCAGCAATATTTTTAAATTGTTCGGGATCACGAATGAGATCATACAATTCAAAACTACCGTCAAAGTAGGAAATCAATTGCCAATTTGGAGTTGTAACGGTGTGGGACCCAATCGAAAAGGTGGTGATGGTTACTTCTTCCCAGTCATTTATGGGTTGGTTGAGGATGGGCATCAAACTCCTTCCCTCCCACTCTTTTTTATGAGGAATTCCCGCTATATCGGCCATAGTAGGCGGCAAATCCAAGAGGTTGACCATATGCTCTACATTTTCAGACTTTTGATCTTCATTAGCTGCATGAGGGGGAACGATTAAAAAAGGAACCCGAGTGCTTCTGTACCAACCTGTTGCTTTTCCCCAATGCTGTTTTTCTCCCAAGTGCCAGCCGTGATCAGACCAAAGTACGATCCAAGTATTTTCCATCAAATTTCGCTGATCCAATGCTTTTACCAAGTCCCCAATCAGTTCGTCGACAAATGAGACAGAGGCCAAATATGAAGCCACAGCATTTTCCCATTGCCCGTATTGAACGACCGTTTCATGTCGGCCCGATGTAAGGGGATACAAGGCCAATTGCTTGGCACGATAGGGTAGATCTTCGAAATCGTTCTCTGGCACCTCAGGCAAGCGAATACTGTCTAATGGAAATAAATCGTGGAATCGTTTGGGGTTAAAAAGAGGTTGGTGGGGTCGCTCAAATCCTAAAGTTAACAAAAAGGGCTTCTCCCCGATATGATCCAGTTTTTCAATGGCCCAATCTACACTGATGCGGTCAGAAAAAAGGCTGTCGGGTAAATCAACTGCCCCCCAATCAAAAGTATGACCTTTGCTCCAATAGCGATCTGCGGGCATACCATTGAGAGGAAGTTTAAACGTTTTACCCAACTTGGTCACTTCGTGAAAAGGGTTTTGTTTGCTGTTTTCCAAGTCCGAAGTCGAAAAGGGTGCTGCCGATCCCTTCTTTCCTCCATATTCATCAAAGGCAGATTTTGGCACATTAGAAGCGCCACCGTGGAATATTTTGCCTACTCCAAAGACTTGATAACCGTGGTTTCTAAAATGCTCTGGCAAAGTAGTCACTTCGGGCAGGTCTCTGCTGAACTTTACATTGTTATCATAAATACCTGAGGTAACGGGTTGCATTCCACTCAGAATTGCCGTTCTCGAAGGACCACAAACTGGAGCTGGGCAGTGGGCGTTGGTAAATGAATAGCCCTTTTCAGCCAACTGGTCCATATGGGGCGTAATGGCTGCACGATGCCCCAAAAAGCCCACCCAATCATTCAAATCATCTATAGCAATAAAAACAATATTGGGTTTCGTTTCGGCCATTTCTGGGGTTGGCTTACATGAAAAAAAAACCGGAATCATGATCCATAAATATACGCTAGCTCTCACTTTAATTGTTTTTTCCTCTAACATAAGAGCTTTTTGGAAGTTCGGGGAATTTTGCCAATTCTGCTTTTAATTTTGCTTTGATGGATATTTGACTTTCATTTAAGTCTTTGTCTTGTAGAGGTTGGGTTTCAAGAACATCATTTTCCATGTCGAAAAACTTCCCATCTTTATACAGTTTATATCGAGAGTCTTGAGAATATACATTTCTGTACTGGGTCACATTGGGTGACCACATGGGATCATAATAGGTAGTGGCGGTTTTCCGCTCATTGGTTACTTCGCCATTAAAAACATCCATCATGCTGATGCCATCCCCTTCAATGGGCACCCCTAAAATTTCTGAGAAAGTGGCGTAGAAGTCGCTGAAGTTTATTAAACCATTGTAAATCATTGGTTTTTTAATTTTATCTGGCCAACTGGCAAGCATTGGGACATGATTTCCATGTCTAATGGTGTTACCTTTTGCTCCTTTTACTGGGCCGGTCTGCGTTTGAGAAATTACAGTGTCTTTTGTTCCATTGTCCCCTACAAACAATATCAACGTTTGCTCTACAATGCCCTGAGCCTTTAATTCCTCGATAATTTTTCCAATGATCTTGTCCATATACTCGACCATATCGACAAAAAACCGATTGTCTTGTTCAGATCTGAGCTCTGGAAATTGCCACTCAGGAGAATCTGGGGTTGGAACAAATGGACTGTGTACCAAAAGCATGGGGTAATAGATAAAAAAAGGCTGGTCTTTGTTTTTCTTTATAAAATCTATCGCATAATTCGAAACAATATCAGGTCCATAAGCCTCTTTATCTCTGGGCAACAACACTCCATTTTGCTCAATTAAAGGATGGGCAAAACGCTCTCCATACTTTTTGGATTTGGTCAATTGCCACAAACTGTACTCATCGAAACCAAAGTGATAAGGCCTTGTGTTGTCTTCATAGCCATCCAACTGGTGTTCTATACCATTGAGTTGCCATTTTCCCACAATAGCGGTTTTATAGCCCTTTTCTTTAAATAAGTTTCCAAATGTTTTTTCTTTTGGATTGAGGTAAGTGAAATAATCGTAATTCTTAAAATTGAATTTGCCGGTCATGATTTTCACTCGAGAAGGGGTACAAAGGGGTTGTGATATGGCTTGGGTAAAGTTGATCCCCTTTTGAGCCAATGAATCCAGAAGAGGGGTATGGTAGGAAGTACTCCCGTTAATACTCAAACACTCAAATCCTATATCGTCAGCCATGATAAGAATTACATTGGGCTTTGGCGATGGCTCCACTGGAGATTGGCAAGCCAGGGTGAAGAGAGAAATGACTAATATTCTAAAAAAAACACTATGAAAGAAGTTTTTCATTTAAGATAATTTTATTCGATTTCCTTTTGATTGATAAATGGCATTGATCAGCGCGACTGATTTTTTTGCCTCGTTTGTATTGACCATTGGCGCTTTATCATGGGTTACCGCATCGATCATATCCTTTATCACCTCAATATGAAATTGATCGCTAATGGCCATAGGATCGGAAGCCCCAGTGCCTGTTTCGTTTTGAAACGCATTCAATTCTCGGTGAATGCTATCAATTGAAGATGAAACGACTTTACCCCCTCTAAAACAGACATTCCCAGAGGACCCGTAAAGTGTTATATATTCCGGCTCACCGGGGAATAATGCCGTTCCACAAGATAGTGTTCCCAAAGCACCGCTTTCGAATTTTAAAGCAGCGACTCCAACGTCTTCTCCTTCTATGGCGTGATGTAAGGTATCAATAAAGCCACTGACTTCACTTAAGTCTCCCATGAGGTCGAGCATCAGGTCAATGGTGTGTATCCCTTGGTTGATGAAGGCAGCCCCTCCATCCATAACATGAGTGCCACGCCACGAATTTTCATAATAGCCTGAAGGACGATACCAGTTGATGCCTGTTTGACACAGCAGAAGTTTTCCTAATACGCCTTCTCGGACATACCCTTTAAGTTTTTGGTATTCGGGATTTTCACGGTTCTGAAATACACAACCCAGTTTCACCCCACTATGATTCACCACTTCGGTGATCTGATCTATCTTTTGGACGGTGATCTCCAATGGTTTTTCACACAATATGTTTTTACCGGCCTTTGCCACTTGTTCAATGGTTGCCCCATGCAATCCACTTTCATTGCAAATACAAATCACCTCGATTCCAGCCACTGCTAATAATTGATCCATTTCCCAAAAAACAGGGCAATGAAAATGATCGGCCAGCTGCTGCGCTCTATTCTCCGATTTACTGAGTACTCCTAAAAGTTGGGCATTGGGTATTTTTTCAATACAGTTTGCATGAAATTTTGCAATATTCCCTGTTCCTATGATCCCAAATCCAACCTTTCTTTCCACACATTTGTTTTTATTGGTCTGACATACTCGCAGGAAGTGTATCCTCAGCGGTGGCCCAATCATAATTGGGCTCCTCCCCCAAAACAAACTCCAAAGATCCTCCCTTAACTAAATCTTTGTGATGAAACCACGATTGGTTCAAAGGAATTCCGTTGAGTTTTACACTTTGAATGTACTTATTTTTAGGACTGTTATTGTGAGCATCTATGGTAAACGTTTCACCGGAGTAATAGTCTTGGTCCAAGTGGATGGTTATTTGATCGAAAACAGGACTTGATACGTCATAGGTAGGATCAATGTCGGCCCCACCTTTCATTTCGAAAATACCCATTTTCATCAATACAGACAGTGCCCCCATCAGCCCTTGATCTTCATCTCCACTGTATCCCTTTTGAGGGTCGTTGTCGCTGTACACTTGTTCAATAACATTTCTCACCCATTGTTGAGTAAGCCAAGGCCGACCGAAATAGTTAAAAATATATCCCGTTTGCATAGAAGGCTGATTTCCATAATTGATGAAAGCTCTTCGGCGATAACTGGAGACATAGTTATCCCCACGATAGTTATGGGCAACAAATCCGTGCTGTTTTGCAATTAAAAATGATCGGTTCAATCTGTCTGCCGCTGTGGCTTTGCCACCCATCAAATCGGCTAATCCTGCTAAATCGTGTGGTACAAACCAAGTAGCAGCAGCAGCAGTAGCTTCCACAAAACCCGAACCTAAAGGATGTTTATAGTCACTCTCATAAACCAAAGGATCAAAGGGTTCAACCCAATTCCCATCCATTGTTCTTCCCCTCATCCAACCGGATTCTGCGTCATAAATATTTCGATAGTTGGCGGCTCTTTTGATCAGCATTTCATGGTCACTTTCTTTGTTGAGTGCCTTTGCCATCTGAGCTAAAGTCCAATCTTGATACGCGTATTCCATGGTTACCCCTGGACCGCATTGGTGAAATCCATATTGTTTTTCATACAAAGGAAAAGGAACATAGCCTCTATCGATATAATATTCTATCCCCCCCCCTTTACTGGTATAGTGTTCGTAACCTACTTTACTCATAATGCCTCCAGGCAATGCGTTCTTAAGCATTCCTTCATAGGCTTTTGCAACATCAAACCCTCTGATGCCCTTCATATACGCACTTACAATAAATGGAGTTGTAGAGGCACCCGTCATTACATAGGTATAATTTCCTCCCGATGGTCCTCGAGGAATCAAGCCACCATCGTCATACATGAGCAGCATAGAATTTATAAACTCCTCTGTAATTCTAGGATAAACCAAATGCCAAAGGGTATTTAAAGTCCATTGTGCTCCCCAAAATGAGTCTGAATTGTAATGGTTGAATTTTGGTTTTCCCTCTTCATCCAAAGGAATCTGACCTATTCTTTGTTTTTCGCCCGTCATATCACTGTATTTACCATCGACATCACTGATGATTCGTCTCCCTTGTAGGGCATGCCATAGGTCGGTGTAAAAACGTATTTGCTGATCTTTGGTGTTCCCTTTAATTTCAATTCTACTGAGGTAATCATTCCATTGATTTTTGGAATCTTCAACCACTGCATTAAAATCCCAATGGGGCAACTCCGTATTGAGGTTCAACTCCGCTTGTTTCATACTCACGTATGAAATGGCAACTTTCATGAGCAACTGCTCTCCTTGCTGGGTTGTAAAGACGGGATATACTCCTCCTTTTTCCCCTTCAAACTCCTTGACCTCTCCAAGAAGTTTTCCGTCTTTGAAAGCGTGAAGCGCGTCAAAGGGTTTGTTGAAATGGATGGCGAAAAAAACCTTGGTCGCCTTGGGACGTCTTATGGTTTTTTCCATTACGGCATAACCCTTAATTTTTTTGTTGGATACTTTTTTCACATAGCCACTTTCTGTACCGCTGGGCCCCAATTGGGCCGACAGATCCAAAATAACGGCGCTTTGATCGGATTTGGGAAAAGTATAACGGTGAAAGCCAACTCTTACCGTTGAGGTCAACTCAGCCTTGATATTATAATCATCCAATACCACTGCGTGATAGCCCGCCTCCACGGTTTCGCGATCGTGCGAATAGGCCGAACCATAAGCTTTTGGACCCAAGTGCGCTTTAATTTCACCCGTGGTAGGTAAAACCGGCACTCCCGACAGTTGCCATGCATGAATATGGCTGAAAAAATTTATTGTTTTTTGATTGTAACGATATCCCGATTCCCAAGCACCAGCAGTACCCATATCAGGACTCAGATTTACCATTCCAAAGGGTCGGGTCGCTGAGGTAAAAAAGAACCACCTGGAATTGGCAGAATCTACTAAAGGATTGACCAAATCAACAGGTCGTTGACCATAAGCCAAAGTTGTAATCAATAAAATAAAGAGTTGTAGTTTTTTCATTTTTATTAAATAGTTTAAATTTTTAAATGCGCATCTGCGAGGGATAGTAACTTACTTTCATTGACTTTTAATCCAAAGCCGGGTTTAAAATCTGCCACTACCTTACCTTCTTCGTCCATTCGGGTCGCTTTTTGTTCGATGCACTTTAAAAAGGCATCCTGCTCTTGAGGTTTTTCCATAGCTTCCACCCAGGAAGCTTCGTTGCCAATGGCCAATTGTTGCCAAAAAGTACAAGCCGCCCCGATCAGGCTAGAGTCTCCGATCATAATCCCTTTATTCGAAGCTTTAATCAATTTGGCAATATCGTTTATTTCGGTGAAGGTACCCATACAGTTGGGGTGCAAATTGAAATAATTCCCCATTCGATCGTCAAAAGATTTGATGCTTTTGGAAGCGGGACGCATGATATGATCTGGAACGATAGACAATTTACCCACATTGGCCTGTAAGTATATCAATTCCTCTTTCTTCAAATCGGAGGGATCTTCTACCCCATCCATTCCCACTTGGTTGAGCGCTATCATTATTTGAGATAACTCCTTCAGATCTGTGATATTCTTGTATCCACGATTGGGATCGCCGAGTATAAAAGAATCCGGGCCCAAAAATTTTCGCAATGCACTGACATTTCTTTTATCGACCTCAAAATCTCCAAACATTTTAATTTTGACGTATCTGTGCATGTTTTGCTCCACTGCAATTTTGGCTTGCTTGATCACACTATCCTCTTCCTTTTCCAAAATACAAAAAATGGCCGGAACAGGGGCTTCCCCTTTTAAACCCCACATTTTGACGGTGGGTTTGTTTTCAATTTTACCCATCAAGTCGTAGAGGGTCATCAATAAACCTTCAGTGACAATAGGCCTCCAATTCCCTTCAAGAAATTGATTTCTCACTTCCTCTATGGCTTCGACCAAATTCATTCCTTTCAGTTTTATGAATTCTTCAGACCAAGCCTTTAAGTCAAAATCGGGTTGGTTGCTGGCTACTTTTGTTTCTCCCCA
>JAURMQ010000011.1 GCA_030830625.1 Flavobacteriaceae bacterium
CATGTTAGAGTAAAAAAAATGGAAGAAGCGGGTATTATTAAAGGATCTTCTTTGAACTTGGATTATGTCAAACTCGGTTATTCTTTCATTGCATACATTGGTATTTTCTTGGAAAAAACCAAAGTAATCAATAACGTGATTGACAGCCTAAACGCTATCCCTTTTGTTACAGTGGCTCACATCACCACTGGAAAGTTTAACATTTTTTGTAAGGTAAGGGCTCACGATACCAAGCACGCCAAAGAAATCATTTTTATGATTGATGATATAGAGGGGGTTTCAAGGACCGAAACTATGATTTCTCTTGAAGAAAGTATTAATGACAAGAAAAGATTAATGCATAGAATTTTTAATGAATTATAAACGCTCTATATACCTCTAAAACCCAATGGCTCGAAAACCTAAAATTGAAAGATTTAATGAGACTGTACTCTCAAAATTCCAAATTTATAACAGCCTTTTTCTAACTCTTCCTTTCGATACAATAAGAAACACCTCTGTTTTAATCCCATTGTTTGCAGATCATTGCAAAAACGGTTACGATAAAAAATTAGATCCAAAGGAAATTACCTCTACTTTTTTCAGTAGATATTTACCTGAATACGACGAAAAAGAACAAATGGATCTCCTTTTCCGATTCATTCAGTACATTGAGCGGCAGGTGGTTCTTTTCGATGCCATAGAAGATGCTTCCTTTGGTTTCGTCAATAATATGCACGGAAGGGGAACCATTCGACACATTAAAGAAAATGCTTCTGACGAGCAAAAAATAGACGAATTAAAAGATTATTTGAATCGTTTTAAGGTAAGAATAGTCCTTACCGCTCACCCGACTCAATTTTACCCAGGAAGTGTTTTGGGGATCATCAATGATTTATCAAAAGCAATTGATGGAGGCAAACTTGAACAAGTGAAATTGCTCCTCACTCAATTGGGGAATACTAAATTTTACCAAAAAACCAAGCCATCCCCTTTGGACGAGGCCGTAAGCTTGATTTGGTATTTAGAAAACGTATTCTATAATTCAGCCAGTACCATTTACACCTACATCAAAAGACATGTTTTTAACAAGGCAGATTTGGATAACTCTATATTCGATTTTGGTTTTTGGCCGGGAGGTGATCGTGATGGAAACCCATATGTAACTCCAGAAATTACTCTCAAAACTGCAGAAAGACTGCGTTTTTCTATTTTAAGAAATTATTTTAGAGAGGTTAGAAAATTGAAACGTAGCCTAACCTTTAATGGCTTAGAAGAAAGGTTAGACGCTTTAGAAAGTGATTTGTATGCTACCTTATTTTCCAAAAGTAAACCGGAAAATTTTACCATTGCTAATTTTGAAAAGGCTTTAGATGAAATCCACCAAATCATAGTAAACCAATGTGATGGACTATATGAATCTTTGATTTTAGATTTAAAACACAAGCTAAAGATTTTTGGTTTCCATTTTGCGAGTTTAGATATCCGACAAGATTCGAGAGTACATAAACAAGTATTTGACGAAATATTTTCTCATCCCGATATAAGGAAATACGTACAAGGATTGCCAGAAAATTTTGAGGATTTGGATACGGTTGCCCGTCATAAAGTTTTGACTACCCTCAAAGGAAATGTGCCTTCTGAACTGTTTGAAACGACCATAACCAAAGAAACGTTAGAGAGTATTCGTGCGATGCGAGTTATTCAAAAACAGAATGGTGAACGGGGTTGTAATCGTTACATCATCAGTAATTGTCAAAGTATAGATAATATTTTAGAGTTATTTGCTTTACACAGAATCTGTGATTGGAATCAACCTACTGTTGATATTATTCCTTTGTTTGAGACAATACCTGATTTAAAGGTTTGTGAAAAAATAATGGAAAATCTATATGAAAATAAAGAGTACAGAAGTCACTTAGATTTTAGAGGAAACAAACAAACCGTAATGTTAGGTTTTTCGGATGGAACGAAAGACGGGGGATACTTTATGGCCAATTGGAGTATCTACAAAGCAAAAGAAGATTTAACACCTTTATCCAATCGCTATGGAATAAATGTTGCGTTCTTTGACGGTAGAGGAGGACCTCCAGCAAGAGGAGGGGGGAACACCCACGAGTTTTATGCCTCTATGGGCAACAAGATTCAAGCCGACGATATTCAGCTTACCATTCAGGGGCAGACCATCAGTTCCAACTTTGGAACGGATGACTCTTGTCAATACAATTTGGAGCAATTGCTCAGTTCTGGAATTCAAAATCAGGTATTCAATTCAGAGCGAAACGTACTGTCAGACGAAGATCGAGAAACGATGAATGAATTGGCCACCCAAAGCCATAAAGCTTATCAAGCCTTTAAGGCCCGTCCGGAATTCATTCCTTACTTGGAAGAAATGACCACTCTTAAATATTACGCTAAGGCCAATATTGGAAGCCGACCTTCCAAAAGAGGCAGTTCCAAACAACTGGATTTCTCCGATTTAAGAGCCATTCCTTTTGTAGGAAGCTGGAGTCAGTCTAAACAAAATGTACCCGGATTCTATGGGGTAGGTACGGCCATCAAGAGTTTTGAGGATAAGAACCAATTTGACAAAGTACGTCGTTTGTATCAGCGTTCCTCTTTTTTTAGAACACTCATTGCCAACAGTATGATGAGTTTGACTAAATCATTCTTTGCCCTTACGGCCTATATGGAAAATGACAAGCGTTTTGGATCCTTTTGGAGTTTGATCCACAACGAATTTTTATTGTCTAAAGAGATGATCCTCAAGCTCACTGGATTTCAAGAACTTATGGAAAGTGAACCTGCTGGCAAAGCCTC
>JAURMQ010000100.1 GCA_030830625.1 Flavobacteriaceae bacterium
CATCACTCAGGGGAATCGACTTGATATTGGAGCGAGGAATGAATGTTCGGGTCTGTAGTTTTCCAGAAGGGGAGGATCCTGACAGTTTCGCGAAGTCAAATACTACCGAAGAAATCAATGCTTTCCTTGAGGGACAGTCCAAAGACTTTATTCAATTCAAAGCCTCCTTGTTGTCGGATGAAGGAAAAAATGATCCCATAAGAAAAGCAGAAACCATAAGAGAGATCGTCGAAAGTATTTCAAAGATTCCCGATGTAATCAAGCAAGAAATTTACATTCAGAATTGTGCTGAAATCATGCAGATCTCTGAAGACGCATTGTTCAGTGCTTTGGCCCAAATCAATCAAAAAAACAAACAAAAAGGTTCCAAGACGTTAATCCCCAATGAGGCCAGTCCCTTGATCAAAAAAATCACGGATCCTGCAGCCAAAGTGAATCGAGTTTTTGAGTTGGAAAAACAGATCATAGCGATTTTGCTGGCCTACGGCAATCAGGAGTTAAATTTCGAAGAAATCATTTTAAAACCCGATGATAATGGGGAGCTGGTGCAGGAAGTTCAAACCATTTCGGCCAAAGTTTATGAGAAAATCTTTTTAGACCTCCAACAAGACGAAATCGAATTGACTCAAGAAAATTTTAAAAGTCTTTTCTATCAACTCATCGAATTGTATCAAAATGATCAAGGAGAGTTGAATCTTGAAAAGATTATGCAGACAGACGATATAGTTCAAAATCAAATCATTACCGATCTGATCATGAAAGAAGAACAATATCAATTACATGATTGGGGAAAAGGAAATGTAATGGTCAAAGTAAAAGGAAGCGAGGTGGAACAATTGGTTAGTGAGACCATTCTCTCCATGAGGCGCTACCTGATCGATCAAAAAATAGCGGAGCTGAAAATGGAAACCAAAGACCAAGACCAAAACCACGAAGCCCTTCAGGACATCATTAGCTATCAGCAATTAAAAAAAGTACTTTCCAATAAATTGAATAGAGTGCTTTAGACCAAGTTTTGGTTTTTGGCTTGCATGTACAAATCAAACATATTGGTTACTTTGAGCTTGTGCATCATTCCGTTTTTATAGGTATTCACCGTTTTCTGGTTGATTTTCAAGCGTTCTGCGATTTCAATGTTACGCTTTCCGTCGGTAAAGTATTTAAGTACCTCAACCTCTCTTGAAGAAAGTTTTCCGAAATTATTTCTGGGCTTTTCGATATCCAAATCTAATTTTAATTCATTGTTAAAATTATTGGTGATGTAAAGCTTATAGGATTTGATTTTCTTGACGGCATCGGCCAAGACTTCAGCACAAATATTTTTAGACAGAAAACCTCTGGCCCCTGCTTTCATCAAAGGAATACTGTATATTTCTTGATCCTGAGCAGTAAAAAATATCACACTGATTTCGGGGTTGATGCTTTTAACTTTATTGATAAGGTCTATTGGACTTTCGTCGTCTAATACCATCTCTGAGATTACCACATCAACAGGATTTGACTCTATAAAACCACTGGCACCTTTAAGGTCTTTTGAAATATGACCTATCTTAAGAAAATCCAAATCTGATAGGAAATTTTTGAATCCAGATCTCACTATGGGGTGTGGATCGATCACAACTAGGTTAATCATAATTTGGGGAAATTATTTTTAATTAATATTAAAAGTTAATCATTTTTTTTAACTGGTTTACATTAAAAGTGCATTAGGAATTTGACAGACAGGAATGGGATTCATTTTGTGCTGATTCTGACGGTTGAAATCGCTGTATATACTAATAATTTCAATTTGCTTTTGGTCAAGCCCTGCCAAGGAAGGGTTTCGTTTCAATTCTTCCATAGCCCATTCCAGTTCGTTGTAATTGGCTCCCATTTGTTCTTCATCGGTTCGGTTGTCACTCCACAAGCCGTCGGTAGGCGCTGCCTTTTGGATGGATTCTACGATGTTAAGGTGGTCGGCAATTTCATAAACTTGTGACTTGAATAGATCCGCAATAGGACTCAAGTCAACCCCTCCATCTCCATACTTTGTATAAAATCCTACACCAAAATCTTCCACCTTATTTCCTGTACCTGCAACCAAATAGCGGTGTAATGCAGCAAAGTAATATAAAGTACTCATTCTCAATCGAGCTCTAGTATTGGCCAGACTCAATAATTGCTCTTCTTTCTTGTCGGTAGCAGGTAAACCCTTTACAAAGCTGTCGAAGACCGCTGTGAGTGACAGGTTGTGATGGCTGACGTTATCAAACTTTTTTTCCAACCATTGGATGTGCTCATTGGCCCTCGAAACTTGATTAGAATCTTGATGGATTTCCATTTCCAAACACAGTACATTTGCACCCGTAAGACTGCAAAGCGTAGAGGTAACCGCAGAATCGATACCCCCCGACACGCCTACAACAAAGCCGTTCATTTTTGATTTTTTTTGATAGCTTTTTAACCACTCTACGATATGGTTGACTACTTTTTCGGGTGTTTTCATTTTTTTAGAGTAAGACCACTTACATTTGTAGTGCAAAACTACATTGAAATAAAAATAAATCCAATTAAATGAGATTGATAATCGGTTGTACCATAAGAATATTCAATTTTATCCCCCTTTTTTTGGTCATAATGAGTTGCAACCATACCCCTTCTAAGGAATCTGAAATTCTTTCCATGCCCTTGGAGCTGACCCTAGAAAGGTTTGACAAAAAGTTTCATTTGTCCCCAACGGAAGACTTGCCTCAATTGAAAGCCCATTATCCTTTTTTGTTTCCCGACAGATTCAACGATAGTGTATGGATCAGAAGACAAAAAGACAGTTTACAATTGCTTTTGTTGGAAAATGTGGAAGCAAAATTTCCTTCTATGGAGCCTTTGGAAAACAATCTGGAATATCTCTTCAAGCATTTAAAATACTATTTTCCCAAAACTCCAATCCCAAGAATTATCGGTCTAATTAATAATGTAGATTATCAAAGTAAGACCATTTATTCGGATTCCCTTTTGTTGATTTCTTTAGACACCTATTTGGGAGCCGAACATGAATTGTACGAGGGAATTCCCCAATACATAAGACAGGAAATGGATGTCAAGTATTTAAGCTCTCATGTGGCGGATAAATTTGCTGAGTATAAAATTCCTCCTCCCAAAGACAGATCACTGTTGTCGCAAATGATTTATTTCGGAAAAAAAATCTATTTCAAAGACTGGGTTTTACCCGGACTAACCGATGCTCAAAAAATGGGATATACCGATATGCAATTGCAGTGGGCATTGGAAAATGAAATCTATATGTGGCAATATTTTGTTGAGAGACAATTGTTGTTCAGTACAGATCCTGCATTGGCAAACAGATTTATAGAACCTGCTCCTTTTTCGAAATTTTATTTAGAAATTGACAACGATTCTCCAGGAAGAATCGGGATTTGGCTCGGTTGGCAAATCATTAAATCTTATATGGAGCGTTATCCAGAAACTCAAATCCAAACGCTTCTCAGCCTTCCTGAGCAAACCCTGTTTTCAAAATCCAATTATAAACCCAGAAGATAATGGTCCAAAAAACAAGTCCGATCACTATAGAAGTTACGGTAGACGAAAATAAAGTTCCAGAAAAAATCATTTGGTCGGCTCCAGACGGTGGGGTCCAAAATGAGGTCGCTCAAGCCATGTTATTGGCCTTGTGGGATGGAAAAAATCAGGAAACTCTGAGAATGGACTTATGGATCAAAGAGATGCCTATTGATCAAATGAAAATGTTTTTTCATCAAACACTATTGACCATGAGTGACACGTATTTGCGGGCCACTCAAGACGAAAAAATGACGGCTACGATGAAGGACTTTTGTGATTATTTTGCCGAAAAACTCAATCTAAAAAATGAGGATTAGAATTTGGGAATACTCTCGTTAATCTCTTGAATGAAGCTTAAAATCGTTTCACGTCCCAATCGGTTTTCGGAAGAGGTTATAAAATACTGAGGAAGTTCCTCCCAGTCTTCTTGGAGAGTCTCTAAATAATCCGACACCTTTTTTTCGACACCTTTTTCTTTGATTTTGTCTGCTTTGGTAAAAACGATTGTAAAAGGGATAAAGTGTTCTCCTAACCATCGCATAAAATCAAGATCGACAGCTTGGGGCTCATGACGAATATCGATCAAAAGAAAGGCGCAAACCAATTCCTTCCTCTTGTTAAAATAATCGATGATGAATTTTTGGAAGGTTTTTTTTTGGGTTTTGGAAGCGCGAGCGTAGCCGTAGCCAGGAAGGTCCACCAAATGCCATTTTTTATTAATTAAAAAATGATTGATCAACTGTGTTTTACCCGGCCGAGAAGAAGTCTTGGCCAACCTTTTTCGATTGCACAACATATTGATCAATGAGGATTTACCAACATTAGACCTTCCTATAAATGCATATTCAGGGAGCTGGCTTTTTGGACAGTTTTCAACTTTGGTGTTGCTCACTACAAATTCGGCATGGGCAACGTTCATTCGGGAAATTTAAATGTTGTTCTTCTCCATCCAGGAGTGCATAATTTCATTAAATCGATCTGGATGTTCCATCATTGGAGCATGCCCACATTTATCGATCCAATACAAGTCAGAATTGGGCAATAGAGCATTGAACTCTTCGGCTACATTAGGAGGAGTAACACCATCTTGTGCCCCCCATATGATAGCCGTAGTGGTTTTCATATGAGGTAAATCCTCAGCCATATTATGACGAATGGCGCTCTTGGCTATGGCCAGTGTACGCAATAGTTTATTTCTGTCGTTTACAGATTCGAATACTTCGTCTACGATTTCCTTAGTAGCTACTTTTGGGTCGTAAAATACTTCCTCGCTTTTGGTTTTGATGTATTCGTAATCCCCTCTTTTGGGATAACCATCTCCCATAGCATTTTCATAGAGTCCAGAACTGCCCGTGATGATAAGTCCTTTGACCTTTTCGGGATGGAACTTCGCATACAAAAGAGCAACATGCCCCCCCAGAGAGTTCCCTAAAAGAACCACTTCTTCGAGTTTTTTAAAATTCAAAAAACCGTCAACAAATTCTGAAAGCGATTTGACGGTAGAATTAATCAATGGTAATTCATATACGGGCAATTCAGGAACCAATATTTTGTAACCTTTATTAGGAAAGTAATTCATTACCCCCTCAAAATTACTCAGTCCTCCCATCAAACCATGTAAAATCACTACTGGGGTCCCTTCTCCTATTTCAATATATCGGTAGTTGGACTCAGTAATTATTTTTTTATCAACCATCATTAACATAAATAACTTCAAATATATGCAATTCACTCGGATGATTTTAATTTAATTTTTTTGATGGCTTTTGGAGCGGTGGAATAGAAGTGGAGAAATTTATTAACAATGTGGTATTTTGTGGTAAAAAGTGGTAAAATATATTTATATTTGATAGAAATTGAAACATCCTCAGATGCAGCATTTTATTGGCACATACGAATGTAAAGCTGACGTTAAAGGGCGCATTATGCTCCCTGCTGCATTGAAAAAGCAATTGTCAAACCATCTCAACAAAAGTTTTGTCATCAAAAGAGCGGTCTTCAACAATTGTTTGGAATTGTATCCTTTGGACCAATGGGAAAACTTGATGGAAAAAGTCAATAAGCTCAATCGTTTTAACAAAAAGAACAATGACTTTATTCGTCGATTTACGGCTGGCGTAAAGATCTTAGAGATTGATGCTACCGGAAGATTATTGATTCCAAAGGATTTGACGAATCATGCAAAAATTACCAAAGAAGTAGTCGTTTCATCGGTCGTAAACATCTTAGAGATTTGGGACAAAGGACTTTACGAAAAAGCAATAGATGAGGCAACTACCGATTTCGCCGCTTTGGCTGAGGAAGTAATGGGGGATCAAAATGAAGACAATATATCATAAACCCGTAATGCTTGAAGAATCCATCGAGGGACTGAGAATCAATCCCGATGGGTTGTATGTCGACGTGACTTTTGGGGGAGGAGGTCATGCTGCGGCAATCCTCCAAAAGTTGTCGGATAAAGGAAGACTCTTGGCTTTTGATCAGGATGAGGCCGCCCAACAAAATAAAATTACCGATGAGAGATTTCAATTGATTTATGGCAATTTCTCCCATCTAAAAAGACATTTGAAGTTCTACGGAGTTTCATCTGTCGATGGTATTTTGGCAGATTTTGGGGTTTCTTCTCATCAATTTGACTCGGGCGAAAGAGGTTTTTCTACACGACTGGAAGGACCATTGGATATGAGAATGAATACCCAAAACACATTGAGTGCCTATCAAGTTGTCAATGAATACAGTGTAGAAGCGCTGCAGCGTATTTTTAAAGAGTACGGAGAATTGCGAATGACCAATAGATTGGTCGATCACATTGATCAAAAAAGAAAGCAAATGCCTTTAAAAACCACACAGGATCTGATCAACCTCCTTACACCGATTGTCCCAAAACATGTATTTAATAAAGTTACAGCCCAAGTATTTCAGGCCATTAGAATAGAAGTCAATGCTGAAATAGAGGTCATAAAATCCTTCTTGGAGCAATCTGTAGAGGTGCTCAATCAAGGAGGCAGAATGGTCTGTATATCCTACCACTCCCTCGAAGATCGGTTGGTCAAATGGTTCATACGTGAGGGGAAATTTGAAGGGAGAGCAGAATCAGACCTCTATGGAAACAAAAATTTACCCCTAAAAAAAGTAGGAAACCTCATGGTGCCTTCGCAAGATGAAGTTAAAAACAACAGCAGGGCGAGAAGCGGAAAACTCAGAATCGCAGAAAAAACATGAAAAAGCTATTGTCCATATTGAGAATGGAGTTTTTGGTCAACGATGTTGCCTTCAAAAATTGGCGTGTGATTCTCTTTTTATCCTTCTTGTCTTTGATCATGATCGCCAGTGGTCATGCTGCCGATCGTAAGATTTTTCAAATCGCCTACCTCAATGATGAAATCAAAATGTTGAAAAGCGAATTTGTGGAGCAACGCACCGCATTGATGAATTTGAAAATGGAAACCAAAATCATGAAAGAATTAGGGCCATTAGGCATTGGTACAGCAAAAACCCCGCCCGTTAAAATTGTAGTTAAAGATTAGTGATGGAAAACAAATATAAAAACATAATGAACCGCGCTTATTTTGTCGCTTTTGGGTTGATGTTATTTTCCTTTTTATTAATTGTTAAACTCGTGCACATACAGTTTTCGGAAGGAGATAAATATCGAGAAATAGCCTCCAAACGAACGCTCAAAACCGACATACTCCAACCGAGTAGAGGGAATATTTTTGCAGACGATGGCAGCATTCTGGCAACCTCTATGGCCCGTTATGAAGTGAGATGGGATGCCGCTGTTCCTTCAAACAGATTGTATCAAAAACACAAAAAAGACTTGATCGAGGGATTGTCTGAGATATTACAAATACCTCAATCACAGCTGGCTGCAAGGCTCGATAAGGCCATATTGGATAAAAACAGATACCAACTCATCGCAAAAGATTTGACCTATTCTCAACAGAGAAAAATAAAAGAACTCCCCCTTTTTAGCTTAGCCTCCTATAGAGGAGGTTTAATTATAGAACACGAAATGGTTAGAGAACATCCTTTAGGCAAAATGGCCGAGAGAACGGTGGGCAGGGTCATGGAACAAAAGGAAGGGGGTCTAAGACGTGTAGGTTTGGAAGGAGCATTCAGCAAATATTTGGAGGGTGAAGTGGGGCAAAGACTCAAACAAAAGATAGCTGGAGGACAATGGAAACCCATCAATGATGTCAACGAAAAAGAGCCGACCGAGGGATTTGATGTGCATACCACTATCAATGTCAATATTCAAGACATTGCCCACAGCGCCTTATTGGAACAATTGGAGAAATTCAATGCCGAACACGGGACTGTGGTGGTCATGGAAACCGAGTCCGGAAAGGTCAAAGCTATTGTCAATTTGGGCAGAACGGAGGTTGGCACTTATTACGAAAAACTCAACTACGCGGTGGGCGAAGCCCATGAACCGGGATCAACCTTCAAACTGATGGCCATGGTGGCAGCTTTGGAAGACAAAGTGGTAGATGTTAATACACTCATCCCTACAGGAATTGGCGAACTTACCTTTTTCAAAAGATTTAAAGTAAGGGACTCCAAAAAAGGAGGATATGGAACCATCACTGCCGCAAAGGTTTTTGAAGTATCATCCAATACCGGCATGGTCAAGATCATCAATGACAATTACGGAAAAAATCCAGAAAAGTTTGTCAATCGTCTCTATAATATGGGAATCAATAAACCCTTGGGCTTACCCATATGGGGGGAGGGAATACCCAAAATACCGCATCCAGACGACCAAAAAGATTGGGATAGTCTGGATCTCCCTTGGATGGCCTATGGCTATGGTGTAGCTCTGACCCCACTGCAAACACTCGCCTTTTATAATGCCATTGCCAACAACGGAGAAATGGTAAAACCTAGATTTATAGAAAAAATAAAGTCCTTTGGGAAGACCTCCGATCAAAACTTTGGTAAAATTGTGTTAAATCCCTCTATATGTTCCCAGTCCACCATTGACAAAGTCAAAAATATGATGTTCAATGTGGTCGATAAAGAGTGGGGCACGGCCTACAATATCAAAGACAAGGATTTTACTATTGCTGGAAAGACAGGCACTTGTCAGTTGGATTACAATCAAAAGGATAAACCCATACAATATGCGGCCACTTTTGTAGGTTATTTTCCTGCCGAAAAACCCAAGTATTCTTGCATCGTTGTGATTCACAGACCCGACAAAAAGTTGGGCTATTATGGATCGACTGTCGCGGCTCCAGTGTTCAAAAAAATTGCTAAAAAGATTCATAATGCTCAACCCATAATCATTCCACTTCAAAGGAATTGGGTCCATCAATTGTCATCCGAAACACAAAATATCTCCAGTGAAGAAGGGATCATTCCCGATTTAAATGGTTTAACCCCAATGGAAGCCCTGTCAATATTGGAACCCATGGGATTGAAGGTCATTCTTAAAGGAAAAGGAAAAGTCAAAAATCAATCCCTTAGAGCTGGGGTTCACTTTAAAAACAATCAAATAATCATCTTAGAGTTGTCTTGAAAAAGTTAAGAGAAATAGTGTACAAAGTTGCCCTTGAAGGAATTTCAGGTTCTACCGACATGGGGGTTAGTCATATTTCAACCGACTCAAGAAACATTGCACAAGGGGATTTGTATGTGGCCATCAAAGGAACTCAAGTCGATGGTCATCAGTTCATCGATCAAGCCATTGCATCCGGGGCGCAATCGGTCATCTGCGAAAATCTTCCTGAAAATTTAAAGACGGGTATCGTTTACATACACGTGAATGATGCCAGAGAAGCCTTGGGCTGGGCAGCGGCCAATTTTTACGATAATCCCTCCCATCAAATAAAACTCATTGGAATTACTGGCACCAACGGTAAGACCTCTATAGCTACCTTATTATTTGACCTTTTCAATACCGACAAACCCAATGCTGGACTAATTTCTACCGTAGCTGTGCGCTATGGCAAAGAACAATTTACGGCCACGCACACCACCCCCGACCCATTAACACTAAATAAACACCTTAGAGCGATGGTCGATCAGGGTCTTGAATATTGTTTTATGGAAGTTTCCTCTCATGGCATCCACCAAAAAAGAATTGCAGGTTTAGAATTCAAAGGAGCAGTTTTTACCAACCTCACTCACGACCACCTTGATTACCACAATTCTTTTAAGGAGTATCGAGATACCAAAAAAATATTGTTTGATCATCTCCCTAAAACGGCTTTTGCTCTTGTCAATGCCGACGACAAAAATGCTAATATCATGATCCAAAATTGCAAGGCAAAAAACTATACCTATGCCTTGCACCGTTATGCAGACTTTTCTGCTCAAGTGCTGGAAAACCAATTCAAGGGAATGCTCTTAAAAATCAATCAAAAAGAAATTTGGACCCAAATGCTGGGCGAATTCAATGCCTATAATATTCTGTCAGTTTTTGCCGTTTCAAAACTTTTGGATCAAGACGAATGGGAAAGTTTGAAATCCATCAGTCAGCTAAAAAGTGTGCCAGGCAGATTCCAAACCTTTGAAACCCCCAATAAAGTGATGGTAGTGGTGGATTATGCCCACACGCCCGATGCACTCAAAAATGTATTGATTACCATCAATAAAATAAGAACCCAAAATGAAAGTCTGATTACAGTAGTGGGTTGTGGCGGAAACAGGGATCAAGAAAAAAGACCGATGATGGGAGCCATAGCAGCCCAATACAGTACCAAAGTGATTTTTACTTCCGATAATCCCCGCGATGAAGATCCAGAGACCATCATCCAACAAATGAATCGAGGAGTTGACCCCGTTGATTTTAAAAAAACCATGAACGTTACCCAACGAAAAGAGGCCATCAACGTTGCGTATCAATTGTCCCAACCCGGTGATGTTGTTTTGATTGCTGGAAAAGGACACGAAAATTATCAAGAAATAAATGGAGAAAGACTCCCCTTCGATGATTTCCTAATTGCCAAAGAAATATTTTCAAAAACACCCTAGATAATGTTATACAATCTGTTTGAATTTTTAGAGCAAGAGTTTCGGTTTCCTGGAGCTACCTTGTTTCAATTCCTCTCATTCAGAGCCTCATTGGCCATCGTCTTCTCTTTAACTTTTACATTGATCTATGGAAGAATCATCATTCGATTCCTCAAAGCCAAACAAATTGGTGAGTCGGTAAGAGATTTGGGATTGTCGGGTCAAAATGAAAAAACAGGGACGCCAACCATGGGGGGAATCATCATCATACTGGGGACTTTGATTCCAGTGCTGCTTTTAGCCCAATTGGACAATATCTACATTCTTTTGCTCCTATTTACTACACTTTCTATGGGGTTTATTGGATTAATCGATGACTACATCAAGATTTTTAAAAAGGATAAAGATGGACTCAAAGGAAAATTCAAAGTAGCAGGGCAATTGGCGTTGGGACTTATAGTTGGCTCGGTGCTCTATTTTCATCCTGGGGTGACCGTAAAAGAGGAAATCATATTTTCAGAAAGTCAAAAGCCTGAAAGCATACAGGAAGTATTTACTCCCGAAAAAAAATCTACGCTTACCACCATTCCATTATTCAAAGACAATGCATTTGATTATGCAGACCTACTGACATGGATATCCCCCAATCTTAAAAAATTCACATGGCTTATATTCATTCCTGTAGTGGTTTTCATCATTGTAGCGGTGTCCAATGGAGCCAATTTAACCGATGGAATTGATGGCCTTGCCGCAGGTTCCTCCGCAATTATTGTGCTGGCTTTGGGAATTTTTGCTTGGGTATCTGGAAACTTGATTTTTTCAGATTATCTCAACATCATGTACATTCCTCATGTGGGGGAGGTGGTGATTTTTGTCGCCGCTTTCTCAGGAGCTTTGATCGGTTTTTTGTGGTACAATACCTTTCCCGCTACTATATTTATGGGAGATACAGGGAGTCTTACCATAGGAGGGGTCATTGCTGTGATTGCTATTATTGTGAGGAAGGAGCTCATCATTCCGCTGCTCTGTGGAATTTTCTTGATTGAGAATCTTTCGGTCATCCTCCAAGTGGGCTATTTCAAGTACAGCCGGAAAAAAACAGGAGTCGGAAAAAGGATTTTCAAAATGGCCCCATTGCACCACCATTACCAGAAATTAGGAATTCATGAAAGCAAAATCGTTGCCCGATTTTGGATCATAGGAATTCTTTTGGCAGTCTTGTCGATCGTAACCCTCAAAATAAGGTAATGAAAGAAAAAATTGTCATTTTGGGCGCTGGAGAAAGCGGAAGCGGAACAGCATTATTGGCCAAAAAACAAGGTTTTGAGGTTTTTATTTCAGATCAGGGAACCATTCCCCAGCAGACCAAATCCTTGTTCGATCGTTTGGAAGTGGAATGGGAAGAAAAAATCCACACCCCCGCCAAAATGCAGGATGCAAAATACATTATGAAAAGTCCTGGGATCCCCTCAAACAGCCCTTTGATTGAATCGCTCAAGGCCTCAAAAATTCCTGTTCTCTCCGAAATAGAATTTGCCTCTAAATTCACTCATGCTACGTTAATCGGGATTACGGGGAGTAACGGAAAAACCACTACCGCCATGATGACCTACCAAATATTGAGGGATGCCGGATTTGATGTGGCATTGGCGGGAAATATCGGAAATAGTTTTGCGAAAGAAGTCGCTCAAAAAGATCGGCAATTTTACGTGCTGGAAATCAGCAGTTTTCAATTGGATGATATTGTGAATTTCGCCCCACACATTGGGGTGATCACCAATATTACTCCCGATCATTTAGACCGATACAACTATGATTTTTTGCAGTACTTAAAATCTAAGCTCAACATTAATAAAAATCAAACCTATCGGGATTTTCTCCTGTTCAATGGAGAAGATCCAAAATTAAAAACCGCTATTCAAAGCATCAATACCGATGCGACCCTTCACGAATTTGGATTCCAAAATAAAAAAATGAATTCTACCTATACAGAAAACGATCACATCGTTATAGAAACTCAAAAAACCAAAACTATGATCAATACCATGGAATTTTCGCTACAAGGAAGACACAATCTTCTGAATGCTTTGGCAGCCTCAACCGTTGCTCGCCTCTTGGAGGTTAGTAAAGAATCCATTCGTGAGAGTTTGCTCCATTTTCAAGGCGCTCCCCACCGATTGGAACCGGTTTTGAAAATTCAAAACATCAGCTATATCAACGACTCAAAAGCAACCAACGTCAATGCCGTATATTTTGCTTTGGAGAGTATGAGTGCTCCTACAGTTTGGATTGTAGGAGGGGTAGATAAGGGAAACGATTACGAAATGCTTTATCCCTTAGTTAGAGAGAAAGTCAAAGCCATTATTTGTTTGGGTGTTGACAATCAAAAAATCATTGAGGCATTTCAACCCATAACCGATCTTATGGTGGAAACTCAATCCATGAAAGAAGCGGTCTTGATGGCCAAAAAAATTGCAGAAAAAAACGATAATGTATTGTTGTCACCCGCCTGTGCCAGTTTCGACCTTTTCAAAAACTACGAAGACAGGGGAAATCAATTCAAACAAGCGGTTAGAGAACTTTAAATATAGTAAATGAATAATAAGAACAACATTCTTTTTGGGGATCGGGTGCTATGGGTCGCTCTAGCATTACTCTCTATTTTTTCATTTCTACCAGTATTCAGTGCCAGTTCCAATTTAACCTATGTGGTGGGTCAAGGAACTCCATGGGGGTACTTACTCAAACATTTTGTGGTCTTGATTTTTGGTTTTGGATTGATGTATGCCCTGCACAAAACCCCTTATCAATACTTCAAAGGCATTTCTATTCTGGCCCTCCCATTGATTATTTTACTGTTGATTTATACGGCCTCCCAAGGCAATATCATTGCCGGTGCCAATGCCAACCGTTGGATAAGAATACCCATTATAGGTTTGAGTTTCCAAACCTCAACCCTCGCATCTATTGTGCTGTTGGCCTATGTAGCGCATTTGATGTCCAAAGAAAACCCAAAATTATATCGATTAAAATCCTCACTACTTCCGCTTTGGCTCCCGGTCTTCATTGTAGTTTTATTGATTTTACCCGCCAATTTATCCACTGCAATATTGCTGTTCTTTATGGTTCTTATTTTGGTTTTTTTGGGAGGGTATCCTCTCAAATATTTAGTAGGAATGTTGGGAACAGGTTTGTTGATGGTCATCCTTTTTGTCGCGATAGCTAAGGCATATCCTGATTGGGTGCCCAACAGGATAGACACTTGGATCAATAGGATAGAAAACTTTAATAACGAAGAAAATTCTGGTGGAAATTACCAGATTGAAAGAGCCAAAACAGCCATTGCAACCGGTGGACTTTTGGGCTTGGGTGCGGGGAAAAGTGTGATGAAAAACTTTTTACCGCAGAGTTCTTCCGATTTTATCTACGCCATTATAGTCGAGGAATTCGGGTTGGTCGGAGGAACTGCGTTGATTTTACTATACCTCATAGTTTTGTTCAGGATTGTTGTAATTGCCCACAAATCTGATACGATTTATGGAAAACTTCTGGTGTTGGGATTGGGATTGCCCATAGTCATTCAGGCTTTTGTAAACATGGCAGTCGCCCTACAAGTATTTCCTGTTACGGGACAAACCCTACCATTGATCAGTAGTGGGGGAACCGCTGCATGGATGACCTGTATTTCGTTTGGAATCATTCTCAGTGTCAGTGCGGGGCAAAAAATAGAAAAAAATGATTCGGAAGAATCTCAGGATAAAAATGAAAACCCTTTAGCCATACTCAGTGAAGCATTATAAGGTCATCATATCAGGTGGAGGAACCGGTGGGCATTTATTCCCTGCTTTGGCCATGGCAGACGAATTTAAGCTACGCCACCCCGCTGCTGATATTTTGTTTGTAGGAGCATTGGGGAGAATAGAGATGGACAAAGTTCCCGAGGCGGGTTATAAAATAAAGGGGCTTTGGATCGATGGACTTCAACGATCTTTGTCCCTGAGAAATGTAATGTTCCCCCTCAAATTGATGTGGAGTTTACTGAAATCGATGGCGATACTCCTTCGGTTTAAGCCCAATGTAGTGGTGGGAACAGGGGGGTTTGCAAGCGGACCCTTACTCTTTATGGCCAGTTTGTTCAACATTCCGACGCTGATTCAAGAACAAAATTCATATCCCGGAATCACCAATAAACTTTTGTCTAAATCCGTTAAATCTATTGCAGTGGCTTATCAGGGTATGGATAGGTTTTTTCCAAAAGACAAATTGATCCTCACCGGAAATCCCATTCGAAAATCCATAGCCGAGGGAGCAATGGAAAGAGCCAAAGCTAAGTTGTTTTTTAATCAAATTCCTGCCAAGCCTACTTTGGTGGTCTTGGGAGGGAGTCTGGGAGCCAGAAGAATCAATCAATTGATTGAAGATTCGCTGGATATTTTTGAGAAAAAGGGTTTACAACTGATTTGGCAATGTGGAACCTTGTATTACGACCATTACAAAATTCATCAATCCGATACGGTAAAAATTATGCCCTTTGTGTCCGAAATGGAACAGCTGTATGCAGCGGCAGACATCATCATTTCCAGATCGGGAGCCGCAACACTCTCTGAACTCTGTTGTGTCGCCCGACCCGCCTTATTAATACCGTCGCCAAATGTTTCCGAAAACCACCAATATCACAATGCTAAGGCATTGGTCGAAAAAGGGGCAGCAATGCTGATTACCGAAAATAATTTGCCTCGTGATTTTGAGACAGTTTTTTTGAAAATGCTCGATCCTAATACACAAATGGAAATGGCTGAAAATTTAAAAAAATTAGCAAAGCCCCATGCAACCCAAAGAATTGTTGACCTTATCGAAGCTCTATTGTAAATGAATCTAAAAGGAAAAAAATATTATTTTTTAGGGATTGGAGGCATAGGAATGTCGGCATTGGCCCAATACCTTTTTGAGTTAGGAAATTCGGTAATGGGTTATGATAAAACCCCCAGTCCGATTACTTCTCAACTTATAGAGCTTGGAATCTCGGTAGTTTTTGATTCTTCGGTAGAATCGATTCCAGAGGAATATTGCCAAAAGGACATACAAATTGTTTTTACGCCTGCGGTTCCCGAGAATCATCCTCAACTCATTTTCTTTAAAAATCAAGGAAATCACCTAATCAAGAGGGCCCAACTTTTGGGACAAATTACAAAAAACACTACGGTTTTCGCCATTGCTGGCACCCATGGTAAAACTACTACAGCCTCTATTTTAACGCATTTATTTGCTCATTTGAAGTTGGAGTTTACGGCCTTTTTGGGGGGAATAATGAATCAATACCAAAGCAATATCATTCAAAAAGGTGACACCTATTCTATCGTTGAGGCCGATGAATACGATCGATCGTTTTTACAATTATTTCCAGATTTTGCATGCATTACAGCTTTGGACGCAGATCATTTAGATGTGTATGGCGATTTTGACACTATGAAAAAGGCGTTCAGCCAATTTTCGAAATTGGTCACTCAGAAAGTTGTCGTTGCCAAGGGAATTGATTTGGAGGGCATTACCTATTCCGAAGAGGGTGAAGCCAGTTATGGAGCCAAAAACATTCGTCCCAGTGAGCAAGGGTATTATTTCGATTTGGTGACTCCTACGTTCCTGTACAAAGACATTTTTCTCAAAGCCATAGGTAGACATAATTTATCCAACGCCATCGGGGCATTGGCTGTTTTGGACTCGGCTGGATTTTCTTTGGAAAAAGCCCTACCTGCCTTGAGTACTTTCGAGGGGATTCGCCGCAGAATGGAGGTTTTTTCTCTGGGAAACAAATTGGTAATCGACGATTATGCCCATCACCCCGTAGAGATCAAAGCGGTATTCAAAACGGTAACCGAATTTTATCCTAATAAAAAAAACATGGTGGTTTTCCAGCCGCATCTTTTTTCAAGAACACAAGATTTTATGGAAGCCTTTGCCCAGGTGCTGGATCCCTTTGATGAAATTGTTTTGATGGACATTTATCCGGCCAGAGAGGAACCCATTCCAGGGGTAAGCTCCGAGGTATTGTTGGACCGATTGAAAAATCAAAACAAAAGAAAAATAAACCAAAATGAATTTCCTTCTGTTGTGGTCAATTCTCCAGCAGATTTGATCTTGATTTTGGGAGCTGGAGACATTGGAAATCAAATTCAAAAACTAAAAAATACAGCCTAAATGCAATTGAAAAAATACCTCTTTTTTGCTGCTGTTTTCCTAATGGTGTTGTTGACCTCTGCTTTCGCTCATTTGAGGAATAGCAAACGTTTGATCGAAAAAATTTCCATTGAATTTGAATCGGAAGGAGCCAGATTTTTAAACGATTCCCTCGTTGATAAAATGTTAATACAAAACAAAGGAGAGCTTCCGTGGAAGACCAAAGATAGTTTAGTTTTGGATGTACTTGAAACCCTTTTAGAAAATAATCCCTTCGTGAATAATGCCGAAGTATTTCATTTTCAACAAGGTGTTTTAGGTGTCATTATTGAAGAAAAAAAAGCGGTTGTAAGAATACAAGGTGATGACCCGTATTTTTTGGATCAAGAAGGAAAACGCTTCCCGATTTCAAAAAACCACACCCCAAAGGTTCCTTTGTTTTTTGGAACGCTCAAAGAAGATCAAAAGGAGGAGGTTTTATCCCTTATTGATCACTTTAATGAAGATGCTTTTTTACGAAATGAACTGGCCTCAATTCATTACCGTTCGAACTCCTATTTCATAGGATTAAGATCCTATGGGTTTGAGGTGGAACTGGGTCAATTGAACCGTATGAAAGAAAAACTCTTAAAATTGAAGGTTTTTTGTGCCTATCACAAAAATCATGCGTTGGACAGAGAATTTGCGCTGATCAACCTAAAATTTAAAAATCAAGTAGTTGGATCATAAATCAATTATATGAAACATTCAAATATTGCTGTAGGACTCGATATAGGAACGACTAAGATCGTTGCCATGGTAGGAGAAAAAAACGAATTTGGTAAAGTGGAAATCCTGGGTATTGGGAAATCCAAAAGTCTTGGCGTGCACAGAGGAGTGGTCAATAACATTACCCAAACCATTCAGTCCATACAGCAAGCAGTGGAAGAAGCCAAATTAGTCTCGGGTCAGGAAATCAATGAAGTTGTGGTCGGTATCGCTGGCCAACACATCAGAAGTCTGCAGCACAGCGATTACATCACCCGTTCCTATCCCCAAGATGTCATCTGTCAGGAAGATGTGGAACGACTGATACAACAGGTTTACAAATTGGTCATGTTGCCCGGCGAAGAAATCATTCACGTATTGCCTCAAGAATTCAAAGTGGACGGTCAGGCCGAAATCAAGGAACCTATTGGGATGTACGGTGGAAGATTAGAAGCTAATTTCCACGTCGTTGTTGGACAGGTCTCCTCTATTAAAAATATTGGGAGATGTGTCAAAAGTGCTGGTTTGACCATGGGAAATATCACCTTAGAGCCCTTGGCCTCCTCAGAGGCTGTTTTGAGCCAAGAAGAAAAGGAAGCTGGAGTAGCTTTGATTGATATTGGGGGGGGGACAACCGACCTCGCCATTTTTAAAGATGGGATCATTCGACATACAGCAGTAATTCCTTTTGGAGGAAATGTCATTACTGACGACATCAAAGAAGGTTGCTCCATTATTGAAAAACAAGCAGAACTGCTCAAAGTCAAATTTGGCTCTGCTTGGCCAGGAGAAAATCGAGACTCAGAAATCGTTGCCATTCCCGGATTGAGAGGGAGAGACCCCAAAGAAATTTCTCTAAAAACCCTCTCCAAAATCATCAATGCTCGTGTGGTTGAAATTATGGAACAGGTGTTTTTGGAAATCAAAAACTATGGACATGACGAACAAAAAAAGAAATTGATTGGCGGCGTGGTTTTGACCGGTGGGGGAAGCCAGCTCAAACATTTAAAACAATTGGTAGAATATATCACAGGGATGGATACCCGTATTGGTTACCCCAGTGAACACCTGGCCGGAGACACCCAAAAATCGAATACCAGCCCTATTTTGGCTACGGCTGTAGGTTTGTTGATTAATGCTCTTGAGCATCAAGGGGTGATCGATACTAAAAGTCCCGATACTCCCCAACAGGAAATGACCGAAAATCAAGAGGGTGATAAGCCAAACCAGCCCACCGAATCCAATACCTTGTCTTCCAACAGAAAAACGATTTTGGAACGCTGGGTTGAGAAGTTTAAAGAATTTTTAGATAACGCATAAACACATTGATATGGATACTGAAATGAGTAATAATTTTAGTTTTGATCTTCCCAAAAACAAAAGTAATGTCATCAAGGTCATTGGTGTAGGAGGAGGGGGCAGTAATGCCATCAATCATATGTTTGAACAAGGGATCAATGGTGTTGACTTTGTCATAACCAATACAGATGCTCAAGCGCTCAACGAAAGTACAGTACCCATCAAAATACAACTGGGAGCCACTTTGACCGAGGGTCTCGGTGCAGGTGCCAATCCCGAAGTGGGGGCTATGGCCGCCCAAGAAAGTTTTGAAGACATTAAAAATCTTCTTCATACCCAAACCAAAATGGTGTTCATTACCGCTGGAATGGGAGGAGGTACCGGAACAGGTGCCGCCCCTATCATTGCTAAAATGGCCAAAGAAATGGACATTCTTACTGTAGGGATTGTTACCATGCCCTTTCAGTTTGAGGGTAAATTGAGACTTGAACAAGCTGAAAAAGGTTTGGAAAACCTAAAAAATACAGTCGATGCCCTCATTGTGATTAACAACAATAAGCTCAGAGAGGTGTACGGTAATTTGGGTTTCAAAGCTGGCTTTTCCAAAGCAGACGAGGTGCTTTCTAAAGCGGCCCGTGGTATTGCAGAAGTAATCACCCATCATTACCGCCAGAATATAGATTTAAAAGACGCCAAAACAGTGCTCAAAGATAGCGGTACTGCCATTATGGGGTCGGGTGCTGCCAGTGGAACCAATCGGGCGCAAGAGGCAATCATCAATGCCTTGGATTCCCCCTTGTTGAACGACAACAAAATTACCGGCTGTAAAAATGTATTGCTTCTTATTGTCTCTGGAAACGAGGAAATCACCATTGATGAAATAGGTGAAATCAACGATTTTATTCAAACAGAAGCCGGAAACAATGCCAACATTATTATGGGCATTGGTGAAGATGAAAAATTAGGAAATTCCGTTTCAGTGACGATCATCGCTACTGGTTTTGGAGCCGAACAACAGCACCAGATTGTAAATACTGAAGTCAAAAAAATCATTCACACCCTGGAAGAGGACCAAACTTTAGAACACAATCTCATGGGGGGAGAGCAAGACTCAAGAGGGTTTGAAACAAACGAAACTATCGATCTGTTAAAACCACTGCAAAAAACAGTAGCTTCAGACCAACCCTTATCCGATGAGAGAGATACCATCAGACATTTTTTGGAGGAAGAAGACATGAACCTTCCCTCTGAGGAAGTTGCAGATGAGTTGGAGGAAGATCCATTCAGCACTACCGATCAAATAGATTCGATCGATTTCGAGCTGGACCAGCGGGAGATGCACACCGAATCCGAGGGGGCAAACCCTATCTCACTTGAAGGGAATGAAGAACAAATGTCCACAATTTCAAATGAGGAATTGTTTTCAATTCCTGTAGTATCCGAATCGGTTCCTGCATATCATACCGATGGAATCCAAGGGGAGAATGAATTGATCATCAGCTCAGAGGAAATCAAAAGTATGGATGTGATATACGATTTGTTGGAATTGGAAGTTCCTGTAGAATCCTCGTTAGACGAATCAAACGATGATTTCATTATCAATGATTTAGATGATGAAATTTTGGATCTTGAGGTGAGGGCCTCCGAAGAAGTCGAATATGCAGAAAAAAACCAATTTACATTTGAATTTGGTTTACCCATTACTGATTATAAGGAGGAAACTCCCGAAAAAATAACACACTCCCTTTTCGAGGAACATACCGAAATCAAAGAAGAGCCATCTATAGCTGAAGCCGTTGATTTTAAATTTGAAGTGTTCGAAAAACCGGAAGAAACCCCCCAAGAAAAATCCGTTTGGGATTCCGAAAACAAAATGAGTTCTCCGAACGATGAGTCTCCTTTTGACCAGACCATTAAAGAATCGGCGATTGAAGAAAATGAAAAGAGAAAAGAGCACCTCAAAAAGTTCAATCATGCGTTCAAACACAGCATAAGCAAAATAGATGAATTTGAAAAACAGCCTGCTTATAAGAGAATGGGGTTAGAGCTCGAGGAACCTTCTTCTTCCGATCCCAATAATTCCAGAATATCGGTCGATAACGATAAAAACGATGAGATACAGTTGCGATCCAACAACTCTTTTTTACACGATAATGTAGATTAAAAAATTATGTCTATACTGAATACACTTACCGACGAACTCAAAGCCGCAATGCGGGCTAAAGATTCTCTGAAACTCGATGCGCTTAGAGCCATCAAATCGGCTGTGCTATTGGCAAAAACCGCAACAGCAGGCGATGCCGATCTTACTGAGGAAGAAGAAACTAAATTGCTCCAAAAGCTGGTCAAGCAAAGAAAAGACAGTGCAGCGATTTTTAAGGAACAAAACCGCCTTGACCTTGCTGCTCCTGAGGAGGCTCAAGCGGAGGTGATTGCCCAATTCTTACCCGAACAACTGTCTGCCGATGCCATTGAAAAAATTATTGATGAAATCATCACCAAAACTGGGGCTGAGGGTATGAAAGACATGGGTAAAGTAATGGGAATGGCCAGTAAAGAAATGTCGGGAAAAGCAGAGGGTAAAACCATCTCAACCATTGTCAAACAAAAATTAGGCCACTGATCGGCTTCAAAAAATCATTTTTCTGAATCCAGTTTTTGCAGTTGATCCAGAACGGTTCTTTTTACCTTAAAAACACTTCCGTGTCGAGTCCCTTCAGGAAATTCAACCCGATCGGATATGTCCTCCCAATGGATGAGATCTTTTGAGCGTATCGCTCCCATTTTTTTCAAACGGTATTGGTCAAAATAAACCCACCAGTATTCTCCATTTTTTATAGCGGTAGGCCCCTCTGCCCAATAAGATCCTGTGATCGGTAAAGATACTGCCGAATAGCCTCTTTTAAGGTTTTTGCTTTGGGTCAATCGTATGTTTTTTTGGGGAGGATGGCGGGTTTCATCTTTCAAAAACAGTAGATATCGATCGTTCTCAAATGCCAATGTCCCGTCGATTACATTAAACCCTTGATCGAAAAAAAGCCGGGTTTTACTGAACTTTTTAAAGTCTTTGGTCGTCACATAATACATTCGATGATTGTATTTACTGTCCCCTGTCTTTTCAGTTTTTGGAAACCGCCCTGGAATGGTGGTTGACCATAGGATTATAAATGCTTTTGATTTTGGATCGAAAAACACTTCTGGCGCCCAGCAATTTAGGGCTTCTTTTTCATGTGTCATCACCGGAATTTCTTTTTGCTCAGACCAATGAATTAAATCCTTTGAGGAGGCATAGCCTATTACCTTTTCATTCCAACTTACCGTCCAAACCATATGAAAAATGCCCCCGGGCCCCCGAATAATGCATGGATCTCGCATCAATTGATCTTTCCCCGCTGTAGGTTTTACAATCGATTGATTGGCGTTGAGCGATTTCCATTCGTAGCCTTTTTCACTATAGGCCAAATGGAGTCCATCTTCCCCGTTGTTCATAAAATAGGAGAACAGTAATACTTCATCAGTCGATTGTGAAAAGGTTAAAAGGGGCAACATTAAAAGCAACACCGGTAGATTTTTCATGCTCTATTCTAAAATTTTACTCAATATATATAAAATGGATTGAAGCTTTGGCATCAGAATTTAAATATCATTTCTTATTTTGTATATTAAATTTTGAAATATAAAAAACGGATCAAATTGATAAAGACTCTTTACTTTTTAATAGCATTATTTTCTTTATTTTCTATCGCAGATACGTCAGCTCAAATAAGCTTGGTTAAGATAAGCGAAACCATGGTTTATGATAGCCCTCCTTTCAAAGAATGTCACGCTTCCTCAATTTTAGAAGTGACCCCAAATCAATTTTTGATTGCAGCTTTTGGCGGATCCAAGGAAGGAAAGGATGACGTTTCTATTTGGCTTTCTCATTCCGATAAAAACGAATGGAAAGCACCTCAATTGATCGATAGGGGAGTGTCGCTTCATCAAGAGCTTTTTCCCTGTTGGAATCCAGTTTTATTCCAATCTCAAGCAGGAACATTGAGTCTGTTTTATAAAGTGGGGCCTTCTCCTCGGGAGTGGTGGGGTATGGTAAAAACATCCGACGACAGGGGAAATACCTGGTCCGAAGGGAAAAGATTGGCCCAAGATATTTTGGGTCCCATCAAAAATAAACCTGTTCAATTAAGGGATGGCACTATCTTGTCTCCATCCAGTACCGAAACCAGAACCTCGGAAGGATTAAGTTGGAAAGTCCATATCGAAAAGAGCACCAACGATGGCCGATCTTGGACCAAAATTCCTGTTGATCCAACGACGGAATTCGATGTGATTCAACCCAGTATATTGCTTTTGGGTGAAAATCGTCTTCAAATACTTTGTCGGAGCAGAAACAATTCCTTGATGCAAGCTTTTTCCGAAGACAATGGCAATTCTTGGGGCCCTGTAACCCGAACGGATTTACCCAACCCCAATGCTGGAACAGATGCCATTACCTTGTCTAACGGGTATCATTTGTTGGTATATAATCCCACCCAAAACGGAAAAAACGGTCGCTCCAAACTATCGGTAGCACTTTCTCAAACCGGTAAGGACTGGGAGGAAGTCCTGTTTTTGGAAAATGAAAAAAAAGGAGAGTTCAGCTATCCTGCTGTGATTGAGTCCGCTGATGGAAAAGTGCACATCAGCTATACTTATAACCGAAGAAATATCAAGCATGTCGTTCTGGAAATCAATGAACGAATGGATTAGATGGGGAATACTGATTTGATTGTTTTTATCGTTTATCTATTGATTACGCTCTATTTTAGTGTACTCTTTTTTTCCAAAAAACGAACATCAAAGACCTATACTTTAGGATCAGGACGCACCCCACAGTGGGTGGTAACCCTTTCTATCTTTGCCACTTTTGTAAGCAGTATCAGTTATTTGGCATTACCCGGAAGTGCCTATAAGTCCAATTGGAATGCTTTTGTTTTTAGTCTGTCTATTCCAATTGCTGCCCTGATTACAGTACGCTATTTTATTCCCGTTTACCGTAAGATCAAGAGTTCTTCAGCCTACACCTATTTAGAACAACGTTTTGGTCTATGGGCCAAAGTATATGTTTCTCTCTGTTATATTGCAACCCAAATCATGAGGGTGGGAACCATCATTTATTTATTGGCCTTGGCCATTAATACCCTGTTGGGATGGGATATGTTGTATGTGATTGTATTTACAGGGGTATTCGTAAGTTTATATTCCATTATAGGTGGAATAGAGGCCGTTTTGTGGACCGATGCCATTCAAGGCATTGTTTTGATCGTCGGGGCCGTTTTTTGTATGGCCTTATTGATGATCGGTATGCCGGGTGGAACCCGTCAACTCTTTGAAGTGGCGATTGAGGATCACAAGTTCAGTTTTGGTGAATTCGGAGGATCCCTCATCCAACCTACTTTTTGGGTGGTTTTCATTTATGGTATTTTTATCAATCTTCAAAATTTCGGAATAGACCAAAATTATATCCAACGCTACATTCTGTCTTCCTCCGATGTCAATGCGAAAAGATCAGCTTTTTATGGGGGCATGTTATACTTACCCGTCTCCGCTGTTTTTTTATTCATCGGGACGGCTTTGTACGCCTATTATAAGCTGAATGGTGGCCTGCCCAATGAGATAGCCACAGCTCCCGATGAGGTGTTTCTCCATTTTATTGCGAACGAGCTTCCCTCTGGGGTATCGGGCCTTTTGATCGCCTCTATTTTTGCAGCCGGTATGAGCTCCATCTCAACAAGTTTTAACAGTACATCTACCGTATTATTGAACGATTACTTTAAGAAAAAAGCAAGTGAAAAACAGAAGCTTTGGTTTTTATACGGAAGCACCATTGCGATTTGTTTGATATCGATTTTGATCGCTTTGGTCATGATCGACGTCAAAAGTATATTGGAAGTGTGGTGGAAGTATGCTTCAATACTGAGTGGGGGAATGCTGGGCTTGTTTTTACTGGGGATATTTTCAAACATTAAAAACAACCTAAATGCTGTAATAGCCCTTGTATTGGGGATATTGGTAATTATGGTCCTGACCGTGTACCCTTTGCTCTATCCAGATAGAGAACCGCTGGCCCATTCCTATCTCATCATTGTGATCGGAACGTTAACCATTTTTCTCACGGGAATTTTGTTGAATTATTGGAAGGAGAAAAAAAAGAAAACTTAGAGAATTGGATTTAAGGATGGGTCAAGACTTTATACTTTTTTAGAAATTAGTAAACACTGAATTGTTCCATAACGGCTGGAAGTGTTTTTTTCTCGATTTCCAGTTTTAATTCTTCGATTTCTATGGGTTCGATTTTATGAATCCTTTTGTGTCCTATACTTTCTCCTTGAGCAATAATTTGCCATTTTCCCTGGGATAGTGCATGAATTTTATAGGCTCTCACCCTTTGTCCTTTGGTAATATCCTCTTTTAATACAATATTCCGTACGGTTTTTGGACGCTTTAGTGGGAGGAGAATTTGATCTCCCATTCCAGAAGTACTGGCTATAGGGTTTGAAAAGGTTTGCTCGATGCTGGCCCCCCATTCTTCCAGTCGTTTTACGTCGGCTTCTGGAAGCAATCCGCGGGGGTCGGGTGTAAGTCCTATGATGAGGGTAGAATTGTGTCCTACCGATTTATAGTACATCTCCATCAAGTCCTCCAATGGAAAAATATGTTTCTCATCATCAGGCTCCCAAAACCACTCGTGTCTTCCGTTATATCCCCTCAGTGGAGCATCCGACATGGCAGGCATCCAGTATTTTCCATTGGGGTCGCCGTGTTTTAACAGATTTATATGATCTAAAGTTGTATCTCCAGCGTGAGAGTAGGGGGTTGGGAATGTTGCCCAACAGGGGTAAGGAACGGTTCCCGATTCGGATCCTCCCCATCGGGCTTCAGCGAGCTGATTGTTGTGATAGAACAAACAGTTGGGTTGATATTTTTTTACGATGGGAAGAACATCGGGAGCCCCAAGATCGGGATGACTGGCTCCACCGTCAAACCAAATCTCGAAAAGTGGGCCGTATTGAGTACACAATTCTTTTACCATCCCCTCAACCATTCGATTGTAATAGGCTTGTCTCTTTTTTTGAAATTCACCGGTTCCATCGACTTTAAAATCGTTTACCCCAAAAAAGGAATTCCACCGAATGCCTACATAGATGCCTGGCGCAATACCATATTTCCTGCAGGAATTGACAAAATCCCTTACAATGTCTCCCTTTCCTTCTTTCCACTGTAAAGCCTTAACACTGTATGGGTTTACATTGGAGGGGTACAAGGCAAAACCCGTTTCATGGGTGGCAGTAATGATCGCAAATTTGAATCCTGCCTTTTTGATGGCCTTGATCCATTGATCTGTGTCCAATTCTTGAGGATTAAATATTTGATAATCCTCTATGGGATTGATCCTGTTTCCTGAGTTTCCGGTTTGTCGGTATTTTTTATTGTCGAAAACATGGAGATCATAATGGAATACGGCCCCTAATTCGGCCTTTTGCCAGGCCAATTGAGCCGGATTGGGGATCGGATTTTCGGGAGAAGTGTCTTGCGCAAAACTCAGGGGTAAATAGGCAAGACACAGAAGCAAACCAAAGCTTTTAGATTTCATGATGTACTATTTTACAATTGCCAAGTTAACGATAGATCTGGTATTTTAGGGATGCAATGGAATAGGATCAAAATATTATTTAATTTTTTTTTGAAATTCACCCAACAATTTTCTGATGCCCCTGCGAATTTCTTCGGTAGGAGCTGTGAAATGATTGGCCATGATGGAAAATACATATACATTGCCATGGGTACTGACCCAATATCCAGAAAGGCTGTGGTTGTGTCTTAAGGTTCCTGTTTTGGCATACACACCCTTGAGATCGTAACTTTTTAAAGTTCCTGAAGCGGAGCTTTTAGGAAAATAAGTTTTTACGTTTTCCCATCCTATTTCATCGTAGATGTTTTTGAGGACTGCAACCAATGATCGGGGCGTGATCATATTATAACGGGATACTCCAGAACCATCTACCCATTCTACAGGATCGGGCAACCATGATTTCCATTGATTGCTAAGAGTATCTATCGTTTTTTGTACATCCATTTTGTCAAAAGTTTTTTGTGAGATCATGTTTAATAAAGCCTCTGCGATCCCATTATCGCTGTCTTGGAGGAGGGCTTTGTAGAGAAGGTCCTCTTGACGCGAATACAATACATTCCACTTCGAAATGCTGTAGGAGTTTTTTTTCCATGCTACGGGAAGTTTTATTCGATCTTTTAGTAAACGTACAAAAAGACTGTCGCTGGTCATAAACGGTCGGTATAAGGTGTCATTTGCACTGAGTTTTCGGGGGTTGATGTAAAAGTGATTTTTAAATCGTTCTCTGTGAAATTTTTGGACCAAAGTGTCTAAAACCAAAGTCGATTCAAAGGTTTTGGGAGTTAATACGGGTTGATTATTTGTGGTGAATATCAGTTGAGTGGTGTTCCCATAAATGGGAAAAGGACTGCTTTCGGCAGCGAAATAGTAGGAATAGTCGTCCCAAGACCAGCCTGATCCCTGTGAATTTATGGAAGATTCGGGGGGGTGGTATTGCCATGAGTAGTTTTGATTGAAAAAAGAAGCCAACTCTGGATCTGGATAAAAAGGATGAAAGAGCAACGGATAGCCGGTAGCTTTGAAATGCATGATAGAATCCTGCTCTTTATAATATAGCGCGGGTAGAGAATCAAAATTTTGAACGGCAGCGAGAAAAGTGAGCAGCTTTGTGTTAGAAGCCGGCGTCATATAATGTGCTCCCTGATAGATGGCTTTGGGTTTTGAGGTGTTTAGAGGTTCAACACTCAAAGCGATGTGGGCCTGATCAAATACAGGAATTTTTTTAAGGATTCGTGAGATTTTACGATGAGAAAATTGCTGTCCCGAAAGGGATAAACACATCATAAACATAAAACATGTAAGCATCAATCGCATAGAATAAAGATAACAAAAGAGTTGTTTTGTGGGGGGTTCTAACAACCAACTTTTTATGTAAAACCCCGTACTTTTAGCCAATTTTTGAACACTTCTTTGGTGTTAATTAAGCACTTTGAGTAATCGGTGCAATTCCCCTATAACCATTCGTGTTTTTAAAATTTATTATGAAGATGAGATTATTTCAGACACCAAAGTAATCAGGATTACTATCCAATTTACTATTTTTACACCGCAAATGGCCCAGTAGTTCAACTGGATAGAATATCAGATTTCGGCTCTGAGGGTTGGGGGTTCGAATCCTCCCTGGGTCACGTTTAATACAGCAAAAAGTTGAAATAAAGCAAGCTCAATTAAAGCAGCTTGCTTTTTTAATTCGTTGAAATTGACATTTCTTTTGTTGATTTTCAAAGCTGCACTTTGTTGGGATTTGGAATCGTTAGGTCACGAATCTAAACCGCTACACAATAATTGTAGATTATTTATTAATAATTTGACTCCAAAATTTTATTGAGGATCTCGTATAGGGCTTCAACTGTAATAAGCTTGGGGTCATAAATTGTTTGCAAAACTAATTTTATTGGGAATGTTTTTTTAAGTAAAAATCAAGAGGTAACATTTAACATCTTACACTTATAATATTTTAAAAGATTAATAATTTGACTATAATCTTCATTTTTGATCTTGACATCAGTTAATCTTGGTAAATGTTCAGCAAAAAAGATTTCCTTGTTAGCCATTTCAAAAAGGTTGTTGGCAAATGAATGTGGATATGGAAATTTTGGATCTATTTCTAAAATTACATCTGCCACCTTTTGTATCAATGCTTTGTAGCTTGAATAAAAACCTTGTTTATTTTCCTCGTCAATATTTTTTGTGTGGTAAGATTTGGAAGATTCAGATATCATAACCCTGTGTAATACTTTTTCATTGATAAATTCTACAGAGGGGTTTTCTTTAGTGGCATTTACAAAGTTGTCAATGATGAGGTCTAATTTTAAATTGGGGTCCGAAATGTTCTTGGAATTGTAATCAATTAAATAGCTTACCCAATTCCAATACCAAACCACTATATAGAGTAGAATGAAGTGCTTGTTTTCAAAGTACCTGTAGATAGAAGTTTCGTTAGAGCCCATTTTTTCAGCCAATTTCTTGAAGGTAAATGACTCAAAACCAATTTCATCCATCAAAATTACACTATTGGTAAGTATACTTTTACCTAATTCGCTTTGCAAAGGATCTCTAATCGAAAGCCCTTGTGGAATTGAAAAATTTGTAATTAAAAACATTAAATCAAATTTAAAAAAAAAGATCAATTTAAACGTAACAATAACCAATATATTTATAAGTATTAATAAACCTAAAAAAATTAATATAATTTATTTGTTAGTATTACTTACATGTATATATTTACAGAAAAAATATAAAAATGAAAAATTATTTCTCAAATTTAAAAAATGACCTACCTGCAAGTATTGTTGTATTTTTTGTTGCAATACCCCTTTGTTTAGGTATTGCTCTTGCAAGTGGGGCACCACTTTTTTCCGGATTAATTGCGGGTATTATTGGCGGTATTGTTGTTGGGTCGATTAGTGGCTCTCAAGTTGGTGTCAGTGGTCCAGCTGCTGGTCTTGCAGCAATTGTGCTGTCCTCCATATCAACACTTGGTGGATTTCAAAACTTTCTTTTGGCCGTTGTGCTTGCGGGAGCCATTCAGGTGTTGTTAGGAGTTTTTAAAGCAGGTATTATTGGGTATTATTTTCCTTCTTCTGTGATTAAAGGCATGCTTACTGGTATCGGGATTATAATTATTCTTAAACAAATACCCTATTTCTTTGGTTATGATACCAGTGTTGAAAGTGATATTACTTTATTGCAAGTTGGTGGTGAAAACATATTTTCAAACATGATCAACAGTATCAATTATATAAGTCTTGGTCCCACTGTAATTGGGCTTATTTCCTTAGGAATTCTTTTTTTATGGGATACCATTCTTTCAAAAAAGGCAAAAATCTTCCAATTAATTCAAGGTCCTTTAGTCGCTGTAATTGTTGGAATTATTTTTTATGCTTTAAATACCTATCCTGGTTTGTTTGGTTTTAATTCCAA
>JAURMQ010000101.1 GCA_030830625.1 Flavobacteriaceae bacterium
TCTCTGGCGTGTCGAGTGCCCCGGAGATTCGTTCAATCTCGGTGGAGGATTTCCCATACGAAACCATTTAGGATTTGAATTCAATTACGAATATATGATCAACGAAATTGTATCCAATATAAAAGTCGCCTGTTCCAGTAATAATATTCCTGATCCCGATATTTATACTGAGTTTGGCCGATATACCGTGGGGGAATCGGGAGCTATTATTTTTCAGGTTTTGGAACAAAAACAACAAAACGACAACGAAAAATGGTATATAGTGGACAATAGCTTGATGAATACCATACCAGACGCCTGGTCGATTCAAGAAAAATTTATATTGTTGCCCGTCAATAAATGGAATAACGAATATGGTCGAGTAAGTATTGGTGGAATTAGTTGTGACCATTCTGATTACTATAATTCTGAGGATTTGAATCAAGAAGTGCTCCTGCCTCAGTTTGACAAAAAGGACAAAGAACCTCTTTATCTTGGCTTTTTTCACACAGGTGCATATCAAGACTCAGTCAGTGGGTATGGTGGAATTAAACATTGTTTAATTCCTTCACCCAAACATGTAATCATAGATAGAGATGAAAAAGGAAATATCATTGATTCCGTTTACAGAGAAGAACAGTCGGTAACCGAAATGTTTAAAATTTTAGGATACAATGAAGAATAGGTACTCTTTTGGAGGGATTGAACCGGAATTCTCCAACCCTCAAACAGCTTCGGTGTTTTTACAACCCATTCCATACGATGGCACAAGCACCTGGGGGAAAGGAGCCGATAAAGGGTTTGATGTTTTTTTAGAAGCATCAGAAAACATGGAACTTTATGATATCGAAACCGATTCAGAAGTCTACAAAAAAGGAATTCATGTTTTACCTCCTATTCTTGAAAAAAGCAATCCTGAAAATGTGTATCAAGAAGTTTACAATAAAACAAAGGAATTATTAGATTCGGGAAAGTTTCTGAGCTTTTTTGGAGGTGAACATTCAGTAAGCATTGGAATCATTGATGCTTTTTGTGAGAAATACAAAAATCTGACCGTGTTACAGTTAGATGCACATACAGACCTCCGTCCCTCCTATTTAGGTTCCGAATTTAACCATGCTTGTGCCATGCACAGAGCCCATAAAAATACAAACCTGATTCAAGTCGGTATCAGAAGTATGGACAGTAGCGAAAAAGAATATCTGAATAGCGACCAATGTTTTTTTGCAGAAAACCTACACCACCAAACGGCTTGGATTCAAGAATCAATTGATAAAATGACAGATGACCTTTACATCTCTATTGATTTAGATGTCCTTGACCCTTCTATAATGCCTGCAACAGGAACTCCTGAACCAGGTGGTTTGGATTGGAATACGGTCATAACTTATTTGAAAAAGGTTTTTGAATCCAAAAATGTTGTCGGCTTTGATATCGTAGAATTTTCTCCGATCGAAGGATTGAAAGCACCGGGTTTTTTAGTTTCGAAGCTTTATTATAAATTAATTTCATACCAATTTTTTGGAAAATAAAGGAAAAGTCACACAGTTCATGCTTGAACATTTCAAGCATTTTAATGCTGCAAGTCTTGTTGATGCGGCCAAAGCATACGAACATCAATTAGAACAGGGAAATAAAATGATCATTACCCTTGCTGGAGCCATGAGCACAGCCGAAATTGGAAAATCCCTTGCTGAGATGATCAGACAAAACAAAGTGCATATGATTTCCTGTACTGGGGCCAATCTTGAAGAAGATATTATGAATCTTGTCGCTCATTACCATTACAAGCGAATTCCAGAATACAGGGATTTAACACCCCTACAAGAAAGAGAATTACTCGATAAAGGACTCAACCGTGTAACCGACACCTGTATCCCCGAAGAAGAGGCTTTCAGAAGATTGCAAAAGCACATATACACCCTTTGGAAAAAAGCCGACGAAAAAGAAGAACGATACTTCCCTCACGAATTTATGTACGAAATGCTTTTGTCGGGAGTATTGGAACAGTATTATGAAATAGACCCCCAAAACAGCTGGCTGTTGGCCGCTGCCGAAAAGAATTTACCCATCGTTGTTCCCGGCTGGGAAGATTCTACCCTAGGGAATATTTTTGCTTCTTACTGCGTTAAAAATGAATTGAAGCCCACCACTACAAAATCTGGAATTGAATACATGAGTTGGCTGGCCGATTGGTACACCGAAAATACATTACAAAACCAAATCGGTTTTTTTCAAATTGGTGGAGGAATAGCTGGCGATTTCCCCATTTGTGTCGTCCCCATGCTGTACCAAGATCTGGAAAGAACCGAAACCCCATTTTGGAGTTATTTCTGCCAAATATCGGATTCCACCACAAGCTATGGCTCCTATTCTGGAGCAGTTCCTAATGAAAAAATCACTTGGGGCAAACTGGATGAAAACACTCCAAAGTTTATCATTGAATCTGACGCTACCATTGTAGCTCCTCTAATTTTCGCCTATTTACTAGGGTATTAATCAAATTCATTTGACCCGTTCAAAGAGAACCTATGTCCATACGGTATTGTGCCAATAAACCAATGGGAGGTTCTTTATAAAACCTTTAAAGACGCAATAAAGTATTAGCCTGTTTAGCCCCTCAACTCTAATGCTAAAACAGCCCTCATTTGGAGGGTTTTTACCTTATCTAAATACCGATTTAATCTCTTACTAATCTCTATATATATAGTAAGAAAAAAAGAATATCCCCTCCTACTCTTGACATAGACTCCCTAAAAAAAAAGAATTCTCAAGCCTCTTTTTTCACAAATAATTTTTAGCTTTAAGAACCCAAAGCTTAGTCTATACATGAAAAACCTACGGCTTATACCCGATATTCCTAAACAGCAACCCCTCGTCAAAGCAGCTTTTGCTTGTGATCGGGAGGGAGGGGTCTTAAACAGTTTTCAAAAAAAAGATTTTATAAAACAAAAAGTTCAACGGTACATGCCCCATGGGGATGTGTTCTTGAACGAAACAAATAGATAACCTAAACAAACACCGCTGTAGGAGTATATACTCAACAGTTAGGTAAAATACAAAATGAACATGTTGCAAACAATAAGATGATTATAATAAACAAATTAATATTTAACAGATTATGAAAAAATTACACGAATTATTAATTATTTCTGCATTGATTCTTCTGAGTTCATGTAGCCCAAAGATTTCGACAATTATTAATAGGTCTTATGCACCATTAGATTACAAAGATGAAGTTATTTTAATAGGATTAAGTGAATCAGAACCTAATAATTCGGAGGTGTTAGGGCAAGTTAAAATTAGTGATTCTGGATTTAGTACAAATTGTGGTTATGATATCGTGATTGACAAAGCCAAACTTGAAGCTCGAAAAGCTGGAGGAAATGCTATAAAAATTATAGAGCATAACCAACCATCTGCAATGGGTAGCTCATGCCATAGAATTACTGCAAAAATATTAAAGATTGAAAACATTGAAAACTATAAATCAAAAGGAGAGGAAGAGGTTTTATTAGATGTTGATTATGCAATACTTAATGTTTATAGATACCGAGGTACAGGTTCTTTGGTCAGCTATGATTTACACCTTGGCGATTCAGTAATTTGTAGAGTGAAGAATAAGTTTAAAACTACAATTCACATTAAAAAAGATGGACTAAATTCTTTATGGGCTAAAACGGAAGCAAAATCAGAAGTGCCCATTGATGTTAAAATGGGAAAAACATATTATTTGAGATGTGGAATTAATATGGGAGTTTTTGTAGGCCATCCCAAAATAGAACTGATTGATCCTAAAACAGGGAAATCGGAATTCGAATCTTTTAAGGCAAAGAATCGATGAGAAAATCATTAATCTTTGCAGTCCTATTCTTTATTTCTAACTCGATATTTTCTCAGGATTTGATTGTAACAAAACAAGGAGATTCTATTAATTGCAAAATAACGAAAGTGAAAACAAATAATATCTATTTCACTTTTAAACACAAAGATGAAATTAGAAGCACATTACTACCCTTGTCAAGTATTGAAACACATCATTTTGATAATTTTCAAACTAGTGAGGTGACCAAAGGTCAAGTCGTAGGTTATGAAAACTATCAACATTTTAGATTTGCATTAAATGGAGGATTTAGTTACCAAACAGCAAGAGTTTCTGAGGCGGTTCCGAGTGATTTTAGAGACTACACAGGTAAATTAAAATCTGGATATCATTTTGGAGGAGATTTAACATATTATTTCACTGAGACATTAGGATTTGGATTTAAGTACTATTTATTCAAATCCTCAAATAGTATGGATAATATTTATCTTGAAGACATAGATGGGAATAGAATTTACGGAAAAATGAGTGATGATTTGACAATTTCATTCATAGGTCCTAGATTTTCGACCCGACTTTTGAATCATAATAAAAAAAATGCATTTCTTTCGAACGTGTCATTAGGTTATTTGGGTTATTCCAACGATAAAGTTTTAATTGATAAGTATAAATTGACCGGTAGTACATTGGGATTATCGCTTGATATTAGTTACGATATTGGATTATCGGATAATTTATCATTGGGTTTCCAGATTTCTTATTTGAAAGGAACTTTATTAAAATATAAGTTGAATCATGGTTCCACAACAGAAACGATTGACTTAGATGAAGGTGAATATGAAAGCCTAAATCGGATTGACTTTTCAGTTGGATTAAGATTTGGTAAATAAGTACTTTGCCTAACAATAAATATACGCAATGAGAAGTGATTAGGTAAATTTAGAATTTTAAAGCATTTAATAAATGAGGCAATAGACTGATAATGAAATGCTTTGAAATCCCACACTACGCATAGCCAAAGCCTTTTTCTGTATTCCCTGGTAGCCTAATAAAAATACAGTACGTTGGCCAACGTAAATTGAGCAAATTAGAGCCCATAGAAAATGAAACATTCAAATTTTATAAAATATTGATTTTCAGCAATATAATTTTAAGTTAATCAAATTAATAAACAAGATGAAAAAAAGAAAAACGATTCAATACCTCCATATCATAGGAGGAATCATCATTGCCATTCATATATATTCTCCTTGGAATGAATTAGTATGGTTTGATATTTCGGTTAAAAGCATTGTTTTACCCCTTATTATAACCACTGGACTTTATCTACGGATAGGACATAAATTTAAAATGAAGGGATCCTAAAGCGAACAATACTATTTTCAACTTATTTTTTTTCTTGATAACTTCCAAACCACCTATTTGTTTGGGTTTGGAAACGTGATTTTGGTACTCATTTTAGCCAGTATGCTAGAACCAGCAATTCATTTCCTGCTCAAAAAATAAAAAATGAAGGCGATAAAATATTCGCCTACACTCCCCTAAACCCCATATCACCCTATCAGACAATTTCTCCTATCTATTCAACATGAGACACTCAAACAATCTCAACCGCTTTCTCTATCTTTACCCATTGAAAAAATTACAATGAACCAACCGCTATTTCAAAAAGGTTTAAAAAGGATGGCCTATTTCTTACTTTGCAGTTTTACGGGGCCTTTTATTGTTCATCAAGCCTTTAAAAATGAAGGACATCCGCTATACCTACCCGTACTCATCTTCGGAATACTCCTGTTGGTTGTTGCTTTCTACTTCGGTTTTTTGGGAATCAAAACCTTGGTCAACGCACTTTTAGGGCAGCGCAAAACAAAACTGTAAAAATCGATTGCTTGCCAGCATGAGACCTCTTATCTTTGCGCATCACTCAATACAACTATGATTGAAATTCGTTTTCCCGACCAATCCGTTCGCTCCTACCCCAAGGGAACTACTCCTGTTGAGGTAGCACAAGGCATCAGCGAAGGTTTGGCCCGAAATGTACTTTCCGCCAAATTCAACGATAAAATTGTCGAAGGGGCAACTCCTTTAACAGAAGATGGAACCATACAATTGTTTACTTGGAACGACGATCAAGGAAAAACAGCCTTTTGGCACTCCTCTGCTCATGTTTTGGCACAAGCCATTCTTACCCTCTACCCCCAAGCCAAGCTCACTATAGGACCCGCCATCGAAAATGGGTTTTACTACGATGTCGATTTTGGAGATCATTCCATAACCGAAAAAGAGCTGAGGGACATTGAAAAAAAATTTTTAGAATGTGCTCGACAAAAATTTGAATTCAAAATGCGGGACGCTTCAAAGCAAGAAGCTTTGGACTTTTACCAAAAAGACCAAAATCCTTATAAAATTGAACTCATCGAAAATCTGGAAGATGGAACCATCACTTTTTGTGACCATGCCGATTTTACCGACCTCTGCCGAGGAGGTCACATCCCACATACGGGCTTTATCAAAGCCGTAAAGCTGTTGAATGTTGCTGGAGCCTACTGGAGAGGTGATGAAAAAAACAAACAACTCACGCGCATTTATGGCATTTCTTTTCCCAAACAAAAAGAACTGACCGAATATCTTGAGTTGCTGGAAGAAGCCAAAAAAAGAGACCATAGAAAACTGGGGAAAGAACTGGAATTATTCACCTTTTCTCAAAAAGTAGGTCAGGGACTCCCCCTGTGGTTGCCCAAAGGTGCAGCCTTGAGAGAAAGATTAGAAGATTTTTTAAAAGCCGCTCAAAAAAAGGCTGGCTATGAACAAGTCATCACTCCCCATATAGGAAACAAGGAACTCTACATGACTTCTGGACACTACGAAAAATACGGAGAAGACAGTTTTCAACCCATAGAGACCCCAGCAGAAGGAGAAACCTTTTTGCTCAAACCCATGAATTGCCCCCACCACTGTGAGATCTACAATACAAGGCCCTGGAGCTACAAAGAACTCCCCAAACGATATGCCGAATTTGGAACCGTTTACCGCTATGAACAAAGCGGAGAATTACACGGACTTACACGAGTAAGAGGCTTTACACAAGACGATGCCCATATTTTTTGTACTCCCAATCAACTGGATGAGGAGTTCAAAAATGTTATTGATTTGGTCTTGTACGTATTTGGATCCCTTGGCTTCGATAATTTTCAAGCGCAGGTTTCCATTCGGGATCTCAAAAAACCAGAAAAATACATCGGAGATCCCAAAAATTGGGAAAAAGCAGAACAAGCGATTATTGATGCTGCCCAAGAAAAAAAATTAAATTTTGTAATCGAAGAAGGCGAAGCTGCTTTTTATGGTCCCAAACTCGACTTCATGGTCAAGGATGCCTTGGGCAGAAAATGGCAATTGGGGACCATTCAGGTGGACTACAATTTGCCCGAAAGGTTTGACCTCACCTACAAAGGGAGCGATAACGAACTCCACCGCCCTGTGATGATTCACCGCGCACCCTTCGGAAGTTTAGAAAGATTCGTAGCCATTTTATTGGAACATACAGGGGGAAATTTTCCTCTTTGGCTCACCCCTACCCAAGTGAACGTATTGAGCGTGAGTGAAAAACACGAAAAATACGCTCAAAAAGTTTTAAATTTCCTCGAAAATAACGAAATTCGCGCCTCATTAGACAACAGAAACGAGACCATCGGAAAAAAAATTCGAGAGTCGGAATTGAGTAAAGTTCCTTTTATGTTGATTTTAGGGGAAAAAGAAGCGGAACTGGAAAACATTTCCGTTAGAAAACACCGTTTTGGTGATATGGGCTCGATGTCGGCTGAAAACTTAGTCGAACTCATAAGTAAAGAGATCTCAGAAAGTATCTCTAAATTTGAAAGTTAATTTAAAATAAAGAGTCATAGCAATACGTAGGAGAAGATCTAATAAACCTGCGAGGATCATAAGAGAAAATCCTCACAAGATCAATGAGAAAATAACAGCTCCGGAAATCCGTTTGGTTGGAGATAATGTTGATGTTGGGGTTTACAAACTTCCAAAAGCAATTGCTCTTTCAGAAGAGCTCGAATTGGATTTGGTAGAAATTTCTCCAAAAGCATCCCCTCCGGTTTGCAAAATTTTGGATTACAAAAAATTCCTTTACGAGCAAAAGAAGCGAGAAAAGTCCCTCAAATCAAAGGCCACTAAAGTAATCATCAAAGAAATACGATTTGGACCGCAAACCGACGAACACGATTATGAGTTTAAGAAAAAACACGCCGAGAAGTTTTTAGCCGACGGTGCCAAGCTCAAAGCTTTTGTGTTTTTTAAAGGACGTTCTATCGTATTCAAAGAACAAGGACAAATTTTATTGTTGAGATTGGCTCAAGATCTTGAGGAAATCGGAAAAGTAGAACAAATGCCAATATTGGAAGGAAAGCGTATGACCATGTTCATCGCTCCCAAAAAGAAATAATAATTGATAAAGATTGTAGGACATGCCTAAAATGAAAACAAAATCGAGTGCCAAAAAGCGTTTTAAGCTTACCGGTACGGGTAAAATAAAAAGAAAACACGCTTTTAAAAGTCACATTCTGACCAAAAAATCCAAAAAACGCAAATTGAAATTAACGCACTCTGGATTGGTTCACGAAAGCGATGCCAACAACATTAAAGAACAATTGAGATTGAAATAACTCAATTCAGGTTAAATCTATTTGTATCACCCTGATATGTGGCCCAAAAAGTGTTGAAAAACCGCCCGTATCAAAAAACTAAATCAAAATGCCAAGATCAGTAAATTCAGTGGCTTCAAGAGCCCGAAGAAAAAAAATCCTAAAACTCGCTAAAGGTTACTTTGGAAGAAGGAAAAACGTTTGGACGGTGGCCAAAAACGCCGTCGAAAAAGCAATGCTTTATGCTTATCGTGACCGAAGAACCAAAAAGCGTAATTTTAGAGCCCTTTGGATTGCAAGAATCAATGCCGGAGCCAGAGTGCACGGTATGTCCTACAGCCAATTTATGGGAAAAATAAAATCGAACAACATCGAACTCAACAGGAAAGTTTTAGCCGATTTGGCCATGAACAATCCCGAAGCCTTTAAGGCAGTAGTTGAGAAAATAAAGTAACAATCTTGTTTTAAAACCCATCCTCTCCGATGGTTTTTTTTTATTTCATGGAATTTACCATCTATCACAATCCTAAGTGCAGAAAATCTCGTGAGGCCCTTCAATTGTTGGAGCAAAAAGGGAAAACGGTCAAAACTGTAAAATATTTGGAACAGAATTTTGAACGAGAAACCCTCCGTGAGGTTTTATCCAAAATTGGAATGAATCCCTCTGAGATCATTCGAAAAAACGAAACCCTTTGGAAACAAGAATACGCTGCTAAAAAATTAACCGAAGAAGAAATCTTAAAGCTCCTCATCAAACACCCCAAGTTGATCGAAAGACCTATTGTAATCCACTCAAAATCAGGGGTTTTAGCAAGGCCCATAGATAATTTAGTCGATTTTTTAGAAAGAGTTTAAACCTTTTAGTCATCCAAGAGTCTGATAAATGACAAATCACACAATGAAAAAAATATATTTTCTCTGCCTTATCTGTTTTTCTTATTCCATATTTGGACAACGCCCTGAGGGAAATGTCCCAAAAGTTAGGTTCACGGGGATGGTCTTAGACCAAGAAACCCAACAACCCCTCGAATACGCCACCATCAGTCTTAGAAATCCCAAAGATCCAGATCGCCTCTTAGGAGGAATTACAGGTTTTGACGGAAAATTCAGCATCGATGTCCTCCCGGGTACCTACGATGTGACCATAGAATACATTGGTTTTGACAAGATTACTAAGGAAGGAGTTGCCATTACCCGCTCTATGGATGTTGGGACAATTGGTCTTGAGGTTTCCAGTACAGCACTGGAAGGAGTCGAACTCATTGCCGAGAAAACTGAAGTAGAAATTAGACTTGACAAACGCATATACAATGTTGGTAAAGACCTCACTGTTAGAGGAGGTAGCGTTGCTGATGTACTCGATAACGTCCCCTCCGTGACCGTCGATGTAGAAGGCAATGTATCGCTGAGAGGAAACGATAATGTAAGAATCTTAATCAACGGAAAACCTTCTGGTTTGGTTGGAATTTCGGGCCCACAAGGTTTACAACAACTCCCTGCCGAATCCATTGAAAAAGTAGAAGTTGTTACCTCTCCTTCTGCCCGTTATGGTGCCGAAGGTACCGCAGGAATCCTAAACATCATACTCAAAAAACAAGAGCTATTAGGGTTTAACGGAAACTTTGTAGCCAATACAGGACAAACCTACTCTGACGATATTCCCTCCAACTATGGGGGCTCTGCCAACATCAACGTACGGAAAAATAAATTCAATATCTTTTCTACCAACTCCTACAGCAAAAGTCTTTCTATAGGAAAGGTCTTCAATCAAAATGAATACTTTAACGGAGACAAGCCCAGTACATTTGTTGATGAATTGAGAGAACCCGAAGGTGAGAATTTCAGTTTCTTTTCCAGTTTGGGATTCGAATACTATTTTAAGGAAAAAACTTCTCTGATACTCAGTGGTTTTGTACGCGACAGAAGCGGAGAGGACTACACCAAAAATGTATTGGATAGGATGGACTCCAACCGTAATATCATTGAACAGACTACTCTTATTGAGATCGAATCCGACAAAGACGATGCCCGTCAAATCAGTTTGAATTTCGATTCTGAAATAGATGAAGAAGGACAAAAGTTTACCGCTGTTTTTCAATATGAAGAAAATGAGGAAAAAGAAAATGCCGACATTGACTATAACCTTACAAACCGAGACGAAAAAGTAAACCAGCTTGAAAGTGAAAAAAGAATATTGCTACAAGCCGACTATGTTCTTCCTCTAGACAAGGATACCCAATTCGAATTTGGATATCGAGGATTTTTTTCCAATCAACAAAATGATTACGAAGTGTTACAACAGCAACAAAGTACTATTTTCGAGGTTAATAATAATTTGTCGAACGTCTTAGTATATAAAGAACACGTCAATGCATTATACTCCCAATTTGGAAAAAAACTTGAGGACTTTTCTTTCCTTCTGGGACTCAGAATGGAAGACTCCAAAATTGTGGTCGATCAGCGCTCCATCAATGATTTCAATGAAAAGAACTATACCAAATTCTTTCCGACCATTAATTTGTCCTACGAGTTCAGTGATATAGAAAGCATCATTTTGGGCTACAGCCGAAGAATCTCAAGACCCAGAGGAAGGTATCTAAATCCCTTCCCTTCTCGATCGAGTGCTGCCAACTTTTTCCAAGGAAATCCAGATCTGGATCCCAGTTATTCCAATACCATCGATGTGGGGTATCTCAAAAGATGGGAAAAAGTGACGTTCAACACCTCTATCTATTACCAAAAATCGACTGATGTATTCACTTTTATTTCTGAAGACAGTGGAGAAACAGTGATCATCAGTGAAAAGGCAGACGAAAACAATCCCGATATCGTTGAGGTAGAAGTACCCATCATCATAAGAAATCCAATCAATTTGGCCGAAAATAACCGAACAGGGTTTGAATTTACTTTGAGTTATAACCCTTCCCGAAAATCAAGAATCTTTGCCAACTTCAATCTATTCAATTCTGAAACCATAGGATTCTATGAAGGAACCGATCTCGGCAGAACCAATTTGAGTTGGTTCTCTAGGGTCAATACAAAATTTACCATTTTCAAAGACATCGATTGGCAATTTCAACTCTATTACAGAGGTCCAAGAGAAACGGCCCAATCCAAAAGCAAGGGGAATGTTTATACCAGTACGGCCTTCAATAAAGAAATTCTCAAGAAGAAAGGTACGATCTCTTTCAGGGTAAGTGATGTATTCAATACAGGCAAATTCGAATCAGAAAACTTTACGCCTTCATTTATCAATATCGGAGAGTATAGAAGAAGTTTACCTTCGTTTAATCTTTCACTAACCTATAGAGTCAATCAAAGGGACAACGATACCAAAAGAAGAAGCCAAAGTGGCAACGGAGATGGTGGAGATGGAGATTTTGGGTTTTAAAGAACTACGATTTGCTTTTTTCCCTTCGGTCTTTTAGATATTCCATCAAAGCCCCAAACAACCAATAAGGAATGACAAAGGTCAAAAGAAATATCATCAACCAAAAACCGATGGTTAAAATCGATAAGAAAGCAAGAAATCCTAAGTACTGGTCAAATTCAAACATGATCTAAAATTCTGATTCAAATTTACAGCTTTTTCTTTTTCTTATAAAGTAACGCTCAATTTTATTTCAACAGCCTCAAACAAAAGACTTATTTTTGTAAAAACTAATTGATTTCAGCATGGACTATCGTATTGAAAAAGACACCTTAGGAGAAGTTAAAGTTCCCTCTAGTGCCTACTGGGGCGCTCAAACCGAACGCTCTAGATCCAATTTTAAAATTGGTGCATCCGCCTCCATGCCCTTTGAAATCATTTATGGTTTTGCCTATCTGAAGAAAGCTGCTGCTTTTACCAACTGTGATGCAGGGATTTTGGAGCGAAATAAGAGAGACCTCATTGCTCGAGTTTGTGACGAAATTTTGGATGGAAAACTGGACGATCAATTTCCTTTGGTGATTTGGCAAACGGGTTCAGGTACCCAAAGCAATATGAACGTCAATGAAGTCATTGCCAATCGCGCCCATGTATTGGAGGGAAACCAATTGGGCGAAGGAGAAAAAACCTTAACGCCCAACGATGATGTCAACAAATCTCAATCCTCCAACGACACCTTTCCCACTGGTATGCACATTGCAGCCTATAAAAAGATTGTAGAAAACACACTGCCAGGGTTGGAGAAATTAAAAAATGCCCTATCTGAAAAAGTCAAAACCTTTGAGTCGGTTGTCAAAATAGGTCGAACCCACTTGATGGATGCCACTCCACTGACCTTAGGTCAAGAATTTTCTGGCTATGTCTCACAACTCCATCATGGCATTAAGGCCCTTAAAAACACCTTACCTCATCTGTCTGAATTAGCCCTTGGAGGAACAGCCGTAGGCACAGGCATCAATACCCCTGAGGGGTATGCCGAAAATGTAGCAAATTACATTGCCCAATTTACTGGATTGCCTTTTGTAACTGCCGATAATAAGTTTGAGGCCTTAGCCGCTCATGATGCACTTGTAGAAACCCATGGTGCTTTAAAACAATTGGCCGTTTCCCTCAATAAAATAGCCAACGACATTCGTCTTATGTCCTCGGGACCCCGTTCCGGAATTGGAGAAATTAATATTCCTGCCAATGAACCTGGAAGCTCCATCATGCCGGGTAAAGTGAACCCTACTCAATGCGAGGCCATGACCATGGTCTGCGCTCAAGTCATGGGGAATGATGTTGCCATAAGTGTAGGAGGACTTCAAGGACATTATGAGTTAAATGTTTTTAAACCCGTTATGGCAGCCAATTTATTACAGTCTGCCCAACTCATTGGAGATGCTTGTGTCAGTTTTACAGACCATTGTGTGGTAGGTATAGAAGCCAATCACCATCGTATCGATGAACTGCTCAACAATTCCCTAATGTTGGTTACCGCCTTGAACACAAAAATAGGCTATTACAAAGCGGCAGAAATTGCCAACAAAGCACACCTCGAAGGAACTACGCTCAAAGCGGCTGCACTTTCGTTAGCCTACCTGACCGCCGAAGAGTTTGACCAATGGGTAAAACCCGAAGAAATGACGGGTAGGAAGTCCTAAAACGATCAACACCTTTGGTATTGCTGGAAATTTTTTGATGGAAAAGAAATCCTAATGTCCTTAGCCGTGACCGTTTTTACGACTCTTTTATGAAGCAACATTTTTTGAAAGTTGATCTTTAAACAGTAATATTACTCAACATGTATGCCTCCCCAAAAAAAATAATTCTTGTCAAATGACCCTTTAATGATAACAAAATCATAAAAATTGTGATTCGCAAAGCCTCACAATATATCTTTGCAATAAATGAATTCAAAAAAATTGGGGGAAAAAACAGCACTCGCCTTGGAGAAAAACAAAGACCAAAACAAAATATTGGTCTCTGAACTGTATCAAATATTAGCCCAAATCAAATTGGGTGGAGGTAAGGCAAAACTGGAAAAAATTCGTTCAGAAGGAAAAATGACTGCTCGTGAGCGGGTCAATTATCTGCTGGACGATCCGTCGAAAAGTATCGAAATCGGTGCTTTGGCTGGTTACGAAATGTATGAAGAAGAAGGCGGATGTCCCTCTGGTGGAGTAATCGTGATTATGGGGTATGTCTCCCAAAAACTATGCGTAATTGTTGCCAACGATGCTTCCGTAAAAGCTGGGGCATGGTTTCCAATCAGTGCCAAAAAAAACTTACGTGCTCAAGAAATTGCCCTTGAAAATAAAATCCCTATCCTCTACTTGGTGGACAGCGCAGGGGTATTTCTCCCTCGACAAGATGAAATTTTTCCGGATAAAGAACATTTTGGACGCATCTTCAGAAACAATGCTCAAATGAGCAGTGAAGGAATTGTCCAAATCGCCGCAGTTATGGGCAGTTGTGTCGCCGGTGGTGCCTATTTACCCATCATGTCTGACGAAGCCATAATCGTTGACAAAACAGCCAGTATATTCTTAGCCGGTAGCTATCTCGTAAAAGCAGCTATTGGTGAAGAAATAGACAATCAAACCCTAGGAGGAGCGACTACACATTCAGAAATCAGCGGTATTACCGATTACAAAGCCAAGGACGATAAGGATGCCCTCAACCGAATCAAAGCTTTAATGCATAAAATTGGGGATCAACCCAAAGCGGGCTTTAATCGAACACAGGCGATACTCCCCCAGTATAAAGAAGAAGACATATACGCCCTATTGCCAACCGACAAGACTGTTCCCTACGACACTTATGAAATCATCAACCGATTGATCGACCACGATTCAATGGACGAATACAAAGCGGATTACGGTAAAACCATAATCACCGGTTTTGCGAGAATTGATGGATGGGCAGTAGGCATTGTTGCCAATCAAAGGAAAATGGTGCAAGATCAAAATGGAGAAACACAGTTTGGCGGCGTCATCTATGGAGATGCGGCGGATAAATCAACACGGTTTATCGCCAATTGTAATCAACGTAAAATACCACTGGTTTTTCTTCAGGACGTTACTGGCTTTATGGTGGGCAGTAAAGCAGAACACAGCGGCATCATTAAAGACGGTGCCAAAATGGTCAATGCTATGGCCAATTCTGTGGTGCCCAAATTTACCGTTATCATCGGAAATTCCAACGGTGCTGGAAATTATGCCATGTGTGGTAAAGCTTTCGATCCTCGTCTGATCGTAGCCTGGCCAGGATCTAAAATAGCTGTAATGGGAGGGAATCAAGCGGCGAAAGTCCTGCTCCAAATTGAAAAATCAAAACTCAAAAAAGAAGGAGAAAACATAGATCCAAAAAAAGAAAAGAAACTCCTTGAAGAAATCAAATCTCGGTATGACAATCAAACTCGAGCCTATTATGCTGCTGCACGATTGTGGACCGATGCCATTATCGATCCCTTAGAAACCCGAAAATGGATCAGTATAGGAATAGAAGCTGCCAACTCTTCTGCCCTCGACCGGAAATTCAATATGGGAATACTTCAAGTCTAAGCAATTTCAAAAACCTCTACAGTTTTGTTTCTCAAATACTTACCGTTATTTTTTAGTATTTTAGAAACAAAATAAATAGATTTAGGGGCTTCAAACTTTTCCAAAGAGGTACAGGATTTGATTTGATTTTCAACCTCAGTTGTCTGATCTTTACTTCCCTCAACGATCAAAACCAGTTTTTGACCCAAGGTTTTATCGGGAATACCGTATAAGAAAAATGGAGATTTTACATGGTGAGCCAGCTTGCGTTCGGTAACTTCAGGAGAAATTTTAACCCCACCACTATTGATCACATTGTCTTTTCTCCCCAAATAGGTAAAAGTATCTTTGGTGTGCATTTCAACCAAATCATGCGTATAAATCAACTTATCCATAATATCGGGTGCATCCACCAATAGACAACCCTGCTCATCTTTTCTGAGATGGATTCCCTCCAATGCCTGAAAAGGTTTTTTGGGAATCGAAAGTTTTGAAGCTGCAATATGGGTAATCGTCTCTGTCATCCCATAGGTTTCATAACAGTTGTTATGAAGGGAGACCAATTTTTCATTTAAATCAGGACTAATGGGGGCCCCTCCGATGATTAGGGTTTTGATTTGGTACAATTTATCCAAACTGTTATGGGCTTGCATGGGTGTCATGGCGACAAAATCATACGGCTTGTAAAGGTCTCTTATCGGATCTGAAGTGGGTTGAACCAGTTCTAATGAAAGTCCCAATATCATAGCACGAACCAGCATCATTTTTCCGGCAATAAAATCGGCTGGCAAGCAATGTAATGCAGTATCCCCAATTTCGACATTGAAAAAATTTCCTGTTCGAATGGCAGATTTCACCATGGCTTGTTTGGAAATTCGAATCATTTTGGGAGTACCCGTTGAACCCGAAGTTTTTACATTGATGAAATCCTCCTTATCCATCCAATCCATTATGAATCTCCCCAAAACATTCTCATACGGAACCCCCTCTTTGATGAAATCGTAGCCGATGTCTTTCAATTCTCCTGCAGAAAAATTGTAGCCATTGAGTTTAAATCGATTATGAATTTTGGTATAATGCGGTGTTTTCATTCAAAATTTGTTCGTTAATTGTCTCATTGCATTTTTCCATTTGTACTTCTTAGCAAAAATAAATCCAAGCAAGGGATATACCACTGCTAAGGTAATGATGAGTTCTTTACCCAAGGTAGGTTCTGAGTGATCAATGAGTAAAGATTCTGTTTGAAAAGCAGTCCAAGAAGCGGTCACTAATAATGCCGTAACCAAATTATTGGCCGCATGAAATCCCAAGGCGAGCTCAATTCCCTCATCCATCAATGTAATGATCCCTAAAAACAAGCCTGTTCCAATGTAATACCATACCAAATGAATCCCCAACTTATCCACCTCGGGATTCCAAAGGTGTAACAGTCCAAAAAGTATTGAGGTGACCCCTAACGGTAACCATCTATTTTTGAAAAGCACTCCAAAGCCTTGCATCAAATACCCCCTAAAAATGAGTTCCTCTACAGAGGTTTGTATGGGAATCATTACGATGCTGATCAAAAATAGGATGAAAAAATCAAGAGGTTTGAAATTCCACTTATAATGTTCCGGACTCAGACTGTAATCGACAATAATCAATGCCGCGGAAATCCCTCCCCACCATAAAAAAGAAAAAAGGATTCTTTTGAAATCGGTCTTGTTCCTACTCGTGATCAATGAAGTGAAACTCCGACCATGGAGGCGGGTAACGACCCAGTAGATAAAAGGAAGTGTAATGACAAAAGGCAACAAAAGTAAAAATAGACTCGTGTTTGAAGGAAGCTTGGACAATAAATCAAACTGATCCGAAAAATCCTCCGTTGAATGGGACATTGAAATGAGGTACAAAGACAAAGGAATTTGCCCTACGAAATGAAAGAAAATAAAGACCAGGAATCCCTTAAGGTAAACTGAAAAAGATTTTTTTGGGGTTGGGATCTGTTCTAAAAATCTCATACTATTGGAATTTCCCAATTATCATTGGCGTTAAAAGTAAGATAGCCTTGTGAAACTTCCAAAGGGGACTTGAAATTATTACTAAACAAGCCCCCCGTACCCAACCCTTGGTGATGGACTTCCCTTAGAGAAAAAGTCCACTGGGCAATAGCATTCAGGCCGATATTACTTTCCAGAGCACTGGTCACCCAATACCCAATGGAGCGGGCACTCGCCAATTCAATCCATTGTTCACAAGATTGAAATCCTCCCAAAAGTGAAGGTTTCAGAATCAAGTATTGAGGCTTGATTTGATCTAACAGCAGCTCCCTATCTTTCTTTTCTACGACTCCAATCAGCTCTTCATCCAAAGCGATGGGAATGGGCGAATCGCTACACAAATCACGCATAGCAAATGTTTGTCCAGCCGCAATGGGTTGTTCGATAGAATGAATCCCTAAAGGGTTTAAAGCGTTTAAGTAATCCATAGCGACTGCTGCAGCAAACGCACCATTGGCATCTACTCTCAGCATCATTTGCTCTGGACTAAACGATTTTCGAATGTGTTCCAACAAAGACAATTCTTCATTAAAATCAAGGGCGCCAATTTTTAACTTAATGCAATCAAACCCTTGGGCGATTTTTTCTTCAATTTGTGATTTCATGAAAGAACGCTCCCCCATCCAAACCAAACCGTTGATGAGGATTTTACCTTCTCCTCGACTAAAAGCTGAAGGAAATAGCTGAAAAGGGTCGTCCGACTTTAGAGACAACAAAGCCATTTCATATCCCATTTGGATTGAAGGAAAAGATCGAAGAGATTCAAGAGATACCTCCTTTTTTTGATTGATTCGGTTACACAATGCCCTGAGCTGATCTTCATAATCTGGTCGATCGTCAAAACTCAGGCCTCTAAAAAGTCCGCACTCTCCTATGCCTGTTTTATGTCCGTCGTTCAAATACAAAAACCAGGTTTCCTTTTCCTTCATTACCCCTCTGGAAGTACCCCCAGGGCGTTTGAACTTCAAAACATATCTTTTGTAATGCGCTTTCATCGATAGATCGAAAAAATAAAAAAAAGAACTAAGGAGATCAAGAAAGTGGACAAGGCCAATTGCTTCAACAAAGGATCATATGCTTTGGATTCTTTTATTTTGTTCACCTGAAAAAGGTGAATCAATAAAGGAAGTGAAATCAAAAATGAAACAGCGGGGGCTATCCCCCCAGCCGATTCCATCCCTAAATACAGGAATACAGCACTGATCAAAATCAATATATAATGATAATACTTTGCGTTTCGACTTCCCATAAGGACAACCAAAGTAATTTTATTCGACTTTTTGTCGTTGACAACATCCCGCATATTATTCAGATTGAGAACACCTACACACATCAGCCCTATGGTTGTTGCCAAAAAAAATATGCTAAGATCAACCGTTTGGGTTTGTAAATAATAGGCTCCTATGACGCTGACCCACCCAAAAAAAAGAAAAACAAACAAGTCGCCCAGTCCTGAATACCCATAGGCATTTTGACCCACAGTATATTTGATAGCAGCCCAAACAGCAGCTAAGGCAAGAATCAAAAAGAAAAGAGAAATCAGCAATTGTCTCCAACCCAAAGAAACACAGATCAGTGATAGGGCCAGTGCAATGGAGACCAAAGCCGAAATCACAATTCCTTTCTTAAGGGCCTGGGCAGTAAGTAATCCTTGTTGAAAAGTTCGCTCAGGACCCAATCTGTCCTCATTGTCGGTTCCTTTAACTCCATCTCCGTAATCATTGGCAAAATTCGAAATGATTTGAAAAGCAATAGCGGTCAACAAAGAGAGTGCAAAAACAGTGACTGAAAAGACATCATCTTTGGCCGCAATGGCGTTGCCCGTAATGATCCCTGAGACCGAAAGCGGGAGGGTTCTTAATCGTGCCGTGGCCAACCAAACTGAAAATGGGGTTCTCAAAGATTAAGGAAACTTAGGATATTGTTTAAAATTGGGGTCTCTTTTTTCCAGAAAAGCGTTCTTACCTTCCTGAGCTTCATCCATAAGATAATACATCAAAGTCGCATCTCCAGCCAATTGCATGATTCCATGTTGGCCGTCCAATTCGGCATTCAAACACCTCTTGATCATCCGCAACGCAAGTGGACTTCTTTTTTGCATCATCTTGCACCACTCCAAAACAGTGGTTTCCAATTGGTCTAAGGGCACTACTTTATTCACCAATCCCATTTTTTCAGCTTCATCTGCCGAATATTGTTGACAAAGGAACCAAATCTCTCTGGCTTTCTTTTGTCCTACATGTCTCGCCAAATAGGAAGAACCAAAACCACCGTCAAAACTTCCTACCTTAGGGCCGGTTTGTCCAAAAATGGCATTTTCACTGGCAATGGTCAAATCACAAACCACATGCAAAACATGACCCCCTCCTATGGCATAGCCATTCACCATCGCCACTACAGGCTTGGGTAATTCTCTAATCCGTTTGTGTAAATCCAAAACATTCAATCTCGGTACACCGTCTTCCCCTACATATCCACCAACTCCCTTTACGTTTTGATCTCCTCCACTGCAAAAAGCCTTGTCTCCAGCACCCGTAAAAACTACGATGTCGATGTCATTGCGTTCGCGGCAAACGTCCATAGCCTCCAGCATCTGGTTGTTGGTCTCTGGACGAAAGGCATTGTACACTTCGGGGCGATTGATGGTGATCTTGGCCACCCCTTCAAACCACTCAAATTTAATGTCGCTGTATTCTGCCAGACTTTCCCATTTAATGTTTTTCATCAGATATATTTAAATTCAAATTTAAGACTTTTGCATGGCTTTAAAGTATCTTAACAAGATACTGTCGTTGATTTTCCTCGGGGTTTTTACCTCCAAGATTTTCGGACCTTGTGAGGGAGAGAAGAAACGGTTCAAAGCCCATCGCAATCCCGTTTTGGTTTTTACAACACTGTATTTCAAACCAAAAGCCTTGGCAAGTTGTCGGGCATCTCTATCATGAATGGTTTCAAAATAAGTATCGTATTTGGGGCTGTCCTTTTCCCCAGGTAGAATTCTAAAAATTCCTCCCCCTCCATTATTGATCAAAATGATTCTAAAATTTGACGGGATGTAATTATTCCAAAGCCCATTGATGTCGTAGAAAAAACTGAGATCTCCCGTGACCAATACACAGGGGTTTTGATTGATCAAAGCTGCACCCACAGCAGTGGCCGTAGAACCGTCAATACCACTCGTACCTCGATTACAAAAAACTTCAGTACCCTTTGGCATTTCAAAAAGCTGAGCATAGCGCACCGTGGAACTGTTGGCCAACTGAAGATGAAGCCCCTTTGGAAGACTCTTAAAAATAATTTCGAATGCTTTCAAATCAGAAAAAGGGGTTTGCGCCAAATAGGCATTCCCAAGAATTTGTTGTTGGTGATATTGATTCAAAACCGTTGATTTATAATCACTTTCTCCCTCCAAGGGATCTTCAAATAAATTGGAGAAAAAATGATCCGTATCCATTGAAAAATGTTGACTCAAACAAAAATAAGTGTCATAGGCCTTATAAGGGTCAACATGCCAGTGCTCCTGGGGGGAAAAATTTCTTAAAAATTTCTTGATTTTCTTCGAAACCACCATCCCACCAAATGTCAATAAAAGGTCGGGTTGAAGTGTATTAAAAAATTCGGTATCTCTCTGTTCTAAAGGAGCAATCAGGGAGTCAATAGAATCGATAGAATTGGGCAAATACAAATTAGAAGTTGTTTCGGTCATCAATACTACCGAGGGGTCCGAATCGATAACCCTCAACCATTTTTCATCAACCGCATTGGGATGATTCACCCCGACCAAAACCATTTTTTTACGGGCCTTCTGCCATTGTTTTTTGATCTTTTCAAAATCAACTGTCACAATCGGTTGGATCGGTTGCGCATGAGTTTTGATCGCTATGGGAACTGAAGTCATTCCGTATAGCGGTTCTTCCATAGGAACATTCAAATGAACAGGACCCCTCTTCACTCGAGCACCATTTAAAACTGCATTGATTTGCTTTTCATTGTCTTCCTGAACCCGCTTTTGCTTTTCTTCTATTTCCTTTGGGGTGGCCTGGTGAGGAATCAACTTCTGGTGGAGAGAATCCAACAAAGTTTGGGTAGCATGGATTACATCCGGAGACAAATAGGCAAAATCGACCAAATGAGGTTCAAAAACTCCCTTTTGCTGTATGGTTTGACCGTCGCCAATATCAATGCGGTGGGGCATTCTATCGGCAGAGATAACCACCAATGGAATATTACTGTAAAAAGCTTCCGCTACGGCAGGGTAAAAATTGAGTAAAGCAGAGCCCGATGTACAGACTACTGCTGTGGGTGTTTGAAGCTGCTGGGCCATACCCATGGCAAAAAATGCCGCTGAACGCTCATCGACAATGCTATAGGTCTGAAAGAAAGGGTTTTCTACGAAACCGTTGGTCAATGGGGCATTTCTTGAACCCGCACATATTACAATATTACGGATGTCTTTCAATTCACAAAGCTGTACAATGGTTTGGGCCAAAGGAATCTCTGGATATTTAACCGCTACATTCCTTGAGGTTTTCATTTTCATAGCCTTACAAAAATACAAAACCAAAGGGATTCATTGCTCTTATACATCAAAGAGCTGCCAATAAAGTTTTGGCTTTGTTTTCTGTTTCCTCCCATTCCTTTTCGGGCACGCTATCAGAAGTTATGCCCGCCCCTACATACAGAAGAAGTCGCTCTCCGACCATCTGTGCACAACGCAAATTTACATACAAATCGATTTCATCTTCTCCCCCCACTGGGCCCAAGAATCCCGCATAAAAAGCCCGATCAAGCTTTTCGTTTGCAGCGAGAAAACGCAATCCTTCTCCGACGGGAATACCTCCTACGGCAGGCGTAGGGTGAAGCTTTTGAATCAGTCTTGCGATTTCAATTTTCTGGACATCGACCGTCAACTCATTACACAAATGAACCAAATGGCCTGCCCTTCGGGTAAAGGTTTCAGAGCATTGAACCTCTTTCGATTCAAAAAGACTTTCCAAATCTTTTTGAACGCTCTCTCTGACCCAACGCTGTTCTGTCATTTCTTTTTCGCCCCAGTGGTATTGTTCCTGCTCATTGTAGGGTAAAGTTCCTGCCAAAGCCATAGTCGTCAGCTGGCCTGAGCGAATCGAAAATAGCTGTTCTGGAGTAGCGCCCACCCATGTTTGGGCTTTGGGATGATGCCAAAAATAAACCATAGCATTGGGATAAAGCGACAACAAATGAGTGAACAATTGTAAGGCATCTGCCTTTTCTTCCGTCAAAATATTTCTCGCCACGACCAGTTTTTTGAGCTGCCCCGAGGTAATGGCTTTTTGAGTCTTTTTTACTATATTTATATAAGTAGTTTTGTCTTCAGCCGAAGTTAAAAGAGCTGCCGGCGTCCTTTTAAACGGTTGAGCTTCATACTCAAATTGCATTTGATATTTGCTGGGAATATAGGCCGTGGGAAGCGGATTTTGGAAACGACTCATGACAAAGCCCTTCACTTTTATATCTGAAGTGAGATGAAGTGTATCCTCCTTTTGATAAAAACAATGAACCGTTTTGGTATTGGGTAATCGGTAAAAAACAAAAGCTTGGTTGTGGGTCAATAACTTTCCAAAAACTTGTGCTAAATGGGGATGATTCATCTATTTTTTGGGTCGAGAAAAGGTAGATAATTTACAATGAGAGATTAGGTTCTCTTCCTGGTCAACCACTCTGATCTCCCATAGTTGGAGGGTTTTTCCCAAGTGAAGCGGTTTTGCCGTAGCGGTTACATATCCGCTTCGAACGCTTTTGACATGATTGGCTGATATTTCGATCCCTACGGTTGAAATTTTGGGATCGCGATTCAACACAGAAACCGCTGCACTGCCCACCGTTTCGGCCAAGGCCACAGTGGCCCCTCCATGCAGAAGACCGTCCAACTGATGAACTTTGGGAGTAACGGGCATACGGGCAGAGAGAAAATCCTCTCCCACGTCCACAAACTCTATATCTAAAGTCTCCATCAAATTGCCTTTTGTCAAGGCATTGCAGATTTCAAGTATTTTTTCTTTTTCCATACTCCAAATTAAAATAAAAAAACCTTCTGCTCGAAACAAACAGAAGGTTTTGTATCCTCAACCTCAATCAGAATCAGTCTTTCACTTCTTCGAAATCCACATCTTGGACATCGTCTCCGTCTTTGGCATCCTTTTTGGCATCGGAATTGGGGGGGGGTGTTCCCGCCTCAGCTCCAGATTCAGCTTGAGCTTTATACATTTCCTCAGAAGCGTTTTTCCAAGCCTCATTGATTTTTTCCAAAGCGGCATCGATAGCCTTTAAATCTTTGGTCTCATGGGCTTTTTTCAGTTCTTCTAAAGCCGCTTCGATCGGTGCTTTTTTGTCGGCTGAAAGCTTATCTCCAAATTCTTTGAGTTGCTTTTCCGTCTGGAAAATCATTTGATCGGCGCTGTTGAGTTTGTCCACCTCTTCCTTAGCTTTTTTATCACTTTCGGCATTGGCTTCGGCCTCTTTTTTCATTTTTTCGATTTCCTCTTCTGTCAAACCCGAAGAGGCTTCGATACGGATGTTTTGTGATTTTCCTGTGGCCTTATCAGAAGCACTTACATTGATTAATCCGTTGGCATCAATATCAAAGGTCACCTCAATTTGAGGGGTACCTCTTGGAGCGGGAGGAATTCCGTCTAAATGGAATCTCCCAATGGTTTTGTTATCGGACGCCATCGAACGTTCTCCTTGTAGTACGTGAATCTCGACCGAGGGTTGATTGTCGGCGGCGGTAGAAAAGACTTGTGATTTTTTGGTAGGGATGGTCGTATTGGCATCGATGAGCTTGGTCATCACACTCCCCATGGTTTCTATACCGAGGGATAGTGGAGTAACGTCGAGTAGTAAAACATCTTTTACATCTCCCGTTAGCACACCCCCTTGAATGGCAGCACCAATGGCAACTACTTCGTCGGGGTTGACTCCTTTGGATGGTTTTTTACCGAAAAACTTTTCTACCTCTTCTTGTATGATCGGAATACGAGTAGAACCTCCCACCAAGATCACCTCGTCGATGTCTCCCGTAGAAAGTCCAGCATCACTCAAAGCCTTCTTGACAGGGGCCATAGATCTTTTGACCAATGCGTCGGAAAGTTGTTCAAACTTGGCTCTTGTTAATGTGGTAACCAAGTGTTTGGGTCCCGAAGCCGTAGCGGTTACATAGGGCAAGTTAATTTCGGTTTGAGGAGAAGAAGACAATTCAATTTTGGCTTTTTCTGCAGCTTCTTTCAATCGTTGCAATGCCATAGGATCTTCTCTCAAATCGATTTGCTCAGCTTTTATAAAGTCGTCGGCGAGGAAATCAATCAATACTTGATCAAAGTCATCTCCTCCCAAATGGGTATCTCCGTTGGTGGACAATACTTCGAATACGCCATCCCCCAGCTCGAGAATTGAGATGTCGAAGGTACCTCCACCCAAGTCATAAACGGCAATCTTACTTTCGGTTCCACTTTTCTTATCCAAACCAAAAGCCAAGGCCGCAGCAGTAGGTTCATTGATGATTCTTTGCACTTTTAGCCCCGAAATTTCTCCGGCTTCTTTGGTAGCTTGACGTTGAGCATCGTTGAAGTAAGCGGGTACCGTAATGACGGCCTCGGTTACGTCATGACCCAAATAGTCTTCGGCTGTTTTTTTCATTTTCTGAAGAATCATGGCAGACAGCTCTTGAGGGGTGTACAAACGTCCATCAATGTCCACCCTTGGGGTGTCGTTGTCTCCCTTAACCACTTTGTAAGCTACGGTTTTGGATTCCTTAGAAGATTCGGAGAATTTGTTGCCCATAAATCTTTTTATGGATGCA